>JANXPB010000066.1 GCA_025357545.1 Holophagaceae bacterium
AAACGGCCAGGGCATTCCCCCTGGCCGCCACCGTCCGGTGCCTCACGGCGGCGCTCAGGTCGCTTCCCAGCGTTGCCCTATCCTCCGACGAGATGACGATCACGCTACCATCACTTCCTGCCCCTGATGGCCATCTGGCCCATCAGGATGTCCCCAACCACCCAACCCTAACTTTATGAGTGGTACAGAATCCGGGGGCAGGCCAATCTTCCAACGCTTTCCTGTGACGGAGTGTCGGCAAGACGGAGAGCACTACCTGGACAGCACTGCGTGTTGTGTTGGCAACCTTCTTCGGTTGAATGAAGCGAATGCGAGACACATGCGACTCGAACATTGCGACCAATAGCAGTACGCCTGACGCCGCGTAACCGCTCTCGGTAATTGTTGACATGACTCGAGTGGGTCTGGCTCGTTTCTTTTGAGCAAGGCGCTCAAATAGGTCAGCGATAGGTTGAAAATAGGCTGAACCCAGAACTGTGATGATTTTCTCGCGCTGTCGGGTCATATGCACTTGCGCACCCTAACTCTGTTTCGCAGTCCCCCCGCCAAGCAAACCATCCAGCAGGAATGCAGGGGCGACGAAAAGGGAGACGAGGTTGGACATGAGGCTGGGGCGGTTCTTTTCCCAGAGGCCGTGGCCGAAGAACTGGGCGATCCAGGTGGTGGCGAAGATGGCCACGTGGGCCAGGGGGGGCAGGTAGCGGGCGGCGATGACCATGGCGGCGGCGAAGGGCAGGGCCAGCAGGGCCAGGCGCAGGTCGTGGCGGGCGAAGAAGGCCAGCAGCAGCAGCAGCCCCAGGTCTCCCAGGCCAACCCCGTGGTTCAGCAGCGTCAGGTGCAGCGGAATCCAGTTCAGCAGTCCCAAACTCGAGAACACGATGAGCGGAATGCACACCACGTGGATGGCGTGGTTCACGGGGTTGCGGTGGTCCCCGGCGTAGCTGGCGATCCACGAGTCAAGCCGCGCCGTCCGCTGCATCGCCCCTCCCGGTCTGCCAAGAGCGTGAACCCGTGGGCGGCGCGGCACAAGCGCCCAAACTAGATCCTTCGGAGAAATTGGTCAAAATCCGTTGCCGTCAGCCCGCAGTCCTCAGCCCAGCCCACCGCCCCTTGTGACCATGGGCTTTGGGGCGGAGCGTAAAATGGGAGCAGCCTCCAGAAAGGATGGGTGCTTGGCCACCAAGGCGCTGCTGATCTACCCGGAAATGCCGCCGACTTACTGGAGCATGCGCTACGCCCTGCCGTTCCTGGGCTGCCAGGCGGCCCTGCCGCCCCTGGGCCTGCTCACGGTGGCCGCCCTGCTGCCCGCGGACTGGGAGCTGAAGCTCATCGACCTGAACGTGGAGGCGGTGTCCCCGGCCGAGATCGCCGCGGCGGACCTGGTGCTCATCTCCGCCATGCTGGTGCAGCGGGAGTCCTTCGAAAGGGTGGTGGCCATGTGCCGCACGTCGGGCACCCCCCTGGTGGCGGGCGGCCCCTATCCCACCAGCTGCCACGAACAGATCGAAGGCGTGGACCACTTCGTGCTGGGCGAGGCGGAAGTGAACCTGCCGCCCTTCCTGGAGGACTACCGGCGGGGCCAGGCGAAGCGCTGCTATCGGGATCCCTCCCGTCCCGACATCACCCGCACGCCACCGCCCCGCTTTGACCTGGTGGATCGCACCCGCTACGCCGGCGCGGCCCTGCAGTACTCCCGCGGCTGCCCCCACCACTGCGAATTCTGCGACATCGTCGAGCTGTTCGGCCACACCCCCCGTACCAAGGCGCCTGAGCAGATTCTTGACGAGATGGAGCTGCTCTATAGGGGCGGCTGGCGCGGCTCGCTGTTCGTGGTGGACGACAACTTCATCGGCAACCGCCGGCAGGTGCGCAAGCTGCTGCCGGAAGTGGCCCGCTGGCAGGCGGAACGGGGCTTCCCCTTCACCCTCTACACCGAAGCCAGCCTGGACCTCGCAGCGGACGAAGCCCTAATGGATGCCCTGGTGGCAGCGGGCTTCAACATGGTCTTCGTGGGCATCGAGACCCCCGACCAGGCCACCCTCGAGGCCGTGGGCAAGCGCCAGAACACCCGCATGGACCTGCTGGACAGCGTGCGCGCCATCCAGGCCAAGGGCCTGGAAGTGGCCGCCGGGTTCATCGTGGGTTTCGACGGGGACCGGGCCGACATCTTCGACCGCCAGATCCGCTTCATCAACGAGGCCGCCATCCCCACCGCCATGGTGGGGCTCCTGACAGCGCTGCCCGGCACGCGGCTCCACACGCGCTTGGCTGCGGAAGGGCGCCTGCTGTCGGCCTCCGCGGGGGGCAACAACACCCACGACCTGGACCTGAACTTCACGCCGCGCATGGACGCGGGCCAGCTGCGCACCGGGTACAAAAGGGTGCTCGCAGAGGTGTACCGCCCCCGCCGCTACTTCGCCCGCTGCCTGGGGCTGATCCTGCGGATGAAGCCCCACCAGGCCTCGGTGCGCCGCATCCGGCTCATCGAACTGCGGGCCTTTTTCTATTCCCTGTTCCGGCAGACCTTTTCCCGCTACTCCCTGGTCTATTGGAGCTACCTGCTGCGGGCCCTGAGCCGGCGCCCCTTCATGGCCGCGGAGATCGTGACCATGGCCGTGAAGGGCCACCACTTCTTCACCATCACCCAGAACCTGCTGGCCCTGGAGCAGTTCAAGGAGCGCCTCGGCCGTTCCCGGCAGGACCTGGAAGCGCGGCTGCGCCAGGCCCTCGCGGGCAATGCCCAGAGCCTGGCGGCCTGGCAGCGCTGCCGGGAGCGGTTGGTGGCGAAGGCGCGGCTGCGCAGCACCCGCTTCAACCCGGATTTCAAGGTCGGCGCCACCCGGGCCTTTGAGGAGTTCCGGGCGCTGGTGGAGGGCCTGTCCCATGGATTGGCATTTAAAAAATTAGAAACCACGGATGAACACTGATTCACGCAAATGAAAGCGATTCAGCCCTACTACTCCTTCAGCCAGGTACCTGGCATCTGCCATGTTCGGGCATCGGCCCGCAGGCGATCTGTAGCTAACGAAGCGATCTTGAGCTAAAAAATTTGGTTATTCATTTGTATGAATCAACGTTAATCCGGGACTGCGCGCTTAGATTTCGGTGATCTGGCAGCCGTACCAGGACCAGTACCCCCGGCTGGGGATGCTGCCCCGGATGGCGATGTAGGATTCCTGGGGCTTGCTGGTGCCGGGAAAGACGATCAGCAGGCGGTTGGAATTGGGCATGATCTGCTGGAAGGCCGTGCTGTTGTCCACATGGACGTAAATGAAATAGGTGCCGCTGCTGCCGTACATGCCCGCGTCGATGAGGTACTTCTTGTTGGGCTGGGGCTTGAACACGAGAAAGATGTCCGGGTCGTTGCCGGTGCCGTTGTACATGGTGGTGGAGTTGCCGAGGGAGGCCACCCCGGTGCCGTAGAAGTCCGAATACACGTACATGGGGCTGTGGTAATAGGTGGCGGCATAGACGCCATTCACAGTCTGGACGTGGTTCTGCACCGTGAGATTGATGGTCGTGGCCGGGGCGCCACCGCCGCCCGAGTAGAGGCTCAGCGCCTTGAGGGCCGTGACCTTTTCCGCCCAGGGCAGGAATCCTGGACCTGCCTGCAGCCCCAGGGGCTTTTGCGCCAGCTGCACCGCCGGCACGCTCTTGCTGGCGGCCAGGTGGACGATGGGATGGGCCGGGGCCGTGACCCTTTGCAGGCCCCCGGGGCCTTGGAGGGCGGCGAGAACCGCCATGGGAAGCAGGGCGAACAGGGCACGGGACATGGGTCCTCCTGAGAACCGGGTGTTGCTGGCAGATGGTGGGGGCTGCCCGAGACTATCGGCCGGGCCTTTGGGCGTGTCCAGCCCTTTCTACCCGAGCCTTCGGCGGGTGGAACACGCCCCGTGCCGCCACACCGGAGCGTCTTTCGTGGGAATGAGGATTATTCTCCTTCCCGGGTGAACCTTCAGGACAAAACGAGGTCTATTTCTGCACCGATAGGGAGTAGCTATGTGGAAACGAACACGCTGGGTGCCTTCCATCTTCACGATGCTGATCGCAGCCATGGCGCTGGCCACGGCCGGCCGCGCCTACGCCCAAGTGGAGCGGCCCCGCCGTGGCGCGCCGAGGCCATCCCAGGTTCAGGAGGACAACTGGCCCAAGACGGTCCGCATGGGAGGTGGCACCACCATCACCCTGGATATCCCCCAAGCCGAAAGCCTGAACGGCACGAAGCTCAGCGCCAGGGGCACGCTCCGGGTCCAGCGCGAAGGACAGGCCGAAACTTCCACCGGCAAAGCGTGGTACGAGGCCGAGGTGCAGGTCGACCGCGAGGGGCGGAACGTCTGGCTCACCTCGGTCGTGGTTGCCAAGGTCGAGCTCGCCCCGACGGCGCCCGGACTGCAGCAGCGGCTGGCCAAGCGCCTCGGCTTGGCCTTGACGCGGATGCACGCGAAGCTGCCGCTCGATGAAGTCCTGGCCGCCGCCAAGATGGCCAGCCAGCGCGGCGCCGCACCGGCGGCCTTGAACACCGACCCGCCCAAGATCCTCTTCGAGACCCAACCGGCGATCCTCATCACCTTCGACGGCGAACCGCGCTTCCGCGCGGTGGAGGGCTCCCGCCTGGAGCGGGCGCTCAATACGCCGTTCCTCGTGCTGCGCGATCCGGGCCCCAACGCCTACTACCTGAACGGCGGCACCATGTGGTTCCGCGCCGCGGACCCGAAGGGGCCCTGGACAAAGACCGACGACGCGCCCGCGGAAGCGGCGCGGATCGCCCGCGCAGACCTCCAGGAGGCCGGCGTGGCGGACAGCGAAGTGGAGGAGGCAAAACAGACCGCGGAGAAACGCGTCCCGAAAATCCTGGTGGCCATTGAACCGGTGGAACTGATTGTTTCCGATGGCCCGCCCCATTGGAGCCCTGTGGTGGCGGGCGAGGTGGATGCCATCTCCAACTCCGAAAGCAACGTCTTCCGCACGCCTTCCGACCAGGTGTACTGGGTGGTGCTGTCCGGCCGGTGGTTCAAGAGCGATTCGTATTCTGGGCCCTGGACCTTTGTCCGCCCCGACGGGCTCCCCACGAGCTTTCGCAGGATCCCCAGCGATTCCCCCAAGGCGGAGGTCCTTGCGTTCATCCCTGGAACCGATGCGGCCCAAGCGGCCTTGGCCGACGCCTCCAAACCTCGGACCACGGCGGTCCGCCGCAGCGACGCGCACGTGTCGGTCACCTACGATGGCGAGCCCCGCTTCGAGGCGGTCCCCGGCACCCGCGTGGAATACGCGTTGAATACTCCCGAGCAGGTGCTCAGGATCCGCGGGCGTTCCTACGTCTGCGATAAGGGCGTCTGGTTCACGGCCCCGGAGCCTACGGGCCCCTGGCAGATCGCGGACTCGATTCCGGAAGACGAAATCCAGGCCATCCCGCCCGAGAGCCCGGTCTACAACACGCGCTTCGCCTATGTGTACGACGCCACACCCGACGTGGTCTACGAGGCCTATACCCCCGCCTATGTGGGCTCCTACCCCTATTACGGCACGGTCGTGTTCGGCACGGGCTGGCGCTACCGATCCTGGGGCGGCGCCTTCTACTACCCGAGGCCTTGGACCTGGGGATTCCACGCCCGGTACTCCCCGTGGGCCGGATGGGGCTTCGGCTTCGGCTGGGGACCCGCCTGGGGCGGATTCCGCTACGGTTTCGGGTTCGGTTGGGGCGCGCGCTGGTGCGGTCCCGGGGCTTTCTTCCGGCCCGCCTTCCGCAATGTGAACATCACCCGCAACGTCAACATCACCCGCAATGTCACCGTGAACCGCAATCTGTACAACTCCCGCAGCACCCAGGCGCGATCGGCGTCCACCCAAACCGCCGCCGCACGAAATTCAAATCCGGGGCGGCCATCGACGGCCCGATCGGCGGGAACCCCCCACGGAAAGGGTGGGGGAACCCGGAGTGGCAGGGCCCACCACGAAGGCGGCCGGGGCGGCGGGAAGCAGCACTGAGCGGGTTCCGCGCGGACCTTTTCCATCCGTGCCCACTCGTCGTGGAAATCGCTTGCCTCAGCGCATGCGGATTCGCATTCGAACGACAACGATTGACCACCAAGACTCGGGACACGCCGACAATCGGCGGGTTTGCCTTCTTGAATGGAGCTAGCCACCCAAGCTCAATACCTCAGGCTCAGCGCAACTCCACGAACATCAGCGGCGGCAGCTCGGCGGCCTCTAGCTTCCATAGGTCGCGGCCAAGCTGGAACGACGCGGGCAACACCAGGCCCGGCGTGTAGGACCAATAGGTGGCCTCGTCGGCCTGGAGCAGTTTCGAACCGCGGTGCTTCCCCACTTTCCAGGCGGCCGGGGCCGAGGCCTTCAGCGGGTTGGCGTTGGGGGCGATCATTTTTTCCGGGCCGCTGTGGGTGAGGAAGAATTCCCGCACCACCCCTGATTCACCCTCCTCCGGGCGCAGCGCCAGGAAGGCCGGATGGTTGCCGTCGATGACCCGCAGGACCACGCGCTTGGCGCCGGAACTATAGCTCAAGGAGCCGCGGGAGGCCTGGGCCGAAAGTGCCAGACCGGCCAGGGCCGCGAGGAGCAATCCCCTTGAACGGCGCCTCAACCCTCGTGGCTCACGGCGTGTTCCCAGTCCACCTTGAGGTGCTGCTGCACGAAGTATTCCTCCACCTCGGCCATGTGCTTCAGGGGCCCATGGAAGAGCTTGGTGTTGCTCATTTCAGGGTCCAGGGCCTTGACCACCAGCAGGCCCATGCCCGGCGTGTCATGCACCATCACGAACCAGTTCTTGTAGTCGCCTTCGACGACGCGCCCCAGTTTTCCGATCGGAATCACTCGTGCTCCTGCCTGTTCAATCACATGTTCAATGCGCGGCCGAGGACGGCGCGGGCGGCTTCGGGGAAGACTTCGTTCAGGGTAGGGTGCGGGTACATGGTGTGGATGAGCTCCTCCACCGTGTATTCGCCCCCCAGGAGCGCCACGCTGGAGGCCACCAGCTCCGTGGCCTTGGGGCCGATGATGTGGATGCCCAGGAGCTCGCCGTATTTTTTATCCGCCACAATCTTGATGAAGCCGTGGGGCTCGCCGATGATGTTGGCCTTGGCGATGGGCATGAAGGGAAACTGGCCCACCTGCACGTCGTAGCCCTTCTCCCGGGCCTTGCGCTCGGTCAGGCCGATGCTGCCGATTTCGGGATCGCAGTAGGTGCAGCCGGGCACCCGGTCGTAGTTCACCGGGTGGGGGCGCGCGTCGTGGCCCAGGGCTTGGGCGGCATGTTCGGCGGCGACGATGCCCTCGTCGGAGGCCACGTGGGCCAGCCATGGGGTTTTCACGATGTCGCCGATGGCGTACAGGCCGTCTTCCTGGGACTGCATGAATTCATTGATCTCCACGTAGCCCCGGTCCAGGGTGGCCTTGGTGTTCTCCAGGCCCACATTCGTGGTGACCGGCGCGCGGCCCACGGCGATGAGCACATGGCTGGCCTCCACCTCGCCGGCCTTGTCGCCCTCCAGGTGGCAGACCACCTTATCTGCGAAGCGTTCGATCGAGGCGATCTTGGTCTTCACCCGCACGTCAATCTTGTAGCTCTTGGTGAAGATTTTGGCCAGCTCCACGCCGATGTCGGTGTCCTCGATGGGCACCAGCTGGTCCACCAATTCCACCAGCGTCACTTTGCTGCCCAGCCGCGCGAAGGTGGAAGCGAACTCCACGCCGATGGCGCCGCCGCCCAACACCACCAGGTGGCTCGGCAGTTCGGTGAGGTCCAGGATGTGGTCGCTGTTCAGCACCCGCTGGCCATCGGTTTCCAGGCCCGGCAATTCCCGGGGCACCGAGCCCGTGGCCAGGATGATTTTCTTGGCGGTGTGGACTTCCTGCTCCACCACCACGCGGCCGCCGCCCAGCAGCTTGCCCACGCCCTTCAGCACCGTGACCTTGTTCTTCTTCATCAGGTATTCGACGCCCTTGCCGTTCTTCAGGACTATGCGGTTCTTGCGGGTGACGATGGCCGCGAGGTCGGCCCGCATCTTCGATACATCCACGTCGGCGATGCCGAATTCTTTCAGGCTCTCCATCTGCTCGAAGCGGTGGGCGGTCTCGAGCCAGGTCTTGGCGGGAATGCAGCCGCGCCGCAGGCAGGTGCCGCCGAGGCCCGCGGGGTCCTTTTCCACCAGGGCCGTGGTCAGGCCCAGCTGTGCGCCCCGCACCGCGGCGATGTAGCCCCCGGGGCCACTTCCAATCACGATCAGATCAAAGGCAGCCATGCACGCTCCAGAGCCCAAAACAGCAGTATCCCACGGGCTGCTGGAGAGCCCAATGGTTGGGATGCTAGGGTGGGCCAATGAGAATGATTTAATGGGAGAATTGGTGGAACGCCTATGCGAAGGGTCCGAGGAACTGGCTTGATGGAGCCCCGGATCCGCCTTCCCTTAATCGCAGCCGTGCTGGCTGTGGTACCTGTGCCCGCGGGCGTTCTCGAATCCCGCACGCCCTACCACTCGGCTTCGGACGCCGTGGCCCGGCCCGATTCGGCGGTGCTGCTCACAGCCTGGTTCCACCACAGCGCCGGGGTCCAGAAGAGCTTGGAACATGCTCCTGTGCGGGCTGAATGGCAGGTGGACGGGGCCTGGAAGCCCCTGGGCGAGACCACCACCGATGGGGAAGGCAAGGCGGTGCTGACCGTCAAGGCGCCCTCCCGGCCGGGAACGGTGCGGCTGCGCTGGTGGTACCAGCTGCAATCCGCGGACGCGAACCTCGTCGTCGTCGCGGAGAGCCGGCCCGCCTCGGTCTTCGACATCGACGGCACCTTGACCGTGTCGGACCTGGAGAATTGGAAGGATTACGGGCGCCGCCTACGGCGCAGCCCGAAGCCCGAGGGGCCCCGGCCCCGGCCCCATGCGGTGGAGGCTGTGCAGGCTTGCGCCACTGACAGCTTCATTGTCTACCTGACGGGCCGGCCGCCTTGGCTGGGAGGGCCCACCCGCGCCTGGCTGGCCATCCATCACTTCCCCGAAGGCCTGGTGCTGTGGATGCCTACCACCGGCGCCGCGATGCCCACCCAGGCCCACGTGGGCGCGGCCAAGGCGGTCCAGCTGAAAGCTCTGCAGGCCGCGGGTTTCACGTTCATCCGCGCCTACGGCAATGCGGCCACGGACATCCGCGCCTACGCGGCGGCGGGCATCCCCAAAGCCCAGACCTACATCATGGGCCGGCATGGCGGCGAAGGCGGGACCGTGGCGGGGGGCGAGGGATTTTCAATGCCCGATTCGCGCTGACTCCCCGCTGGCCTACACTGGCTGCCATGCGAACCCTGCTCCGTTTCCTCTTTTCCGCCGTCGGGCTGCTGGTGGCGAGCTATGCGCTGCCGGGGCTCCGCCACGGTTCCTTTGTGGACCTGCTGGCGGTGGCGGTGCTGCTGGGCGTGCTCAATGCGACCCTGGGCTCCCTGCTGAAATTCATCGCCTTCATCCCGGTGATCTTCTCGTTCGGCTGCTTCAGCCTGGTGATCAACGGCCTGGTGTTCTGGCTGGTGGGCTCCCTCTCCCACCGCTTGGGGCTGGGCTTCGAAGTGGCCGGCTTCTGGGCGGGTTTCTTCGGCGCCCTCATCACCAGCCTGGTGGCGGGCCTGCTCGAGGTCATCCTCATCGGCCGAGAACGCAGAAATGGGCCGTCCGCGCCCCGCACCATCAAGATCATCAACTGAGTTGGCGGGCTTCCCGCCCCGGATGCAGGACCCAGGAGCTCCTTCGTGAAGACCTCCCAGAAACTCCTGGTGTTGCTGACCTGCATCAACCTGGTGAACTATCTGGACCGCTACGTGGTGGCGGCGATCCTGGAGCCACTGGGCAAAGAGCTGCATCTGGCGGATTCCCAGCTGGGCAGCCTGACCCTTTATTTCGTGGTGGTGTACATGCTGGCCGCGCCGGTTTTCGGATGGCTGGCGGACCGCTACCACCGGCCGCGGCTGGTGGCGGCGGGTGTGGCCTTGTGGAGCCTCTCCACCATGATGGCGGCCTTCGTGCACAGCTACCCGATGCTGCTGCTCACGCGCTCCCTGGTGGGCGTGGGCGAAGCGGCCTACGCCACCCTGGGGCCCGCTATCCTGAGCGACGTGATCCCCGAGGACGAGCGGGCCTCCAAGTTCACCTGGTTCTACCTGGCCATCCCCGTGGGCTCGGCGCTCGGCTATGGGCTCGGGGGCGTGGTGGCGCAGCACTACGGCTGGCGCGCGGCCTTCCTGGTGGCGGGCCTGCCGGGCCTCCTGTTCGCCGGGCGCATGGCGCTGCTGGCGGATCCCGTGCGTGGGGCCCTGGACCACATGGTGGACGCCACGGTCTCGGCCTCCTGGGTGCAGAAGCTGGCCGCCATATTCCATAACCGTATCTGGCTGGCCTGCACGGGCAGCTACGTGGCCTACACCTTCGCCATGGGCGCCCTTTCCACCTGGGGGCCGGCGCTGCTCCAACGGAAATTCGCCGTGAGCGTGGGCGGGGCGGGCCTCATGTTCGGCGGGCTGGCGGTGGTCACGGGCATCGCGGGCACCTTCCTGGGCGGCAGCCTCACAGGCCGCTTGCAGCATCGCTGGCCCGACGCGGGCGTCTGGATCAGCGGCCTCACCCTGCTGGGGGCGGTGCCGGCGGTGGCCTGGGCGGTGGTGTCGGGCAGTCTGAGCGTCACCTACGCCATGTTCTTCGTGGCCATGCTACTGCTCTTCATCAATACGAGTCCGGTGAATTCGCTGACGGTGAGCTGCCTGCCCTCCAGCGTGCGGGCCACGGGCGTAGCCCTGAACGTGCTGTTCATCCACCTGTTCGGCGATGCCATCAGCCCCCGGCTGGTGGGCAGCCTGAGCGACTGGTTGGGCGGCGGCGGTGTAGCGCTGGGCAAGGCCCTGCTCGTCGCGGTGCCGGCGGTACTGATGTCTGGCGCGCTTTTGTGGTGGGCCCGGGGCTTCCATGCCTCCGCACCCCACCTGGCGGGCCCGGAAACCTAGGCGGGAAGGGGGGCCGTGCCGCTATGCTGGTGGCCCATCTCTGGAGTCTCCATGCGCCGATCCACCTTGTGCGGTCTGATGCTCGCCACCAGCGCGGGGCTGGGGGCCCAGGACCGCGACGCCCGCATCGCCAAGGCGGCTGAGGCGCTGCGGCCCCGCCTCGTGGAGACCCGCCGGGACTTCCACCGGCATCCGGAGCTTTCCAACCAGGAGGAACGCACCTCGCGTATTGTGGCCGAACGGCTGCGAGCGCTGGGCCTGGAGGTCAAAACAGGGGTTGGTAAATTCGGCGTAGTCGCCCTGCTGAAAGGAGGGAAGCCGGGTCCGGTCGTCGCCTACCGGGCGGACATGGATGCGCTGCCCATCACCGAGGTCCACGAAGTGCCCTACAAGTCCCAGAACGTGGGGGTGATGCATGCCTGCGGGCACGACGCGCACACCACCGTCGGCCTGGGCATCGCCGAAGTGCTGGCCGGCATGAAGGCTGAGCTGCACGGCACCGTGAAATTCATCTTCCAGCCGGCGGAAGAAGGCGCGCCCGGCAACGAAGAAGGTGGCGCGGCCCTGATGATCAAAGAAGGCGTCATGGAGAATCCCAAGATCGACGCGATCTTCGGGCTGCACACGAACGCCGGCCTGCCAGTGGGCACCATGAGCCTGAAGGCCGGTCCCATGCTGGCTTCCGTGGACACCTGGGTGCTGACGGTGCGCGGAAAGATGGCCCACGGGGGGGCGGCGCCGCACCAGGGCATCGACGCGGTGCTGGTGTCGGCGGAGTGTATCGAGGCCCTGCAGACCATCCGCAGCCGCCGCATCGACCCACTGCAGCCGATGGTGCTGAGCGTCGGCACCATCCATGGCGGGATCCGGGACAACATCATCGCCGAAGAGGTGCGCATGGAAGGCACCCTGCGGACCCTCGATCCCGATGTGCGGGCCCGGGCCAAGGGCTTGATGAAGGAAATCCTGGATGGCGTCACCGCCGCCCATGGCGCCCGCTATGAGTTGAGCTACCGGGCCAACACCGCCTACCCGGTGACCGTGAACGACGCCGCCCTGGTGACCGCGACGCTGCCCACCCTCGCCCGGGTCCTTGGTCCGCAGTTGGTGCCCGGCCCCACGGTCATGGGCGCCGAGGACTTCTCCTTCTTTCAGGAACGCGCGCCCGGCGCCTATCTCTGGCTGGGGGTGGCCAATCCCGCCAAGGGTTTCACCAGCGGCGCCCACACCGCGGTCTTCGATTTGGACGAAGAGGCTCTGGTGGTGGGCGTGCGGACCATGTGCAGCGTGCTGGCGGACAACCTGGAACACCGGCCCTGAAGCGTGGAATGCAGCGTGGAATCCAGATTGTGCCGGGTTCCCTCAGCGGCTGCCGAAGGTCCAGGAAAATGCCCTCGGGATCCCGGACGTAGGCGAATTTGCCATGGCCATGAGCTTCGTGGGATTCGGCGGCGGCGCCTTCCTTTCCAAGTTGGTGAAGGACGACACCCGGGTCTTTCTTCGCGCCAGTTGACGCGTGCCGCTAGGCATGGCGCACCCGGAATCGGCGCCCTGGCAGTTGCCCTCGCTGAAGCACTGGACAGGAAGCCCGGGAGGCCTCGCATACCTATCCTTCAGGTCGACGCAATCGCCCTCAACCACGAACACACCACTGATTCCAAGGATGGTGGGCTCATGCAGCTGCGGCTCCTCTGCGGGGATGGGCCATTTCGACCGCTGCCCGCGAATGGTATATCCCAACATGGCCCCAGCTCTCCCAAACCTAATAAAAATTCGATCGCATTGGCATTGACTTGGGAACATTCTGGTCCGAAGCTCCTCACTACATAATTGAGAGCCCAGGAGACTTTCACATGGAATTCGGGAATCGAGCCGTCATGGTGGTCGAAGACCACGATTTCCAACGAAGGATGATGCTCCGGCTGCTCAAGGACCTGGGTGTGGTGGACCTGGTGGAAGCCGCCAACGGCCGCGAGGCTATGGAGATCCTCACGGCCCGCGCGACGCCCGTGGATGTGGTGTTCTGCGATCTGGACATGCCTGAGATGGATGGCATCGAATTCATCAGCCATCTGGCCGAGAAGCAGCTGGCGCTTTCGGTGGCGGTGGTGAGCGGCATGGAGCCTTCCATCCTCAACACCGTGGAGACCATGGCCCGGGCCTACGGTTTGCAAGTGCTGGGCGCCATCGTCAAGCCCCTGACGCTCCAGGAGCTCACGACCTGCCTCGGGCGCTACGTGCCCCGGGAGAAGGACCACAGCGGCTATGTGGCCGTGAAGGAATTCACGCCCGAAGATCTGAAGGCCGGCCTCGCCCGCCGGGAATTTCTGGCCTTCTTCCAGCCCAAGGTCTCCTTCAGCACCGGGGAACTGCTGGGCGTCGAGGCCCTGGTGCGATGGTTCCGCCCGGGTCACGGGGTGGTGACCCCGATCTATTTCATCCCGAGCATAGAGCTGGAAGGGTTGGTGGTGCCCCTCACCGAAACGCTGCTCCAACAGACCTGCGCCTACCTCTTGGCCTGGCAGGAACGGGGCCTCCATCTGGACGCTTCGGTCAATGTGTCCATGCTCTGCCTCTCGGATGTGAGCATCGCGGACCGCTTCAACGACATCGTCCGGAAGGCTGACTGCGACCCCAAGCGCATCACGCTGGAAGTGACCGAGACCGAAGTCATGAGCGAGGTGGCCAAGGTCCTGAATGTGCTGGCCCGCCTGCGGCTCAAAGGCTTCGGCTTGTCCATCGACGACTTCGGGACCGGGTACTCCTCGCTCCAGCAGCTCAGCAACGTCCCCTTCACGGAATTGAAGATCGACCAGAGCTTCGTGAAGGATTCGCCGGAACAGCCACGCCACAGGACCATCGTGCAGACGAGCCTGGAACTGGCCCGGAAGCTCAACCTCAAGACCGTGGCGGAGGGCGTGGAGACCCGCGCCGAATGGGATCTGCTCAAGTCGCTGGGCTGCGAGCAGGCCCAAGGCTACTTCATCGCCCGCCCCATGCCCGGCCCGCAGATCCCGGACTGGGCCCAGTTGTGGCAGGCCCCGGAAGCTCAATAGGCCCACCCGAACCTGGGGCGGCGGACTGGGTTAGCGCGGCTGGCGCTGCCGGTCGGCGGCCCAGTTCATCACTTCCAGCGGGGTCATGCGGCTGAGGTCCAGGGCCAGCAGCTCTTCCCGCAACGGCTCCACCTCGGCCTCGAAGAGGGGCAGTGGCGGCTGTTGCGCGGCGCCCCGGACGGCGGATTTCCCCGGGCGCGCCGCGGCCGGTTCCTCCGAGAGCAACCGCTGCGCCTTCGCGATAACGGATTTCGGCAGGCCGGCCAGCTTGGCCACCTGGATGCCATAGCTGCGGTCCGCGGGCCCTGGCCCGATGCGATGCAGGAAAAGCAGTTGCTCTTCCCACTCCTGGACCTCCACGTGGAGGTTGGCGATGCGCGGGTCCTCGGCGAGCCGGGTCATTTCGAAAAAATGGGTCGCAAAAAGGGTGCGCGGCTCGCCGCCCTTGAGGTCCCGCAGGTGGAGCGCGATGGCTTCCGCCAGTGCGAGGCCGTCCCGGGTGCTGGTGCCCCGGCCGATCTCGTCCAGGATCACCAGGCTCGCGGGTGTCACCTGGTTGAGGATGCGGGCGGTTTCGGTCATCTCCACCATGAAGGTGGATTGGCCCTTGGACAGGAAATCTGAGGCGCCGATGCGCGTGAAGATGCGGTCGGTGATGCCGAAGCGCATCAACTCGGCGGGCACGAAGGAGCCAGTCTGGGCCAGCACCACCAGCAGGGCCGCCGTGCGGAGGAAGGTGGATTTGCCGCCCATGTTGGGGCCCGTCACTACCGCCATGCTCTGGAAGGGTGTGAGGCCCAGGTCATTGGGGATGCATTCGCGGCCGAGGCGGGCCTCCAGCATGGGGTGGCGGGCTCCGGCCAGGACCAGTTCCCGCTCGGCGCTGACCTCTGGGCGGGTCCAGCCGCCCTGCCTCGCCCGCTCGGCGAAGGCGCACAACAGGTCCAGGGCGGCGACAGCCTTGGACAGGACCCCCAGGCTGGCCCGGGCCGCCAGCACTGCCTCGAGCAGGCGCTTGAACTGAAGGGTTTCCAGTCGTACTTGGTCGCTCTCGGCGCTAAGCAGGCGCTGCTCGAAAGCCAAGAGCTTTTCGGTGGTGAAACGCTCGGCGTTGGCCAGGGTCTGCTTCCGGATGAAGTGGGCCGGAGCCGCGCCCAGATTGGCTTTGGTGATCTCGAAGTAGTACCCGAACACCCGGTTGTATTTGATCTTCAAACTGCCGATGCCCGAGGCGATGCGCTCCTCCTCCTCCAGTTCGAGCATCACCTGTTTCGCATCCCGGGCCAGGCGGCGGATGGCGTCCAGTTCGGCATCCACGCCATCCCGGATGACCTTGCCCTTTTCGATGTCCAGGGCCGGGGCGGCCTCCACGCAGCGCCGCAGTTCTTCGAAGAGATCGCTGCAGAGCGGAGTCCCGGTCGGCCAGAGGCCCAATTCCGCCGCATCGCCAAACCAGCCCCGGTCCTGCAGCAGCTCCGGGAGCTCCTGCAGGCGGGCCAGGCCATCGCGCAGCTGCGCCAGCTCCGGCGGCGTGGCGAGGCCGAGCGCCACCCGGCCCAGCAGGCGGTCCAGGTCTGGCACCTGGGCGAAGAGTTTCTGCAAGGGTTCGCGGCGGCTGTCTTCGGTGAGCCAGGCCACCCGGGACCAGCGGCTTTCCAGGGCGGCGCGGTCCCGCAGCGGCTGTTCGAGCCAGGCCCGCAGCAGCCGCGAACCCATGCGGGTGCGGCACTGGTCCAGCAGCGCCAGCAGGCTGCCGGCCTTGCCGCCGTCCAAGGTGTTGGCGAAGAGTTCGAGGTGCCTCGCGCTGGTGGCATCCAGCAGCGGGCCCGCGGCGCCCAATTCCACCGACACTCCCTGCAAGTGCGCGGGGCGGCCTTTCTGGGTGATTTCGACCTGGTCGAGCAGCGCACCCAAGGCGCCCTGGGCGGCGGGGAAGGCTTCGAGGCCCACGCCCTCCAAGTGCTGCCACCCGAAAAAGGCGAGGATCTGCTGGGTGGCCCGGGCCGCTTCGAAGCGCCAAGAGGGCAGGCGCTGGATGGCGGCGATTTCCAACGGGGCTTCGGCGCCTTCGGCCAGCAGCAATTCGTGGGGAGCCAGGCGCTCCAGTGTGGCAACGAGGGTCGACTCGCCCTCCCCTGGCAGCACACGGATCTGGCCGCTGGCGAGCTGCAGCAGGGCGATGCCCCACTGTGCGCCCACCCGGTGTACCGAGGCCAGCCAGCGTCCATCGTCGTCCAGCCAGGTGCCCGGCGTAATGATGCGGGAGATGGCCCGGGGCAGCAGGCCCTTGACCTCCTCGGGCTTGGCCGTGGGCTCGGCGATGGCGGCGCTGTAGCCGGCGGCCAGCAGCTTCGGCAGGTAGCTCTCCAGCGCGAAGTGCGGCAGGCCGCACATGGGTGTTTCGGCCTCGGTGCCTTTGCCCCTCGCGGTGAGCGCGATCTCCAGGATGGGGGCCGCCACCACCGCGTCCTCGCCGATGAGTTCGTAGAAATCCCCCATGCGCGTCAGCAGGATCGCGCTGCCCGCCTCGCGTTTGAGGGCGGCGATCTGGAGCATCATGGGTGTGGACATGTTTTGAAACCGCTAATGGCGCGAATGTTCGCGAATCAAGTGCCTATCAGGTAATTGAAGAAGGAGCATCTTCACATCATCGCGCAGGTGGGGCGGGGGTGGGGCTTGATGCCCTTGCGCCTTAGCGGCTAAACGTGCTTCGCGCACACCCGCTCGATGGCTTCCACCAGGGGCTCGATGGCTTCCTCCTTCAGGGAGCAGAAGGCCAGGCGGAGGTAGCGGGAGCCGTGGTTCACGACGCCGACACTCTCCTCGGCGATGAGCTGCTGGCGAACCTCTTCGGCGTCCAGCCCGGCCCGCAGTTCCAACAGGCAGAAGCAGCCGGCGTTGAAGGGATAGACCCGCCACTGTTCCGTGGGTTTCGAGACTGCGGCCTTGAGGATGCGGTAGCGGCGCTCCAGGATCGCCAGCATGCTTTCGAAACTCGCGTCGTGGCGCGGGTCCAGCAGCTCCTCTTCCATGAGGTATTGGCTGAGGCCCACGGGGCTACCGATGCCACTGCGCACCAGGGACATGGACTTGTCCACCAGGATCGCCGCCGCCGCCTTCGAGGTGCCAAAGGTGAGGAAGCCCACCCGGCCTCCGAAAAAGCTCAGCTCCTTGGTGACGCCATCGCACTTCAGGGGAATTAGATTCGGGTGGCGGCCGAGGAGTTCGAAGAAGAGGCTCTTGCTCGTGGCCGAACCCTCGAAAACCAGACCGTGGTAGGCATCGTCACAGTACACGATGACTGGCCGGTCGGCGGCGGCCTCGGCCAGGACCTGGGCGATGACCTGCAGTTCCAGCGGCGTGGGTGAGTAACCGCTGGGGTTACTTGGGAAGTTGAGCAGGACATGGACCTTGCCCGGGACTCTGGCCAGGGCCCCCCGAAGCCCCTCCACGTTGAATCCAGAAAGATTGGCTGGATAGAAGGGGTACCGCTCGAAGCGGCCTTCCAAGCGGATGCCGAAGATCTGCTCGTAGTTGTCCCAATACAGGTCTGGCAGCAGCAAGGTATCACCGGGGCTGAAGAAGAGTTCCGCCGCCATGCTGAGGGCGTGGCTGATGCCGGCGGTCACTGCGGCCAGGCCCACCGATTCCATCCGGCCGTCCTCCTTGAGCAGTTTCTCGTGCCACAGCTGCCGGGCCTTGGGCCGTCCCTGGATGGGGCTGTAGAGGAAGGCGTCTTTGGCGCTCATCCCGTGGAGAAGTTCGCCCATTCGAGCCAGGGGCAGCGGGTTGCCGAAACCGTCCGTGATCTGGCCGATGGTGGCGTTGATGGCGCAGCTGGCCGCCTGGCTGGCCTGGTAGGGGATGCCCTTGGGAAAGAAGGCCCGGAGCGCCAAGGGTGAAAGGGCGCCGAAGACTTCAGGCGCCAGGGTCTGGAGCCGATGGTTGCGTTCAATGGCTTCGGAATGCAAGTCCACGGGTACCCCAGGGAAGATTCAAAGCATAGCAAGGGCCTTGGTGGTGGGAGATTTAGCTTAGTATGGTGAGAATATATTTAGAAAATCTTAGTTGATTACAATCAAGTATGAGACTAGTCTATCAGACTCTGGAGGACCCATGTCCCTCTTGGCCCTCACCCAAAAAGCCAACGATGCTCTCGTGGCGGCCCGCAACCGCGCGGTGGCGGACCAGCACCCTGAGTTGCTGCCGCAGCATCTCTTCGGGGCCCTGCTCGCCCCCGAGATGGGCCTGCGTCCCGTGTTGGAGCGGGCCGGACTGGCCCCGGAATCGTTGAGGGGCCTCCAGGCCGGGGTCGACGAGGTGCTGAACAAACTCCCCAAGGCCATCGGCGGCTCCGAGCCGCAGCCCGGCGCGGGCTTTCGGCATTTCCTGGAGGTTGCGAGCGATACGGGCCGGGGTTTGGGCGACCGCTTCCTGGCCACCGACGCCATGCTGCTGGCTTTCAGCAATGCCGCCACGGATGCCAAGAAGCTGCTGGAGCGCTTTGGGCTGGACCGCCAGAAGCTCGAGGCCGCCATCAAGGAGAGCCGCGCCGGCGCCCGCGTAGAGGACGACAAGGCCGAAGAGAAATTCGCGGCCCTGGAGAAATACGCCAAGGACTTCACGGCCCTGGCCGAGGCCGGAAAGCTCGACCCGGTCATCGGCCGCGATGAAGAAATTCGCCGGGTGCTGCAGGTGCTATCGCGCCGGACGAAAAACAATCCCGTGCTCATCGGGGAACCGGGGGTCGGCAAGACCGCCATCGCCGAAGGCCTGGCCCAGCGCATCGTCAAGAATGACGTGCCCGAAAGCCTGAAGGGCATCCGCCTCATGGGCCTGGACATGGGTCTGCTGGTGGCGGGAACCCAGTACCGGGGCCAGTTCGAAGAGCGCTTGAAGGGCGTGCTCAAGGAGATCGAGGACAGCGACGGCCGCATCGTGCTGTTCATCGACGAGCTGCACACGCTGGTCGGCGCGGGCTCCGCCGAGGGGTCCATGGATGCCGCGAACATGCTGAAACCGGCCCTGGCCCGGGGCGACCTGCGCTGCATCGGCGCCACGACCTTGAACGAATTCCAGAAGCACATCGAGAAGGACCCGGCCCTGGAACGGCGCTTCCAGCCAGTCTTCGTGGAGGAGCCGAGCGTCGAGGACGCCATCTCGATCCTGCGGGGCCTCAAGGAGCGCTACGAACTGCACCATGGCGTCCGCATCAAGGACGCGGCCCTGGTGGAAGCCGTGCAGCTGTCCAGCCGCTACATCGCGGACCGATTCCTTCCCGACAAGGCCGTGGACCTCATGGACGAGGCAGCCGCCAGCGTGCGCATGCAGATCGACTCCCGGCCCATCGAGATCGACGTGCGGGAGCGCCGCGAGATGCAGCTGCAGCTGGAGCGCCACGCCCTCACCAAGGAGAAGGACTCCGTGTCCAAGGCGCGGCTGAAGGAGCTGGACAGCGAATTCGCGGAACTCAACGAGGAACTATCGAGGCTCCGCGCCCGGTGGGAGAACGACCGGAAGGCCATCGAGCTCACCCGTTCCCAGCAGAAAAAACTGGACGATCTGCGCATCGAGCTGGAGCAGGCCAAGGCCCGGAGCGAGTACGAACGGGCATCGCGGCTGGAATACGGCGAGATTCCGGGCCTGGAAAAGCAGATCGAGGCGGGGTCCCACAATGAATCATCCATGCTGCGCCTGGAAGTGAGCGAGGAGGATGTGGCCTCGGTGGTGAGCAAGTGGACGGGCATCCCCGTTTCCCGCCTGATGGAGGGGGAGATCCAGAAGCTGTTGCACATGGAGGAGCGCTTGCGGTTCCGCGTGGTGGGCCAGGATGCGGCCCTGGTGGGGATCTCCGACGCCCTGCGGCGGAACCGAGCGGGCTTGGCGGACCCTAAGCGGCCAATCGGCTCCTTCTTGTTCTTGGGTCCCACCGGAGTGGGCAAGACCGAGGTGGCCCGGGCCCTGGCGGAGTTCCTGTTCGACGACGAAAACGCCATGGTGCGCATCGATATGAGCGAGTTCACCAGCGAGGCTGACACCACGCGGCTCATCGGCTCCGCCCCAGGGTACGTGGGCTATGAGGAGGGCGGCCGGTTGACCGAGGCCGTCCGGCGCCGGCCCTACGCGGTCATCCTCCTGGACGAGATGGAGAAGGCCCACCCGCGGGTCTTTGATCTGTTCCTGCAGGTGCTGGAGGACGGCCGCCTGACCGACGGCAAGGGCCGCACCGTTAATTTCCGCAACACCCTCCTGATCATGACGAGCAACGTGGGCAGCGCGGCGATCTTCGCCGCCGGAGGCCACGCCGACCAGGCGCAGTCTGAAATCCAGGCGGCGCTGCGCGCGCATTTCAGGCCCGAATTCCTGAACCGCATCGACGAGGTCGTCACCTTCAAGACCCTGGGCCGGGAGGACGTGAGGGCCGTCGCGAGGATCCAACTGCAGCGGGTGGAAGCCCAACTCGCGGCTCAGCGGCTGGGCCTGGAAATCAGCGAGGAAGCGCTGGACTGGCTGGCCACGGAGGGCTTTGACGAACAGTTGGGAGCGCGCCCGCTCAAGCGGCTCATCCAGCACGCGGTGGTGAACCCGCTCTCCCGGCTGATCCTGGAGGCCAAATTGCCGCCGGGGTCCCTGGCCCGCGTGGCCCTGAAGGATGGGGGCCTGCACGTGGAGGCGTCGGCCGTGCAGTAACGAGGCTTCCCAGCTATGGTGGAGGTCCACCCCCCAAGCTGACCTCCGCGCCTCTCCGATGCACCTTCCGCCGCCTTCAATCATCCAGGCCCATCCTGGGGTTTCCACTTCCCTTCGCCCCGGTCCAAGGAGGCACCTGCCCTACGCGGAAGTCGCGCCTGGGGACCTGGTGTCCCTGGACGGGGGGATCCGGGTGCATCGGGTCCTCCAGGCGCCCTTGGCCGCGCTGCTGGCGGCGGCCCGCGAAGCTGGCGTCGCGCTGAAAGTCGGAGCGGGCTTCCGCTCCATGGAGGCCCAGCGCCTGATCTTTGAATCAGGGGCCAGGAAGAAGGGCCTTTCCCCAGCGTCCTATGCCTGGTGGACCGCCCCCCCGGGCTACAGCGAACACCACACCGGATTGGCGGTGGATTTCATCGACCCGGAGCGGCCGCAATCAAATTTCACGCCCGCCTTGTTCGTCCAGACCCCTGGCTACTCGTGGCTCCGGGACCATGCGCCAGCATTCGGTTTTGAGCTCTCCTTTCCCGAACACAGCGGACTCCGGGTGGCCTTCGAACCCTGGCATTGGCGCTATGTGGGGGATGCCGGGGCCCAAGGCATTTTTGCCATGGCAAGGGCGCACAGGGCCGCTCAAGATGGAGTTTCCGTCCGTCCTCGGTAAACCACTGAAGGAGAGCTGTTGAAGTCGCATAGCATCCTCATTGTCGACGACGAGCCAGGATTCCGGGAACTCCTGGTGGAGGCCGTCCGCATGGATGGCTTTCTGGCGGACAGCGCCCCGGACGTGGACGAAGCCCTGGCCCTGGTGCAGGAGAAGCACTTCGCCGTGGTCATCACGGACCTGATGCTGCCCGGCGGGCAATCGGGCATGGATCTCATCGGCGCCATCCGCAAACTGGACCGCCGCACCTTCTGCATCGTCATGACCGGCAACGCCACCACCGAGGTGGCCATCCAGGCCCTGAAGGAAGGCGCCTACGACTTCATCCAGAAGCCCTTCACCCTTGTGGAACTGATCTCGAGCCTCAAGCGCGCGCTCAACCACTACGCCACCCTCCGGGAGAATGAGAGCTACCAGGCCCAGCTGGAGGAAATGGTCGCCGAGCGCACCGGCGAGACCATGAAATTAAAGGAGAACATCGAGCAACTCTTCGACAGCTTCGTGGCGGCCTCCGTGACCGCCATCGAATCCCGCGACCCCAGCACTTCAGGTCATTCCGAGCGGGTGGCGGAGCTCACCGTCGCCCTGGCCGAGGCCGTGAACCGCACCGAGGGCGGGGTCTATGGCGCAGTCCATTTCTCGTCCGGCCAATTGCGCGAAGTCCGCTATGCCAGCCTGCTGCACGACGTGGGCAAGGTCGGCGTGCGGGAACACCTGCTGCTGAAGGCGAAAAAACTCCAACCCGAGAGGCTGGACCACGTGCTCCAGCGCCTCTACCAGCGCGACCTGGAACAGGTGCTCGACCTGTACCAGCAGGCTTGGGCCACCGGCCATGACTTTGATCCCGGCCTGCTGTCCACCCTGATGAAAACCCGGCAGCGGGAATCGGATTCACTGGTGGACATGCTCCGTCGGTGCAACGAACCCTACCATCTGCCCCAGTCCACCCTGGATGAGCTGGAGGCCCTGGAAAACCTGGATTTCCAGCATTGGAGCGGTCGCCTGACCCCCCTTCTGGACCCGAACGACCTGGAGAGCCTGCGTGTGCGGATGGGCAGTCTCACCGTTCCGGAGCGGGAAGAGGTGCGGGCCCACGTGAGCCATTCCTACCGCTTTCTCAGCCGCATTCCGTGGACCGGCGAGCTCGCGAACATCCCCCAGATCGCCTACGCCCACCACGAGCGGCTCAACGGGCAGGGCTATCCCCGGGGGATCCAGGCCGAAGAGATCCCGGTCCAGAGCAAGATCATGGCGATTTCCGATGTCTTCGACGCGCTGGTGGCCAAGGACCGGACCTACAAGCGCTCCGTGAGCTTGGAGGAGAGCCTGGACATCCTGACGGAGGAGACCCGGGCCGGGTTGCTGGACCGGAATCTGCTGGACATTTTCATCGAAGCCCGCGTTTATGAAGTGACAACCATGCAGCCCCGGGAGGCCCCATGATTCCCGAGCCCATTCTTCTTGTGGACGATGAAGCCTTGGTGCGCAGCACCCTCCGCGAAGCCCTCGCCAACGATGGCTACGCCGTGGAGACCGCCGACAGCGGTGAAGCGGCCCTGGCCCTCATCGCGAAGAAGCACTACCCCTTGATCCTCACGGATCTTAACATGCCCGGCCTGCCGGGCCTGGAGTTGCTGGCGGCGATTCGCGAAAAAGATCCGGCCGCCCTCTGCGTGGTGATCACCGGCTATCCCACCACCGACGTGGCCATCGAAGCGCTTCGGAAAGGGGCCTACGATTTCATCCGGAAGCCCTTCAAGACCGTGGAGCTGGAAGCCGTGCTGGATCGGGCCTTGGATCATGCCCGGCTGATGAAAAAAGTGGAGAACTACCAGGCGGACCTGGAAAGCCGGGTCATGACCCGCACCTGGGAATTGCACGCCTTCCACGAAGAGGTGCTGCGCCTCAACGCGCTGCTGCTCTCCGCCCAGAAGGAGATCGAGCTTGAGCCGCTGGTGAGGCCCTTCCTGGACCATCTGCGGACGCGCTTCAATCCTGATGGCTGGGCCTTCCTGGTGCCCGGGGCTGGCGCGGATCCCTGGCACTACCTGTCCTGGACCGGGGACAAGACCTGGCCCGAAGTGGAGGCCTGGGGCGACCTGGGCGCCCTCCATGAGGCCCAGGAATGCACAGTGGCCACGGGCTACAGCGAGGGCTTCATGATTCCCCTAAGGCATGGCGACACGCCTTTGGGGATGCTGGTGCTGGGCTTCGACGGCCGCTCCGCCTTCTACCCCTCGGACCGCAGCTTCCTGCTCTGGAAGCGACAGCTGGAATCGGCCCTGCTGGGCCTCCACCGCGCCCTGGCCCTGGGGCGGATGCTGGCGGGCAAGGCTTGAATCAGCTGCTCTGGATCGGCTTCCACGGCCTGGATGCAGAGTCGGTTCCGGCCGGGGTGGCGCCGGGGGGGATCATCCCCTTTGCCCGGAACCTCGACCCCGATCCGGCCCGGGGTCCCGCTCGGCTGAAGGCCTTGATCGATGGCTTGCAGGCCCGCTGGGGCCAGGAGCTCCCACTCGCCGTGGCGCTGGACCAGGAGGGCGGGGCCGTGTCGCGTCTGAAACCCTGGGTGGGCGAAACCCCGAGCTTCCGCGCCATCTGGGAACGGGGCGGCGCAGCAGCCTGTGGGGCGTGGGGCCGGCTCTGGGGCGAGGGCCTCCGAATGCTTGGTTTCAACGTGGATTTCGCGCCAGTGGCCGATTTATGGGACGGGATTGCCGGCACCGGCCTGGGCGACCGCGCGGCCAGCCAGCGTCCAGGGGAGGTCGCCCAAGCGGCGGGGGCCTTCCTGCATGGCCTGGAGGGCTGGGGCGTCCGGGGCTGCCTGAAACATTTTCCGGGCTTGGGCGGCACTCGCGTGGACAGCCACGAAGCCCTGCCGGAACTGGCCGACGAGGCCCAGGTCCGCCGCAACCTCGAGCCCTTTGTGGCCCTCGCGAACGAGGATCGCCTGATCATGGTGGCCCACCTCCGGACGTTCCACACCGAGGGGTTGCCGGCCTCTCTGCACCGGGGCTCGGTGGCGGAAAACGCCTTTGGCGTGCGGGGGCGCTTCCTGCCGGACGATCTGGAGATGGGCGGTTGCACCGACTGGTCCTGGAGCGACCGGGTGCGGCTCTGCCTCGAAGCGGGTCATGACTGGCTGCTGGTCTGCCAGACCGAGCAGGGCGTCCGCGCCTGTGCTGAAGCCTTAGCCACGCAGCCGGAAACCCTGACCCGCGGAGCCGTCGTGAGGAGCCGGGCCTTGCGGGCCAATCTGCTGCGCCCAGTGCCTGGACCCTTGGCCCCCCGGGCCTGGGCGGATTGGGTGGACCAGGTCCGGAGCGCCGCCAGCTGACCTACTATCTAGCGGCGGCTTTCAGCGCCTCGACCTTGTCGGTCTGCTCCCAGGAAAATTCCGGACGGCCGAAATGGCCATAGGACGCGGTGGAGCGATAGATGGGTTTGCTCAGGTCCAGGGCCTCGATCATGGCTTTCGGCGTGCAGCTGTAGACCGAACGCACCGCTTTCACGATGGCTTCTTCACTGACATGCCCGGTGCCGAAAGTGTCCACGTGGATGCTCACGGGTTCCGCCACGCCGATAGCATAGGCCAGCTGGATCTCAGCCTTGTCAGCCAGACCCGCGGCCACGATGTTCTTGGCGATGTGGCGGCCCATGTAGGCAGCGCTGCGGTCCACCTTGCTGGGGTCCTTGCCGCTGAAGGCGCCGCCGCCGTGGTGGCCTGCTCCACCATAGGTGTCGACGATGATCTTGCGGCCCGTGAGCCCGCAATCACCCATGGGGCCGCCGATGACGAAGCGCCCCGTGGGGTTGATGAAGAACTTGGTCTGGGCGTCCAGGAACTGCTCCGGCAGCGCGAAGCGGATGACCAGCTTTTCGATTTCCGCGTGGATGGTGGCGTTGGTGACGGCCTCGTCGTGCTGGGTGGAGATCACCACCGCATCGATGCGCCGCACCTGGTTGCCCTCGTACTCGACCGTGACTTGGCTTTTGCCGTCAGGCCGCAGCCAGGGCAGGCTGCCGTCCTTCCGGACTTCCGCAAGGCGCCGGGTCAGGCTATGGGCGTATTGGATGGCGGCGGGCATCAGCTCCGGCGTTTCCCGGGTGGCGTAGCCGAACATGAGGCCCTGGTCCCCGGCGCCGCCGGTGTCCACGCCCATGGCGATATCAGGGCTCTGCTGGTCGAGGGTGACCACCACGCCGCAGGTGCCCGCGTCAAAACCCTTGGTGCTGTGGTCGTAGCCGATGTCCCTGACGACCTCGCGCACCAACTTGGCCACTGGAATGTAAGCTTCGGTGGTCATCTCGCCGGCCACCACCACCAGGCCGGTGGTTACCAGGGTCTCGCAGGCCACGCGGCTCTTGGGATCCTCCTTGAGGGCCGCATCCAGCACCGCATCGGAGATCTGGTCCGCGATCTTGTCGGGGTGGCCTTCGGTGACGCTCTCGGACGTGAAGAAATGCTTGCCTGCCGTGGCCATTCGAGGACTCCCCATCACCCGGGGCGGTCCGCGGCCTCCAGGAGCCCTCCAGCTTAGCATCGCCGCCCGGACCGCCGAACCGGGTTTCGCGGGCCCTGCGGTGTGGCTTGTCAGGCATGGAACACAGGGCTATGGTTGTTCCACCTAGCCAGGACCCCAACCGCAAATTCCCCTTTTCCAGGAGTGCCCCATGATGCCGTCCCGATTCCGCAGCGCATTGGCGAGTTCCTTCGCCGCCACGGCCGCCCTGACCCTGCTGGTGGTGGCCCCCGGATGCGACCGGTTCAAGCAGAAAACCACCGAGGACAAGGAGATCAAGAACCTGGAGCAGAAGGCTGCCGAGCTGGACAAGTTGAACCAGCAGCAGCAGCAGGCGGCTGGAGCCCAGGAGGAGAAGCTGAAGCAGGCCGGCGTCAACGACCTCAAGCCCAACGCCGAGACCATGCAGCTCACGGATGAGCAGAAAAAGGCGCTGGAGGAGCGCATCAAGTCCGAGAAGAACAGCTCCTACCAAGCGCTCCTCCAGGAAGTCCTCAACAAGGACAAGGAGATCAAGGACCTGAACGAGAAAGTCGCCAAGCTGCGCGCGGTGCTGCCCAAGCCCGACATGGCGGGGCCCAACGACAGCCACTACGGGATGGCGGTACGCTTCCTGCGCAAGAAGGGCGTGCCCACGGAAGAGGCCCGCAATCTTGTCAGCCGCGTGAACCTGATGGAGAAGATGGCGCCGGGCTTCGAGGTCTACCACTTCTACGCGAACGGCGTGTACGGCACCTGGGTGAGCCAGGGCAAGGCCAAGATCAGTCCCAACGATTTGCAGCGCCAGGAGCGCGAAAAGGTCGAAAACGAGCGCGACACGGCCGTGGCCCAGGGTGAGAAGCTCCAGGAAGAGGTCAGCGACCTGGCCACCCGCAAAAAGCAGCTGGAATCCGACATCTCGGGCCTCACCGATGAAAAGACCAAGCTGCAGACCTCGGTGGCGGAACTCACCACCACCAGCGAGAAGCAGAAGGCGCTGCTGAACTCCCTGCACTACGTCGTGGGGGACAGCAAGAAACTGGTCGAGCAGGGGGTCATCATCGTCCCGGTCTTCGCCAAGGACCGCGCCGGCAAGAACTGGCGCGACGATGTGTTCGAAAAGTCCCTGGACCTGCGGTCCGCGGACACCATCAACATTAGCGCCGCCGACCTTGGCCTGAAGCGCATCGGCAAGGTCAGCGTGGTGCCGGGCTCCCTGGTCAAGGACGAACACTACAAGCTCACCATCAGCGACGACAAGGCCACCGCGGTGATCAAGCTGCTGACCAAGGACCGCTTCCGGAATGAAAAGGTCGTGTTCGCCGTCTCCGAATAGTTTTCCGGGGCAGCAGCCGGAAGATTCCCCTTTCGCCCAGCCATTCCAAGTATTAGTGTTGCTTCCAATCCCTTCCAACCTCTCTGAGGTGCCTATGTCACAGCGGCCCGCTTACCCTTCTTCCTCCCTGGTGCTCCGGTCCCGCACCGCCCTGGTGGGGGCCTTGGCCCTATTCCTGGTGGGGTGCAGCTCCAATCTCCAAGTGCAGCAGCCCAGCCCCACCGCCAATGACGGGGCGTCCACGGTGAGCACCAACCTGCCGCTCTTCGATCCTTCCACGGGGGTGGTGCCGTTGCCCAACCTCCTGGTGACGGGCACCACCACGGGCGTGGATTTCAACACCACCACTCCGGCGCTCGGCCACTTGGCGGTGAACCCGGGCGTCCCATTGAAGCCCAATGAAGCTCTCTCCTATATCAATCACCGTGAGGTGGGGGCCACCAATGCGGTCTCGGGTATCACCGCGCCGATCTACATTCGCTTCGGGGCGCCCGTCAAAGCGTCCAGCATCACGCCCGCCACCGTGAAGGTCTTCCAGGTCATTCCCGACGTGAGCGGTCCCACCGCCGGCCTCGCGGAAATCGCACCCCTGGGCTTCCGCGATATCTCCGCCATGTTCGAGAAGGAGATGCTCGGCAAGGATGCCAATGGCGACAGCGCCGAACTCCAGCTCAATCCGCGGGTCGCGCTCACACCAGGCTCGCGCTACATCTACGTGGTCACCGATGGGGTCATGGATCTGGCCAGCGGCCTGCCGGTGGGTCAGAGCCTGGTGTTCGGCCTGCTTAAGTACGTGAAGGGCTCGGATATCAATCCCAACGCCACCTCCGTGAATACCAACCTGGCGGACACCTCGGACCTGCAGAACCCCGCGCGGCTCCTTGGGCCCTCCGCCGCGTCGCTCCAGTCGATCTACGGCAACGTCTTCCAGGGGCCGGTTCTGGCCCTTTCCGGGTATGGCAAGAGCATCGATGACCTGGTTGCCAGCTCCGCCGCGGACGCCAGCGGGAAGGCCGCGGCTGGCGCAGGCCCGACCGGTATCGGCACCGCCACAGAAAACCTTCTGCAGCGGCGCAACCACATCAAGCTCATCGGCCGCTTCATCACCACCGCCGCGGGCGCCGTGGTGCCGGATCCTCAGGCTTCAACGAATGTCCGCGCACCGGTGGAGGCCGCCCTTTGGGCTTGGGCCAACAACGCCACGGTGCCCCTCTCCGCCAGTCCCGCGGTCGCCATGAATTTCTCCGCCACCAACGGTGAGAGCCGGGGCTGGAGCAATGCGGCCGCGGTCACCGTGGCAGCTCCTACCAATACTGTAACGGTGGATCAATTCTATGCCTCCCAGGGGTTGTCTGCCGTGCCTCACGCGGCTGTGGGTTTGGTGGCCGTGGGCAGTTACGAAAGCGGAGATCTCAACTTGGATCCCGCTGTGGTGGCTGGAACCGCAGGGAAACCCATCAGCGGCGATATGACCGGGACTGCCAATGTCTATTCGCCGGGCTCGGGTGGTGGCGCTGTGCCAGGCACGGGTGTGCTCCAGGCCTCACGCAACGCGACCGGCCAGATCCGTGGCTTCTTCCATGTCACCCGCACCGTGTCCTTCATGTTCCTGGCTCCCATTACCGCTGCGCCCCCTGCCGGATACCCGGTGGTGATCTTCCAGCACGGCATTGGTGGCAAGAAGGAGCAGGTGGTGGCCATGGCCAATGCGGCTTGCGCCGCGGGCTTCGCGGTCATCGCCATTGATATCCCGCTGCATGGCGCCCTGGCCAATGGGAATCCCGCGACAGATTGGGCTTCCAACTTCATCAGCCTTCCTTCAACCCTGAATTCCCGCACCAACGTCCAACAGGCGGGCTTCAATCTCTGGCGCCTGGAGCGCTTGCTGCTTCAACCTGCCTTCGATCCATCCAGCTTCCAGGCTAAAATCGCGGTCGCCGGCAAGCCCATCTCGGCCTCCTCTGCGGACCGCCGCTATGTGAGCATCTCGCTAGGCTCCATCGTCGGTGCCTACTTCCTGGCGGGGAATTCCAACCAGACGGGTGGCTCCAACATGAAGGCGCTCCTCAACGTGCCCGGTGGACGCATCGCCTACACCCTGCGCGATAGCCCCACCTTCGCGCCGATCATCAATGCCGGCCTCGCCGCTTCGGGCGTGCTTGTGGGCACTCCCACCTACAATCAATTCTTTACCCTGGTGCAAAGCGTCATTGATACTTCGGACCCGGCCTACATGACCTTCCCCATCAGTTCAGTGGCGCCATCGCGCCTGGCGAGCCGGGTGCTCATTCAAGAGGCCATCGGCGATGTCACCATCCCGAACAGCTCGAACAACTATTTCGTGAATAGCCTCGCAGGCCGTGGACTGTTGGGGGCTGCCTTTGACACCGCGCCGAATTTCACGCAGATCCGCCTGGCCAGCGCCGCGAGTCCCACGGTGCCCTTCCTCTATGGTCCTGCAGGCCTCAAACCGTCGGTCGCACCGGCCACCGCTGTGAGCGCGGGCCCGACCGAAGGCATCTTCCAGTTCGGCAGTCCAACGACTCCTGCGAACCACGGCATGCTCCTGGATGGCTCCGCCAATACGCCGCTGGCCCAGCGCCAGATGGTCATTTGGTTGTTGACGGGCAAGGTGGCTGATCCAGCGGATACCGGTAGTGGCTTCCCCATCGCACCCACCTCCTTGAGTGGGGAATCCGCGGCAGCCATGACGCTGTTGGCAACCCCGGCCTACGGGCCCATGTACTTCCCCAAGGTCACCGACCATTAGGGTCCGTTACAAACTAACCAGTTCAGTTCTGGTTAGTTGTAACGGCCCCTTTCACCCTAAAGGGTATTAAGAGCCCTAACCGAACCGCCAGAAATGCACAGGCGATTCGTTAATGGCTCTTAATGCCGGTCGACTATCGAAATGACCAAGTTGTTATTTGGCTACGGCTTATACTGATTCGCATTCAAAAAATAAAGATTCACCACCATCCATCTTTACGTCTTGTGTATCGGCCAAGCCGATACCGAGAAGGCACGAAGCCACCAAGCAAAGCACCAAGCTCCGCCGCCCTTGATCCGCGAAGCTGCCACATGTGGTGGTTCTTCTCGGCATCGGCTGCGCCGATACACGAGACAAAGTGAAACTTGGTGCCCTTGGTGTCTTGGTGGTTCTATTTTATTGAATGCAACTTGGTATTAATCAGGGTTTCCAGGAAACGCGCCGGGCAACCGGCGCGTTTTCATGTCTGGAGCTGAGGAAAAGCGCGGAGCAGTTCCATACGGGCTTTCACCAAGTGGGCCACATCGGGATGATGGCGCACCAGGAAGCCGCGGAGCGCCTGCCAGTCCTCCTTCAGGCGTTCGGACAGGGGCAGGCTGAGGAAGGCGAGGAGGGCCAGGAGCAGCACCCCTGCGGCCCCCTCCCAGCCCCATCGCCATCCCCCTAGTCCCAGCAGCAGCACCGACCAAAGCGGGAGGAAGAGGGCGCCGCCCAGCAGCTTGTAGGTGGCCACCACGTCCACTTCGTCGGTGAGCCGGCCGCTGAGCCAGCCATTGAAACGGTAGGGGGGCCAGAAGAGCAGGGCGGCCGGAGCGATGAGCAGGGCCGCAGCATGTCGCAGCAGGGACTTCGGGATCCAGGCCCGGACTTCGCCCGCCGGGTAGGGATAGCCCACCTGGTCGGGGCGTACGCCTTTTTCATCGAGCCACCCCAGCGCTTCATCCACCCGGGTGCGGAGGTGCGTCAGTGCAGCGACATCCCATGCAACCAGGGTGTCAAGCAGGGAGCGCACCCGGAGCCGATGGGCTTCCAGGTCCATACGCTCAGCGGGGCCTTCGGCCAGCAACCGGGCCAAGTCCTCGGCCAGGCGTAGCGGCGCCTCCTCAGGGCTGTGCAGGGTTAGGGGCAGCAGAGCTTGGCGCAGACGCGCCGTGAGCTCGCGCACGGCCTCGGGGTCGTCGCCACATGCCTTCAGGCCATCCCAGGGGATGGCCTCGCCGAGCCGCAGCAGTACGTTGTGGCGGAAGAGCTCCCGTTGGCCATACACCAGGCCCGCGGGCACCAGGTGCAGGGCCACTGGGCTCGACAGGGCCATGCGGGCCGCACCGGTCTTCAACGGCGCCAACTGGGCCATGCCGTGGCTGATGCCTTCCGGGAAGAGCCCGACCCGACCGCCCTGTTGCAGAACCCGGTGCACAGCTTCGAAGGCTTCGGCAGTGGCACGCGCCCGGGAGGCGGGATCGTCCGTGGCGAGGGCATCCTGGGCCCGGGCCACCGGAATGGCCTGGAAGAGCGCCAGCAAAGGTCGCAGCGGGGCCAGGTTCCAAAGCGTGGATTTGGCCAGGAAGCGCGGCGGAGGGTCCACCAGCGCCGAGACCACCACCGGATCCAGCAAGCCGTTGGGGTGATTGAACACGAGCAGCACCGGCCCCTCGGGCAGGGCGGGGCCCTCCACCCGCAAGGTGCGGAACCACAGACGCGCCAGGCAGCGGGCGGCCAAGCCATGGGCCTGGGTCATGGTGAATCCGGAAAGCGAGCCATGCCCTCCAGCATGCCGTGAATGACTCCCCTCGTGCCACGGCCCACTCGGCGGACGGGCATGCTGCTGCGCCAACAGTTACCGCGTAACCTGGGTGCTCCAACCACGGCTCTCACCTCCAGGCGGACCCATGACCCAGCCCATAGGCATTCTTGGCGGCAGTGGCCTTTACTCGATGGCCGGCGTGCAGGACACCACGACGCGGCTGGTCGAGACTCCCTTCGGCAGCCCCTCCGACTCAGTGGTGCTGGGCACCTTGGAGGGCGTGCCCGTGGCCTTTCTGGCGCGCCATGGCCTGGGCCACCGCATCCTGCCCAGCGAAGTGAACTACCGCGCCAACCTCTTCGCCCTCAAATCCGTGGGCTGCGCAATCCTCATCTCGGTTTCCGCGGTGGGCAGCCTGCAGGAGCGGCACGCTCCGGGGACCCTGCGCCTGCCGGACCAGTTCATCGACCGCACCCACCTGCGGGCCAGCACGTTTTTCGGAGAGGGACTGGTGGGTCACGTGGGCTTCGCGGACCCCACCTCGGCGTGGCTCCGCGGCCGGCTGTTGGCCGCGGGCCGGGAGCTCGGTCTGGCCATCGAGGACGGCGGCACCTACGTGAACATGGAGGGCCCCGCCTTCAGCACCCGGGCCGAGAGCCAGCTGCATCAGGCCTGGGGCGCCGACTACATCGGCATGACCCAGGCGACCGAAGCCAAACTGGCCCGCGAAGCGGAGCTGGTCTTCGCCACCTTGGCCCTGGTCACGGATTACGATGCCTGGCGCGCCCACGCAGCGGGCGCCGATGCTGCTGACATCATGGCCGTCATGGCGGCGAATGTGGGAAATGCCCAAGCGCTCCTGCGGCGCGTGATGGAAGAGCTGGCCCAAGGGCCGCCGCCCGATGAACCGGCACGCCATGCTCTGGCCACGGCCCTCATCACTCCGCCGGCGAAAGTGCCCGCGGCGACGCGGGAGCGGCTGCGGCTGCTCATCGGGAAATACGGCTACTGATTTCCCGGTGCATCGCCCAAGGCCCCCATGGGCTTTGACATCCGCCCGATTGGGAGTATGAACTTGGAAAGGCATTCCCAACCCAGAACAAGACTTGAGCAAGAGGCCGTTTCCATGCGACTCGATCCGTTCGGTGCAGCTTTTCCCGGGCCCGGGAGGCGGGCTGAAACAATCCGCGGATGCCCGCATCTTTCAGTTCTGTCCCTTTGGCGGGACCGCCATCGCTCTGATTGCGGCATTATTTCGCCACGGCCCGGCAGGACTTGGTTTGCGGCCCGGTGATGCTCCTGGTCCTGCGGGTTCCTGCAGTGCTCCTGGCCTGGGCGGGGCTGGGGAGCGCCGGCGTGGTCGTGGGCCCGGGGGGCCAGGAACCTCAGCCTGAATATGCCTTGAAGGCACGGTTCCTTTTGCAGTTCCCGGAATTTGTGGTGTGGCCGCCGGAAGCCGGCCTCGGGGAGGCCTCCAGGCCCTTCGTATTGCTGGTGCTCGGGACCTCGCCCTTCGAGCATCACTTGGACGAGGCCCTGGGTTCCCGCAAGGTGAAAGGGCATCCGGTGAAGATCGTCTATTCGAACGATCCGGGGGCGTTGGACGGCTGCCAGATGGTGTTCATCTGCGCCTCGGAGAAGGGCCGCCTGAAGGAGATCACGGCGCGCCTCGGCAACCATCCGGTGTTGACCGTGGGGGACACCGAAGGCTTCGGGAAAAAGGGCGTGATGATCAACCTGGCCATCGAGGACGAGCTCCCGCGCTTCGAGGTCAACCTGGGCGCCGCCCGGTGGAACAACCTGGGCATCAGCGCCCAGCTGCTCAACCTCGCCCGAAAGGTCTGGTGAGACGCCGATGGTCCTCTTCCACGACATGTCCATCCGCCGCAAGCTCACGCTTGGGATGACCTTCATCGCCGGCACGGCGTTGCTGCTCTCGGCGCTGGCGGTGCTGGGCTACGAGACCTACTCCTACCGCGAATCAATGGTGCGGCAACTGGTCACCTTGGGGGACGTGGTGGGCCAGAACAGCCGCGCGGCCCTGGCCTTCAACGACACCGTCGCCGCCGGGCAGATCCTGGAGTCCCTCAAATCCATTCCGGCGGTGGATGCGGCCTGCCTCTACGCTCCCGGCGGCCAGGTGTTCGCCACCTATCCCCCGGGATCCGCCTCGACCTTCCCGGCCTTGCAGGCCGGCGACCGGGCTTTCTTCCAGGATGCCCGCCTGGTGATCTTCCATCCCATCCAGCAGGAGAACGGCATCGCTGGGACCGTCTATCTGCGGGCGGACCTGAAGGACCTGAAGCAGACCCTGCGCTGGAATCTGATCTTCAACCTGGGCCTCTTCTGCGTGCTCGGCCTCATGGTGGTGGCCATCGCCTTCCGGGTGCAGCGCTACATCACCGCGCCCTTGTTGGATCTCGCGGCCTTGGCCCGGCGGGTCTCCGAGGAGAAGGACTACACAGTGCGCTCCGTCAGCCGGGGCGCCGATGAGATCGGATCACTGGTGGAGGCCTTCAACAACATGCTGAGCCAGATCCAGCGCCGCGATGACCAGCTGCGGGAATACCACGAACAACTGGAGGACCAGGTGGCCTGCCGCACCGAGGAACTGGTGCTCAGCAACGAGCAGTTGCGTGAGGCCAAGCTCAAGGCCGAAGGGATGAGCCGCGCGAAAAGCGCCTTCCTGGCCAACATGAGCCATGAATTGAGGACCCCGTTGAACGCGATCCTGCTCTACAGCGAACTGCTGGAGGAGGACGCCCAGACCCAGGGCCGTGAATCAGAGCGGGTGGATCTGCTGCGCATCCACAGCTCCGGCGAGCACCTGCTCCGATTGATCAGCGACATCCTGGACCTCTCCAAGGTGGAAGCCGGGAAGATGAGCCTGGCGATGGAGGCGGTGGATCTGGCGATCCTGGTGCAGGAGTGCGTCCAGACCGTCCAGCCCCTGGCGGAAAAGAACGGGAACAGTCTGACCTGGGATTGCGAGTCCGGCCTTCCGGTCTTTCAAGGGGATGCCACCAAGCTGCGGCAGGCCTTGTTCAACCTGCTGAGCAATGCCTGCAAGTTCACCGAACTGGGTTCCGTGGAACTGCATGCGGCCGCCTTCCAGCGGGAGGGATGCCCTTGGATTCGGATCATCGTGCGGGACACGGGGATCGGCATGACCGAGGCCCAGCAGGAACGCATCTTCCAGGAGTTCACCCAGGCGGAGGAGCACACCTCCCGTCGCTACGGGGGCACGGGCCTGGGCCTGGCCCTTAGCCGCAAGCTGTGCCAGCTCATGGGCGGCGACATCGAGGTGGCCAGCCAGCTCGGGAAGGGCGCCACCTTCACTCTTGAAATCCCGGCACCGGGGCCGTCCGCCGCCGGTTCCCCGGGGGAGGCCCGGAATGCCTAGGCTGCTGCTGGTGGAGGACAACGAGTTCAACCGGGATGCGCTCACCCGGCATCTCACGCGCCGGGGTTTTGAGGTCATTTCGGCGCGGGATGGAGTGGAGGGCCTGGCCGCCGCCACCCGCGAATGCCCTGACCTCATCCTCATGGACATGGGCCTGCCGGATCTGGACGGCCAGGACGCCACGCGCCTGCTGCGGCAGAGTGAAGCCACCGCCGGCATTCCAGTGATTGCGCTGACCGCCCACGCCATGGAGACCGACCGCGAAGATGCCCTGGAGTCTGGCTGCGACGATTTTGAGACCAAGCCCGTGGATGTGGCGCGGTTGGTGGGGAAGATCCAGGCCCTGCTCCAGGCGCGGTTGGAAAGGAGCTGAGTCGGCCCACTTGCCGTCGGTGGTACAAATGACTGAACTCATCCACCCCTTGTCCACGCCCCATCCAGGGCGCCCTGTGGCCCCGGCCGCGGCTCTCCCAGAGGAGGAACCATGCGCCTGAGCGCCGTGCTGTCCTCGCTGGGGCTGCTGCTGAGCCTTGCGCCCGCACTGGCCCAGGTAGTCCCAGGGCCACCGTCGCCCCGGGGAGAGGACAAGCCCCTGAAGGACCTGATGGAGCTCATGAACACCCACGTGGTGTCGGCCTCCAAGACGCTGGAGAAGATCTCCGACGCACCAGCCACGGTGATCGTGCTGAGCCGGACGGATATCGAGGAGCGGGGCTACACGGAATTATCGCAAATTCTGGACGACCTGCCGGGCATGGACGTGGTCCGTTCCTATGGAGCGAATTATTTCAAGAACTACTGGCGGGGCTACCGCAATGACATTGGCGAGCCCTTCCTGGTGTTGGTGGATGGGGTGGCCTTCAACCACCTGTGGTTTGGCACCGCCGACACGCCCCTGGTCACCTATCCCCTGTCGGCCGTCGACCGGGTGGAGGTGGTCTATGGGCCCGCCTCGGCGGTCTACGGCGCTGACGCCTTCATGGGCGTCATCAACCTCATCACCCGCAAGGCCAAGGGGGATGGCGCCTCCGTGCGGGGTAAGCTCACCCGCGGCGCTTTCGGAACGAAGATCGCGGACCTCTCGGCCATCTACCGCAGCGGCGACCTGGTGTTCAGCGTCGCGGCGCGGAGCGACCAGGGGAACGTGGACGAACGCGCCGCCGAGGGCTACGAATACACCAAGGCCAAGTACTACGCGAACCGCGCCCTCTGGGGTTCCGTGGTGGATGATCCGAACCTGGCCGGGAGTGCGCGGTCCGAACATCAGCACCATGCCGTGGATGCGAGGCTCACCTGGGGCGACACGGAATTCGGCGTGCAACAACTCTGGATCTCATCGGGCTTCGGCACGGCCTATTCTGCCGACCAATCCCAGAGCCTGGGCCGCTGGACCCGGCCCGAGACCAGTGTCTATGTCCGCCAGCCCATCACCCTGGGCGACCGGGTGACCAGCACCATCCTGGTGCGCTTCCGCCGCAGTGATGTGGACAAGGATTCCTTCGACGTGGAATCCGCCTACGGGTATGGCAACGGCACCAGCACTGTGCTCACCCATTACGAGGTGCTGGATTCCAGCCTGGGCTACACCCAGGATTTCGAATTCAAGGCCACGGAAAACCTGTCCTTCAACGCTGGCCTCAAGTACGAACAGAAAATCTTGCAGAAGGCCTACGAGACGGCCTTGGGGGGACTGCAGCCCAATGATTCCTTGGGCGACGCCAACCATTTCAGTACGAGCGACCGTGGCGTCTACCTGCAGGGTCGCTGGCGGCTCGACCCATCCAACCAGTTGCACGTGGGGCTGCGCTCGGACACCAATTCCATCTATGGCACCGCGAACACCCTGCGCGGCGGCTACGTGGGCACCTTCGGGAACTGGAGCCTCAAGGCCCTCTACGGGCAGGCTTACGAGGAGCCTACGGCGCGGCTGCTCTATGGGGCCACCTCTGGCACCGGAGCCAACGCCAACCTGCGTCCGGAGACCTCCAACACCACCGAATTGAGCGCCGGCTACACCCAGAAATCCTTCAGCCTGAGCCTGGATGTCTACCACGTGAAGAACGCCGGCAAGATCCAGAAGATCAACGGAGCCGTGGTGAATTCGGGCGATCAGGCCATCGTCGGTGCCGACCTGGGCGCGCACTGGATCGTGCCCGTGGGCTTCGCGCGGCAGTGGAAGGTATGGGGCTACTATTCGCACTATTTCACAGCCCATGACGTCACGGCGGGACCGACCGGCAGCCTGACCACCCGCAGCGGCGACCTGGCGGACAACAAGGTTTGGCTGGGGTCCACCCTGGTCTGGAACCGCCACTTCAGCGGCACCGCCCTGGCGCGGGTCATCGGCTCCCGGCCTACCGTGGTGAGCAACCCGGTGCGGGAGGTGGGCGCTTATGGAACCCTGGATCTCATCCTCAACCTGAAGGATCTCTGGATCGAAGGATTGGGGTTTTCCCTTCGGGTGGCGAATCTGGCGGACCGGACCTACTTCCAGCCGGGCCTGCGGGATGCAGGAGCAGGCTTGACTCCGGGCGGGTTCAAAGCGGCGGGCGCCTGGAAGGGTTCCGGCAGCTATTACAACTCCCTGCTGCCCCAACCGGGGCGCTCGGTGGAATTCTCGCTGACCCTTCGCTTCTGAAGTGGCCACTGGGGGCGGACAGGGTGTGACCTCCGGCACATCCGAGGGGCCGGTGGGAATGACAGTGGGCGAAACCCCTGGGTGGGGAGTAGCTTCCTTGGGAGGTGGGGCCATGGTCGACAAGCTCCTGGTTGGAATCGATTTCTCGCCCGCGTCCAGGCGCGCGCTGGACCGCGGGGTGGAGTGGGCCGGCCGGCTGGGGGTTCCACTGGTCGTGCTGCACGTCCTGCCCTTGCCCGCGCCGATGCCCTTCGGGGCCGGCATGGACGTGCCGCCCACCCTGCCGGAAACCGGCTGGTTCGACCGCATGGAGGCCGACACCGCCAAAACCCTGCAGGACTGGGTGAAGGGCATTCCTGATGTCCAGACCCGGATCGTATGGGGCACTCCCTCGGTCAAGCTGCTGGAAAATTCGGACGCAAACACGCTGCTGCTGGTGGCGCAGAAGAGCCATTCCAAATTCGAGCACCTGTTCTTCGGGAGCACCGCCGCCCACGTGGCGCGGGAAGCCCCGTGCGATGTGCTGGTGGTGCGGTAGCCCCTGAAATGTGACGGCCATCAACAAACCCCCGTGCAGCTTGCGGGCGGCGCGGCCTGACAGGACGCTGAAAGTCACTGCGCGTCCTTTCGCGGTGAAGGAAAGGGCGGCCCTCCATGCCAGAACGCATCAGCTTCACTGTGAATGGCACCCTCCTGGAAACCCGCCAGGGAGCCACCCTGCTGGAAGCCCTGTCCGAAGCAGGCGCGGAGGTGCCTAGCCTGTGCCACGATCCGCGTATCCATGCCGTCTCCGCCTGCCGCCTGTGCGAAGTCGAGGTGGCAGGACATGAGCGCAACCCCTGCGCCTGCGCCACCCCAGTGCAAGCGGGCATGGTGGTGCGCACCCATACCCCGGAGTTGGAGAAGTATCGCAAGGGCATCCTGGAATTGCTGGCCCGGGAGCATCCGGCCGACCCGGCGGGCCTCTTCAAGGGCAAGCCCTTCGCCCGGTGGATGGCCCATTACGGAGTGACGCCCCAAGGCTTGCGGCGTCCGGAGCTGGAAGACCGTTCCCACCCCTACATCCACCTGGACATGGCCCGCTGCATTGAGTGCTACCGCTGCGTCCACATTTGCCAGGAAGTGCAGGGGCAGTTCGTCTGGACCGTCACCAACCGCGGCGCGGCATCGAAAATCGTGCCCCAGGCCGGGGCGACCCTACTGGAGAGTTCGTGCGTGAGCTGTGGCGCTTGTGCAGACTCTTGCCCCACGGGCGCCATCGCGGACGCTTCGGTGGGGGAACACGGCCCGCCCGCCCTTTGGACCCGGACCACCTGCCCCTACTGCGGCACCGGCTGCGAAATGAATGTGGGCGTGACGGACGACCGCATCGTCCAGGTGCTGCCCGTGCTGGACTCCCCGGTGAGCAAGGGCCATCTGTGTGTGAAGGGCCGCTATGGCACTGGTTTCGTGGAGGCTCCCGACCGGGTGCTGCACCCCATGGTGCGGCGGGCGGGAACCTGGGTCCAGGTGTCCTGGGACGAGGCCCTCTTGGAAGCGGCCAAGGTGTTGCGCCGAGCGCGGGACACCCACGGCGCCCAGGCCCTGGGGGTGCTGGGTTCGTCCCGCTCCACCAATGAGGAATCCTACCTGGTGCAGAAGCTGGCGCGCATCGCCCTCGACACCAACAGCGTGGACTGCTGCGCGCGGGTCTGCCACGGCCCCAGCGCCGCCGGGCTGGGGCTGGTCTTCGGCACGGGCGCGGCCACCAACGGCTTCGACGACATCGAAGCGGCCGCGCTCATCCTGGTGGTGGGCTGCAATCCCACGGAAAACCACCCCATCGTCGGCGCCCGCATCAAACAGCGCGCCCTCGCGGGCGTGCCCCTCATCGTCATCGACCCCCGGAGAACGGAACTGGCCGGTTATGCCCGGGTCCACCTCGCCTTGCGGCCCGGCACGAACATGCCGCTATTCTGCGCCATGGCCCGGGTGATCCTGGACGAGGAGCTGGAGGACCTCGCCTTCATCAATCATCGGACCGAAGGCCTAGACGCCTTCTGCGAGTCCTTGAGCGAATGGACGCCGGAACGCGCCGCGGAGATCTGCGGCGTGGCCGCCGAGGACATCCGCTGCGCGGCACGGCTCTACGCCACGACGGTCCCGGCCATGAGCCTGCACGGGCTTGGCGTGACCGAACATATTCAAGGCACGGACGGCGTGGCGGCCCTCGCCTACCTGGCCATGCTCACGGGCAATGTTGGAAAAGCCGGCAGCGGCGTGAATCCCCTGCGCGGCCAGAACAATGTACAGGGCACAGCCAACATGGGCTGCGAGCCGGCGCGGCTCACGGGCTATCAGAAGATCGATGTGGCCCGGGAACTCCACGAACAGGTGTGGGGCACGCGGATCCCCGAGGCCCCGGGGCTGACCTTGTTGAAGATGCTGGATGCCGCAGGAGAGGGCAAGTTGAAGGCGATGCTCGTCTTCGGCTACGACGTGCTGCTCTCCAGCGCGAACATGTGGGAGGCCGCCCGGGCCCTGGCGCAGCTGGATGCGCTGGTGGTGGTGGACCTCTTCATGAACGAGACGGCCCGGGCCTTCGGCACGGTGTTCCTGCCGGCGGCCAGCTCCTTCGAAAAGGAAGGCACCTTCATGAACGCCGAGCGGCGCATCCAGCGGGTTCGGCAGGCCGTGACCCCCAGAGGGGAATCGAAATCGGACCTGGAGATCGCCTGCCTGCTGGGCCGGAGTCTGGGCTTCGAAAAGGACTTCCGCTTCACGGATGCGGCCTCTGTATGGGAAGAGATCCGCCAAGTCTGGCCCGTGGGCCAAGGCATCACCTATGAGCGGCTGGAACAGGGTGGGATCCAATGGCCCTGCGCTTCCGTGGAACATCCGGGCACCCGCGTGCTGCACACCAAAACCTTTCCAGTGGGGCCGCGGGCTGCCTTCCGGGCCATGGACTACCGGCCCAGCGAGGAAAGGGCTTCCGAAGCCTTCCCGCTCATCCTGAACACGGGTCGCTCGCTCTACCATTTCAACGCGGCGACCATGACGGGGCGCACCCGCAACCGCGAACTCGGCGCCGACGACTGGATCCAGATGCACCCCAAGGATGCCTCCCGGTTCACCTTTGCTCGTGGGGATGCGGCTCGGATCGAGAGCGCCCATGGAACGTTTGAAGGGCGGGTCTGGATCACCGATGAGGTGCGGGAGGGCGAACTCTTCTCGACCTTCCACCGGGTCGAGGCCCTGGTGAACCAAGTCACCGGGACGGGCCGGGATCCCGTCACGCACACGCCGGAATTCAAGGTGACCGCCGTGCGGGTGACGCGCCCTGGGACCCGGGCCGGTGGTCAAGGCCGTTAGGCTGCCACTACGCCAACCAGGCAGGACTGGGAGTGCAGGGAATGGGAGCCGCGGGCAAGCTCGGGTCAGTCCGGTATCCTGATGGGCCGGGCTGGAAACTCACCATGGAATATTTTGGGTTTCCAATCCTGAGGTGAAGCGGCTTCTGGGGATGGTCATCGTGCGGAATCAAGGGACATGCGGCTCCTGGACTTTCAGTCCGAGCCTTCGAAGCAAGCGGTGTGTGCATGGCTGAGGTCAAGCAACCGAAGGTGGATACTGCGCGGGCCTGGCGGGAAGCGCGGGCGCTGCTCTACGCCCACCGCAAGTCCCTGGCCATCGGCACCCTGCTGATGCTCGTCAGCCGCTTGGCGGGACTGGTGCTGCCCGCCAGCACCAAGTACCTGATCGATGAAGTGATCGGGCATCGCAATCTGGCGATGCTCATGCCGCTGGCCCTGGCCGCGGGGCTCGCCACCCTGGTGCAGGCCGTGGCGAGCTATGCCAATTCCCAGGTGGTGAGCGTCGCGGCCCAGCGCGCCATCATGGCCATGCGCCAACGGGTGCAGGACCACATGCTGCGCCTGCCCATCCGCTACTTCGATTCCACCAAGAGCGGCATCGTCATCGCCCGGGTGATGAACGACGCGGAAGGCATCCGCAACCTGGTGGGCACCGGCCTGATTCAGCTCGTGGGCGGCGTGCTGACCGCGATCATCTCGCTGGGCGTGCTGTTCTGGCTGAACTGGAAGCTGACCTTGGCCACGCTGATCTTCCTGGGGGCTTTCGGCGGCGCCATGGCCATGGCCTTCCGCAAGCTGCGGCCTCTCTTCCGCCAGCGCAGCGAGATCACCGCCGACATCACCGGGCGGCTCGCGGAATCCGTGGGCGGGGTCCGCATCCTGAAGGTCTACGTGGCTGAGGACCGGGAATCGAAGATCTTCGCCGAGGGCGCCGACCGGCTCTTCCGCAACATCGCGGGCACCATCACGGGCACCAGCGCCATTACGGCCTTCTCCACCGCCATCATCGGCGCCGTGGGCGTGCTCATCATGATCATCGGCGGGCGCGCCATCTTCGCTGGAACCATGACCCTGGGCGATCTCATCATGTACACCTTCTTCGTAGGGCTCCTCGCGGCGCCGGTGGTGCAGATCGCCAATATCGGCACCCAGGTGAGCGAGGCCTTCGCCGGGCTGGACCGCATCCGCGAGATCCTCGACATGCCCACCGAGGACCAGGAGGATCTCCAGCGCGCGCCCCTGCCCGAAGTCGAAGGCCGCGTGGAATTCCGCGACGTGCGGTTCGAATACGAGGAGAAAACGCCAGTGCTCCGCGGTATCTCCTTCGAGGTGAAGGCCGGCGCCACTGTCGCGCTGGTGGGTTCCAGCGGGTCGGGGAAGAGCACCATCATTTCGCTGGTCATGGCCTTCAACCATCCGCAACAGGGCAGAGTCCTGGTGGACGGCCAGGACGTGGAATCGGTGCGCCTGCGGGATTACCGGAGCAAGCTGGGCGTGGTGCTCCAGGACAATTTCCTGTTCGATGGCACCGTGGCGGACAATATCGGCTTCGCCAAGCCCAGCGCAACACGGGAGGAACTCGAGGCCGTGGGCCGCATCGCCCACGTGAACGAATTCGTGGACCGCTTCGAGCTCGGCTACGACACCATCGTGGGCGAGCGGGGCGTCAAGCTGTCGGGCGGCCAGCGGCAGCGGGTGGCCATCGCCCGGGCCATCCTGGCGGACCCGCGCATCCTGATCCTGGACGAGGCCACCTCCAGCCTAGACAGCGAGAGCGAAGCCCTGATCCGAGATGGCTTGAAGACATTGCGGGCGGGCCGCACCACCTTCGTCATCGCGCACCGCCTCAGCACTATCGAGAGTGCGGACCAGATCCTGGTGGTGGAACAGGGCGAGATAGTGGAGCGCGGCACCCATGCGGAGCTCATGGCCGCGCAAGGCCGCTACAAGCAGCTCCACGACCGCCAGCACGGCATCGAAGAGGACCAGTTCATCAATCCTGGCGAGGACTTCACACTGCCCCAGGAGAGCGGCAAGCTCTGACAGCCGGGTGCCGAAGGATCCCCTAAACCCGAAAAAGCCAGGGGCGTAAGCCACTACGAACAAACTCGTAGTGAGGGTCTTTCCGATGCGTATCCCGGTCTTGGCTGCGGCCTGCACGACCCTGCTTTCAGCGCAGGCTCCAACCCAGGTGCACCTGCAGATTCCAAGGCTGGCCCAGGCGCCCTCCATGGCCCGGGATGCGGAGCTGTCTTCCTGGGAGGGTTCCCTGCTGGTTTCCGACTTCGGCATGAACATGCCCGACGACCGGGGGGAGAACCGCTGGCCCACGGTGGCGCACATCGCCTTCGGCCCCGATGCCTTCTACGCCGCCTTCGAATGCACAGACCCCTCCCCCTCCGCAGTGCGGGCCTCGCTCCACAAGCGGGATGACTTCAGTGGGGACCTAGATTTTGTGGGGTTGGACCTGGACGCCTCGGGCAAAGGGCAGAGCGGCCTCAGGCTGCTGGTCACGCCCATGGGCGGCCAGTTCGATGCCATTCTCACGGACAGCGCGGGGGAGAATTACACCTACGACTGCATCTGGGATTCGGTGGGGCTGCTCACACCCAAGGGCTACGTGGTGAAGATCCGCGTGCCCTACAGCAGCCTCCGGCGGCGGCCCGGGGAGTGGGGCCTGCGCTTCCTCCGCATCATGCCCCGGGAACGCCGCTACGGCATCGTCTGGCCGAAGATGAGCCGGGACGTCCAATGCGACCTTTGCCAGATGGCGAAGGTTTCCGGGGCCCCTGTGCAGCGCTCGGGCTCGCCCTTCATGGTCATCCCCTTCGCCACCTACACGCGGACCCAGTCACTGGACGACAACTCGACGGCGGTGCCCAGGGACAAGCAGAACCTGGGGCTGGACCTGCGCTATTCCAGCACCTCCGTCACCTTCGAGGGGACCTACCGCCCGGATTTTGCCACCGCCGACGCGGACGTGGATCCGCTCCAGATCAACAGCCGCTTCCGGGTGCTGTACCCTGAGCGGCGCCCTTTCTTCCTGGAAGGCATGGAGCTGCTCGGGCTCCAGGGCGCCCAGCGGCAATTCTTCAGCCGCTCCGTGGATGAGCCGCTCTATGGTGTCAAGGCCTCCGGCCAATCCGCCTGGGCGAGCTGGACCGTGCTCCACGCTAAGGATGAGCACGGCGGCTCCGTGGTGGGCTTCAACGGGGGCGTCGGTGTCGAGGGCCTGCCCACGCGGGATGCCGCCGCCGCCGTGCGGCTGAGCTTGGATTCCCGGGGTTCGGGCCTGACCTTCCTGGGGACCGACAAACTGCTGCTGGGCGGGCCCGCGGGGTCCGGCGGGCAGAGCGGCGGCGTGTACCTGGACCAGTACCTCGGGCCTCAGTTCCATTTCATTGGCAGCACGGTCAGTGCGGTGGCCCACCTGCCCCAAGGGGATGGCAGCGTCCTGTCCGAGCGCGGCACCGCCACGTCCCTGCGCCTGGACTGGAACACCCGGAACTGGTTCGCTTCCGCGTCCCAGCAGGCCACGAGCCCGCAGCTGGTGCTCATGTCGGGCTTCACAGATCTCCAGGGCTATCGGAGCTTCAACGCCAACGCCGGATGGCAGAACAACTGGAACGAGGGAGCCCTGTCCCAGGCCAACGTGAGCCTGAGGTGGCGGAACCTGGATTGGTGGGATGGCCATCCCTTCGACCGCGCGGTGGGGCTAAGCGCCTATCTGGAGACCCTGGGACGCTGCGCCGTGAGCCTCGATTGGGAAATCGAGGGCCGCACCTGGAGCGACGACCAGGTCCATGCCAATGCCAGCCGGAACCTCAATCTAGCCGTGAGCTGGCGGCGGTTGACTTGGGCGCAGCTGCTCCTGCGCGCCACCACGGGCCGCACCATCGATCTCGCTTCCGGCGCGCCCGCCCAACTGCGCACCTTGCAGTTCAACTCCGGAGGCGCCATCGGAAACGTGGGCTACAACCTCACCGCCCAGCAGGCGGAGCTGGACCGCGAAGCCGATGGCCTGCGGCTGGTGCGCGCCCGGGAAGTGGCGGGCACCGGCACCTGGCAGATGCCCCGCAGCATCTACCTGAAGGCCCAAGCCTTCGCGGTGCGCTACGACGGCAGCGAGGCGCAGACAGTGGACAAGTTCATTAAGGCCTTCCTTGGCTGGCAGCCCAACGCCTTCACCCATGCCTATCTCGGCTGGTCCGGCCAGCGGCGGCGCGACCCGCTCGCCCACATTCCGGACGAGCGGATGGTGGAGCGCGGCCTCTTCGCCAAGGTGGCCTACGCCAAACAGTTCTAGCGGCGCGGGGAGGCCGCGGAAAATATATTCCGGCCTCGAACTGGGACCTAGGGGTACCCGCCTTGAGAGTGGACCTTCGGTAGGCCTTGCGGGTGTTGGGATGAGCTGGAGGGCGGTACATTTTCCTACCCGGGGACAGGGTGGCCTAGGCGTTAGCGGAGCCAGATCCTGTGCCGTAGGTCACTGGACTTCAGGGCGCGGGGAACCCAGGCTGAGGCCGGAGTTTTGTTTGGGCTTCAACGATCTTTCTCGCCACCGTTCCGCGACTTCCTCAGGTGCCCGGAGCGGGCGCGGGGAGATCCGGATCGACCCCCATTCGCCATCGATTTCCGATGTGCTGGAGCACGCCATGAACCATCCTGCCCTTCTGCTCGTCCTCGCGGCCTCGATCGTCACTCCGGCCCTGGCCCAGGATCCGGCCATCAAGCGGGTCCCCACTCCTTATGTATCGCCCGCGTCCGGTGTGGAGATGTACAAGGCCTATTGCGCCAGCTGCCACGGCCCCAAGGGCACTGGCGATGGGCCGGTGGCCTCGCACCTGAAAATGCCGCCCGGCGACCTGACGCTCCTGGCCAAGAACAACAAGGGTGTTTTCCCGGCGGCCCGAGTGGCCCAGGTCATCCGCGGCGAGGGCGTCTCCCTCACCCACGGCACCGAGGACATGCCCGTGTGGGGGCCGGTCTTCCGGTCCTTCAATGACCGCAAGGAATCCGCGATCCACCAGCGTGTGGCCAACCTGACCAAGCACATCGCTAGCCTTCAGGCCAAGTGAGCTGACTGCTGTACCTGCGCGGAGGATCGAAGCCGCGCCTTCAGGTCCAGCGGCGGGGTTTGAAGGCCGGGAACGGCGTGGGATCGCCTGCGCCCTCGCCCTTGGGCCGGGCCTGTTCCCGGGCCATGGCTATGCGCTGGTTGGCGCGGCCGATGATGCGCCGCTGCCAGACCCTTTCGGCGCGCAGTGCCGAATGGTCCCCCGCCCGCCAGGCCTGCTGCAGCAGGTATTTCCCTGCGGCCACGCTATCTGGCGAACGCATGGCGATCTCGGCGGCGAGCCGCTGCGCCTGGTCCAGGGGAGCTTCGCTCAGGTGGGTGATGAGGCCCAGCGCTTGGGCTTCGGCGGCCTCCAGGATCCGCCCGGTGAAGGTGAGCTCCTTGGCGATGTCGAGGGGCACCAGCTCCCGCAGGAGGGCGATGCCGCCCATGTCCGGCACCAGGCCCCACTTGGCCTCCATCAGCGAGAGTCGGGCGTCGGGGTGGCAGATGCGGATATCCGCGCCCAGCGCCAGCTGAAGGCCGGCGCCGAAGCAGTTGCCATGCACCACGGCGATGACGGGCACGCCCATCCTCCGCCAGCCCATGCTCCAGTGCTGGAAGCGGTTCATGAAGGGCCAGAGCAGCTGCAGGGCTTTGATGGCGGCCCGGGCGGGCTCCTTCATCACCGTCTTGAAATCCAGGCCCGCGCAGAAGGAAGGTCCCTCGCCCCGCAGGATCACGGCCCGGAGGCTGCGATCCCGCCGCAGGCGGCGCTGGACGTCGATCATGGCGTCCAGCATGGGGAAATCCATGCCGTTGTGCCGTTCCGGCCGGTTGAGGCTGACGAGGGCGATGTGCTGGTCGACGGTCACGGTCACACGGTCGTTCATGGTGCCTCCTGGCCAGGGCCGGTCAGTGCATGCCCTCGCCGCTGAGCGCCTTGGCCAGTTCACCGACCACCGCCTTAGCGTCGCCGAAGAGCATGAAGGTCTTGTCGAGGAAATAGAGCTCGTTGTCGATGCCTGCGAAGCCTGGATTCTTCGAGCGCTTGATGGCGTAGACGGTGCGGGCCTTGTCCGCGTCGATGATGGGCATGCCATAGATGGGGCTGCCCTTGTCGGCCCGGGCCGCGGGGTTCACCACGTCGTTGGCACCGATGATGAGGGCCACGTCCGCCTGGGGCATGTCGCCATTGATCTCGTCCATCTCGACGAGGTCGTCATAGGGGATTTCGGCTTCCGCCAGCAGCACGTTCATGTGGCCGGGCATACGGCCCGCCACCGGGTGGATGGCGAATTTCACCGTGACGCCGCGCTTCTTGAGCAGGTCGTAGAGCTCGCGCACCTTGTGCTGGGCCTGGGCCACCGCCATGCCGTAGCCCGGCACGATGACCACCAGATTGGCTTGGGCCAAGACTTGAGCGGCGCTCTCGGGCGTGTCGGCCTTGTAGGATTTCTGCTCCCCGGCGGCGGCGCTCTGCTGCGCCTGGCCAAAGGCTCCGAACAGCACGTTGGCGAAGGAGCGGTTCATGGCCTTGCACATGATGATCGACAGGATCAGGCCCGAACTGCCGTCCAGGGCGCCCGCGATGATGAGCAGCTTGTTGTTCAGCACGAAGCCCATGGCCACCGCCGAGAGGCCCGCGTAGGAATTCAGGATGGAGATCACGGTGGGCATGTCCGCCCCGCCGATGGGAATGATGAGCAACACGCCGAAGGCCAGGGACAGCAGGATGACCAGCAGGAAGGCATAGGGCGCCCAGGCGGCCAGCGGGTTCAGCACCAGCGCCACGCCCAGCCCCAGGGCCAGCAGGAAGAGGCCCAGGTTGCTGACGTTCTGCATGGGGTAGGTCACGGGCCGCTGGGGAATCCACTTCACCTCCTGCAGCTTGCCGGCCGCCAGCAGGGAGCCCGTGAAGGTCAGGAAGCCCAGCAGGATTTCCGCCACCAGGGCGATGACGATGAAAGGCGACAGCGCGGCTTCGTTTTTTTGGCCGAAATACAGGAAGTATTTTGCTGAGCCCACCAGGCCCGCGGCCAGGCCGCCGAAGGCGTGGGAGAGGGCGGTCCGCTGGGGCACGGCGGTGAGGGGGACCTGGGCCAGGGGGTAGCCCACGCCGGCACCCACCGCGAAGGCGGCGAGGATCCACCAGTAGTGGGTGCCGCCGATGGCGAAGACCCCCGCGAGGGTGCCCGCCACCGCCAGGGCCATGGCGGCCACGCCCGAGAACACGCCCTTGCGGGCGGTCTCCGGATCGCTCATCCACCGCAGTGACATGATGAACAGGCCCGTGGAGACCAGGTAGAGCAGTTGGACGAGGGTCTCGGCGTTCATTTGCTCGCCCCCGTGGAACTGGGTTCGCGCTTCTTGAACATCTTGAGCATGCGGTCGGTGATGAGGAAGCCGCTGACGATGTTGGTGGTGGAGCAGAAGATCGCTACCAGGCCCAGGGCCGTGATGTAGATGGGGTAGTCCTTGCCCGCGGAGACGATGATGGCGCCCACCACCGCGATGGCGGAGATGGCGTTGGTCAGGCTCATGAGGGGCGTGTGCAGCAGGCGGGAGACGCGCTGCACCACCATGACCCCGATGAAGGTGGCCAGCATGAATACGAACAGGGCGCCCATGACATCGAGCTGCCCGTGGCCGCCGCCGGCGTGGCCGGCCGATGGCGCGGTGGGTTCCGTTACATGGATGAGCTTCATCGAAGCGGTCTCCTTAAGCTTTGAAGTCGAGGTCAGGACTGGAGGGCCTTCTGGGTGGGCCCGTGGAGCACTTTTCCGTCATGGGTCACGGTGCAGCCCTTGAGGATGTCGTCCTCCCAATCGAGGTCGAACCGCTGCGCGTCCTTGTTCCAGAACGCCATCAGGAAGTTCAGCAGGTTGCGGGAGAACAGCATGCTGGCGTGGAAGGGCACGGTGGAGGGAATGTTCAGGGGGGCGAGGATCTTCACGCCCCCGACCACCACGGTTGCGCCGGGCTGGGACAGGGTGCAATTGCCGCCGCCCTCGGCGCCCAGGTCCACGATCACCGATCCGGGTTTCATGGACCGCACGATGGCCTCGTCGATGAGTTTTGGCGCGAAGACGCCGCCGATGAGGGCCGTGGTGATGACCACGTCCACGGTGGCGCAGTGGTCCGCCAGCATTCGGGCTTGGCGCGCCTTGTCTTCGGCGGACAACTCTGTGGCGTAGCCGCCGCCGGCCTGGGCGCTCTGCTGCAATTCGATGCCCACGTATTTGCCGCCCACGGATTCGATCTGCTCTTTCACTTCGGGGCGCACGTCCGTGGCGGTGACGCTGGCGCCCAACCGTTTGGCGGTGGCGATGGCCTGCAACCCCGCCACCCCGGCGCCGATTACGAAGACTTTGGCGGGGAGGGTGGTGCCGGCGGCGGTCATGAACATGGGGTAGTACTTGGGCAGCTCCATGGCGCCCATGAGCACGCCCTTGTAGCCGGTGATGTTCGCCTGGCTGGAGAGGGTGTCCATGGCCTGGGCCCGGGTCGTGCGTGGAATGCAATCCGTGGAGAAAGCCGTGATGCGCCGTTCCACCAGATGCTTCACCGAATCCAGGTTACGGGTGGGGAAGAGCGAAGCCAGCAGCAGGGTGCCGGGCTTCAGCAGGTCCACCTCGTAGGTGCCGTCAGACCGCAAAGTCGGCGACTGCACCTTCACGACGAAGTCCGCTCCTCCCAGCAACGCCGGGGCATCTGGCATGACCGTGACGCCCACGGCCTCGTAAGCCGTATCGGGGAAATAGGCCTGCGCTCCTGCGCCGCTTTCGAGGGCTATCTCGATACCCGCCGCGATGAGCTTTTTGCAGGATTCCGGGTCCAGCGCCACGCGGTGCTCACCGGGACGGATCTCCTTGGGAATGGCGATCTTCATGGCTTCCTCACGGTCGGGGCTGGCGCATTGGACGTATCGGGGCGGGGCTAGAAGGCATTGTGGCAAAGTTTGGCGCCCACTGTCCCGGAGAAGCGTGAGGTGCCCCTCGCCCCGGCCATAAACATACGCTTTGCAATGGGGCCGGATTGCGCATTCAATGCTTTAAACCCGTCGCTGCATCAGGGCCAAACCTGGCGCCCTGCACGTGAAGCCAGGGGGAGGACAAACGCATGCAATCCTTGAAACAACTCATTGAAGAGAAGCGCCGTGGCGTAGTCTCGGTGGGCCCTTCCGACATGGTGCTGCAGGCCCTGAAGCTCATGGCGGAGCACGACATCGGCGCGCTGCTGGTGATGGAAGAGGGCAAGCCCGTGGGCATCTTTTCCGAGCGGGACTACGCACGGAAAGTCGTGCTGCAGGGCAAATCTTCCAAGGACACGCCGATCCGGGAGGTCATGAGCGAAAAGATCATCTTCGTCACGCTCTCCCAAAGCGTGGAAGAGTGCATGGCCGTCATGACCGATCGCCGCATCCGGCACCTGCCGGTGCTGGGGCCAGAGGGCGAGGTCGCCGGCTTCGTCTCCATCGGCGACATGGTGAAGGAGACCATCTCCGAGCAGAAATTCGTCATCGAGCAACTGGAGCATTACATCACTCGATAAGGCGGGTCTTCACCCGCCGCACCTTCAGCACCACGAAGAGCACAGGCATCACCAGGAACACCAGGGGCAACAGGAAGGTCCTGCCGCTTATGATGGCGATGGCCAGAGGCCGTTGGTCGTGCAGTTACCGAAGGTCCGGATTGGCGGCCACCAGCACCACCGCGGCCTCCTCCGGCGCAAGCCCATCGCTGCAATCGATCCCCAGGGACTTCAGGATCGGATGGCCCAGGCCCGGTAGCGCCGGCACCCGACCTTGGACCTGATTTCAAAGGCGGCGGTGAATCTGTCGGCTGTTTCCAGTTCAACGAACCATGCCGACCACCACCAACTGGAAGGTGCCGGGCAGCATGGGCGGGCGGCTGCGCTGGACTGGCTGGCCGGGTTTCGCCGCGGGCGCCGGGCCGAACTCCGCCGCGGGCAGGTAGAGCAGATGGGTCTGCTCATCCACCGCCAGGGTGCGCGCGCTTTTGAGGGTGGGGACGGTGGCGGCCACGGCGAAGTGGTTGGGGCCGTCGCTGCGGACCACCGTGAGCGTGCCTTCGCCATTCGCGGCATAGACCGATCCCGTGCCGGGATCGAAGGCCGCGCCATCGCAGCCCCCGCCGATAGGAAGCGTCTGCAGTACCTTGCCGGTGGTGGCGTCCACCACGGCCATCAGCTTGTTGCCGCCCACGGCGAAAAGCAGGTGATGGGCCACATCGATGGCCAGGCCCGTGGGTTCTTCCGGGGGCTTCAGGGACCACCGGGCTGTCACCGTGCGGGCGCGGGCGTCGATGACCAGCAGTTCATGGGTGTCCTCCACGTTCACAAAGACCTGGCCCTTGCCGTCGCAGGCGGCGAATTCAGGCTTGCCGCCCATGGGAATGGTGCCAGTCACTTCGAGGGTCTCGGCGTTGAACACCGTCGCGTTCTTGCCGCGCCCGTTGAAGGTGAAGACCTGGCGGGTGGCCGGATCGTAGAGGATGGCATCGGGATTTTCGCCGGTGGTCTTCACTTCCTTGACCACTTCCAGGGTGGAGAGCTTGAAGACCGTCACGGTGTTTGCACGGCCGTTGCTCGTGAAACCGCGGTCCAGTTCCCGGGCGAAGGCCACGCCGTGGACGCCTTGGGTATTGGGGATCTCGCCCTTCACGTTGCCGCCGAGGTCCAGCACCATGACGCGGGTGGAGCGGGGGACTTATACCAAGTTGCGTTCATAATAGGTCTATCAGCCATGGATAGGGACTACCGGCCGGAGGGATTTGGGATTGTCTCCGATGGTCTTGAGGGCCAGTTCCAAGCGGTCCTCGACGGCCCGCATGGAGGGGAACACCAGGTTGTCGAACCACGTCTCCCGCAGCACTTTCCAGACGTTCTCTTGCGG
>JANXPB010000087.1 GCA_025357545.1 Holophagaceae bacterium
CCATGAGCGACGGTCAGCAGCAGATTACGTTTGCAGGCTTCGCTGCGCTGGTGCAGGACCTCGCGCCCATTCTCGGCGCGGTCGGTCGGACGCTCAGCTGAGGGACCGCGTCCCCGAATTCATCCGATCGGAATGGCATCCGGAGCACGGTGAGTGGTGTGTCGCAGGACGCGGATGAGGTAGATCAGGATGCCCACGTTGAGGGCGATCACCGCCGCCTTGCCCCAGCTCGGGTGCCCCCAGAAATGCCACAACTCGATCGGGATGAATGAGGCCGTCACGACGGTGGTCATCCACTCCGCCCAACGTTTGCGCCGCAGCAACCCGATGCCCTCAATCAGGTAAATCGCCGCGTACGCAAAGATGAATTCGCTCACGTGCTTCAGCGTCGTGTCGCTGTAGCCCCCCACCTTTTGGATGACGCGCTCCATGAACGCGTTTTCGGGATCGACGTGTACAAATTCCGACAACCGATAGCACTCAACCGTCAGGTCCTTGTGGAGCATGCCGAGCGCGGCGAACGCCAGCGCGATGAGGAACAGCGCCTTTAGCAATTTGACCGCGCCAATGACGACGAGCCAGCGTGATTCGACCTTCGAGGGAGGCGTGATGATCTTCTGCGACATGTCGATTGATGGAACATGCGCTGTCGCCCAATGAGAAGCAGAAAGGATGTCTTTCCACTCGGACGTCGGTCGACAGTCGGCATCTGACCGCTATCGTCGCCGCTTCTCCCTTGTCCCTGCTTCGCGACCCCCGCATCCACCGCGTGCTCGGCGCCAATGCCGTCTCGTCGATTGGCTCCGGCGTCACGATGATCGCCGTGCCGTGGATCATCGTGCAGCGACCCGGCGGCGCCTGGATCTTCGGCTACGCCACCGCCGCGGTCACGCTGGCCCTCGTGTTCCTCCTTCCCTACTATGGCTGGCTTCTCGACCGACACTCCCGCAAGGCCGTCCTGCTGGCGGGTGAATTGTTTGGTCTGCTGGCCACCACCGGCTTTCTTGCCCTCGCGGTCGTCCGGGGCGAATTTGCGACCTGGCATCTCGTCGGGATCTTTTCGGCGGGAACGTTGTACTACACGATTCATTACCCCGCGCTCTTTGCCTTCAACCAGGAGGTGTTCGAACTCGCGCAATACCGCCAGCTCGCCGGTCTCGTGGAAGTTCAGGGCCAGACGGCCTCGGTCATTGCGGGCGGACTGGCGGCAGTGCTGATTGGGCGCATCGATCTCAGTGCGTTGCTTGGGCTGAGCACCGTGAGCTACCTGCTGAGTTTCCTGATCCTGCGGACGTTGCCTTACGTGCGCTCAATCGAACGCCTGCCCTCCAACCTTTCGGCGCTACAACAAATCGGGGAAGGCTGGCGTTACTTGGGCGAGCGGCCGGGCTTCGCGATTTTTTTGCTTTGCGCGTTCGTTCCGTTCGTCGGCGTCATGTTGAGCAACTATCTTTTCCCGATTTATGCGAGCCAGGCGCTGCAGGCCGGGCCGGTGGTGTTCGGCGCGGGGGAAGTCACCTTTGCTGTCGGCTCGATTCTCGCCGGCCTGACCATTCCACGTCTGCTCGAGTCGATCGGAAGTTATCGCACCGTGCTTTTCACCGTGGCGATTTTCGCGGCGGCGGCGGGCTTGCTCGCGCTTTTTCCCACGGTCTTTTTGTATCTCGTGCTCAACGCCATGCTGGGTTGGGGAAACGCGGGTTCGCGGGTGGCACGGAGCACCATTATTCTCACGGCGGTGCCGAACTCCCTCATCGGACGCGTGAACGTGCTGTTCAACCTGCTCGAACGCTTGTTGCGCACGATCGTCCTGCTCTATCTCACCTCGCAGGTCGAGCGACTGGGCGCGCCCTTTGGCTTCGGACTGGTGGCCGTGATGGCGGGATTGGCTTGGATGGGCGTCGCCCTGAGCCGTAAATCCGTAGCCGCCGCGTAGTTGATTTTTCGTCTCCTCCGCTCGGCGAAAACGCTGACATTCGAAAAATTCGCATTTCAGGGCGGACGATGATTGATTGCTCGCCTAGGGGCGGGCGCTCCGGGAGTGCGCGCCAGTAGGCATCGAATCATGGACCGAAACCTCTTCTCACGCGGGCTCGACCGCATGGCGACGCTTTGGCGGCCGGCGACTTCCGCGCCGGCTCCCGCGGCGATCGCCAAGCCCAAGCCGAACCGAGCGCTCCGGCAGATGCGCGATCAGTTGGGGGATTGCGCGCGCGAAGCCGGGGGGCAGGTGACCGCGCGCACGCGCGCGGCTGGATTGGGCGAGGCGTATCGCGCGCTCGAGGCGAGCGGCAAACTTGAATTTCTGGAGCTGCTGGCGCGAGACTTCGGACCCGATCCCAAGGTGGAACCATCTTCTTGGAAGTCTGGAATTCTGGGGCGCCGTTCCTGAACGATGAAGAGGAAAGGGGCATCGGCGTAAGAAATTTGCGTTCACGCTTGGCCCTGCATTTCGGTACCGGAGCCAGCTTTTCCATCGGTCCTTCAAGCCACGGGACACTTGCCAGCATTCGGCTAAAAGAGAGCCAAGTAGAATGCATCCATGAAACAGCTTAAGGCCCTGGTGGTGGATGACGAGCCTCTGGCAAGGGAGCGGTTGTCCCGCCTGCTTCAGGAAGCTGGGTGCGAGGTGGCGGGTGAACTCGGGGATGGTTTGGCGTTGCTCCAGTGGTTGCAGCAACCCTCCGACGTGGATGTCATATTCATGGATATTCAGATGCCCGGTCTCAATGGGATGGAAGTGCTGGCGGAATTGCCGGAGAGTCCGCCTGTGGTCTTCGTGACTGCCCATTCGGATTACGCGGTGCGCGCCTTCGAACTGTCGGCGGTGGATTACCTGCTGAAACCAGTGTTTGAGGATCGCTTGGCCAAATGTCTACAGCGCTTAGATGATCGGCTGATCCGCCGACTGAGTCCGGCGGAATTGAAGGCCCTGCTACCGCCACCCCTTCGGTTCCCCATCCGGGCCGGAGATGGGGAAATCTTCATGGAACTGGATCTCATCACTCATTTTGAACGAGATGATGACCGGGTGTGGGCCTGCCGGGGGTTGAACCGCTTTCTGACCCGGTGGAAAACCCTGGCGGAGGTGGAGCACGCTTTCCCGGAAGATGGCCTGCTGCGGATTCAGCGCAACCTGCTACTGAGGCCCTGTATGGTCAAGGGCATCCGCGCCAGCGCATTGGGACGCATCAAGGTAATGGTCGCCCCCAAGGTGGAATTGACTGTCAGCCGTGCCATGACACGTCGAACGAGGGAGTGCGTCCAGGAGGCTTCGCCCGTTCGCGGATGAAAAACGACCGTTCGCGGGAATCTGAATCTTCCGTGACCAGCGGAACCTATGCTCATGGTGGTTTTGCAGGTGAAGGCCATGGAGCGTTTGGAATCAATGTTGAAGGAGACCCCGAAAGCCGAGCACCACCACCCAGAAGGTGTTGGAATCGCCATGTTTGCTTTCCAGGGCGGGTTAAATTCAGGCCTGGAAGCTCTGAAGGCAGGAATGGCAGGGTCCGTGAAAGTCCAGCCTCTCTTGGCGCGGCCTACGGAACGAGTTGGGCCTGGTGTCTTTCCCGGGTGTGGCTTGACTGGCGGAGACAGGGTAGTGGAGTTGCGTAATTACACCATCATGGTTGTGGAAGATCACGATTTCCAGCGTCGGATGACGCTTCGACTTTTGATGGATCTGGGTGCCGAGAAGCTCATGGAGGCTGCCAACGGGCGTGAAGCCTTGAAACTGCTGGCTGATCGGGGGGTGCCCGTGGACATCATTCTATGTGACCTGGACATGCCTGAAATGGATGGCGTGGAATTCCTTCGGCACGTGGCTGAGGGTCAATTGGCTCAAGGAGTGGCGGTAGTCAGCGCCGTTGAGATTTCCATCTTGAATACTGTGGAAACCATGGCCAAAGCCTATGGATTGCAGGTGCTGAACTCCATTTCCAAGCCCCTCAGCTTGCAGGAGCTCAAGTCCTGCCTGTCTGGT
>JANXPB010000094.1 GCA_025357545.1 Holophagaceae bacterium
AGGCGAGATGAGGGTTTTCATGCCAGCTCCTTGGAGCTGACATCAATATAAGTTATACTTTATTGAATGCAACTTGGCATGAGTCCTCAACTGAACCGAATGTTACAGTTCCAAGTTCCTGAGTCATTGTGCAATTTGGAAGCGCCTTCGGCGCACGGCGATCAACCTCGTGGCCACAGGCCGCCTGCCTGATTGAAACCCAAGCCCCAGAATTTCAGGACTCTAGCCGTAGACTCAGGTCCGCCGCCGGGGCGCTATGGGTGAGGGCGCCCACGCTGAGGAAGTCCACGCCGGTCTCGGCCACCGGGCGGGCCCGCTCCAGGGTCAGGTTGCTGCTGGCTTCCAGGAAGACCCGGCGGCCCGACGCATTCCGCATCTCCACCGCCAGGCGCATGGACTCCAGGTCCATGTTGTCCAGCAGGACGCCATCCACCTCCGGCAGTTCCAGGCATTCGGCGAGCTGGTCGATGCGCTCCACCTCCACCTCGATGCGGATCAGGTTCGGGCTCAAATTGCGGGCGCTTGCTACCGCCTGGCGAAGCCCGTCGGCGGCCGCGATGTGGTTCTCCTTGAGCAGCACGCCGTCGCCCAGGGAGAAGCGATGGTTGAAGCCACCCCCACAGCGCACCGCGTACTTTTCCAAGAGTTTGAGGCCCGGCGTGGTCTTGCGGGTGTCCAGGACCCGGGCGCCGGTGCCCGCGATGGTCTCCACGAACATTCCAGTGAGAGTGGCGGTGCCCGAGAGGCGCTGCAACAGATTCAGCAGGACCCGCTCGGCCATCAGGATTGCTCGGCTGGGCCCTTCGAGCTGCAACACCACGCTGCCCGCCTGCACGATGCTGCCGTCCTCCTGCCAAGGCGTGGCCTTGATGCGCTCGTCCACCAGGCGCAGCACCTCCATTGCCACCGGCAGGCCCGCGATCACCAGCAGCGACTTGGCCTTGATGGACCCCCGCATGGGCCGATCCCGCACCGCGCCCGAAGACCAGTCCTGGCTGCCCCAGTCCTCCCGCAGGAAGGCGCGGAGCTGATCGCGGTAGGTCTCGGGATGGGGCGGGTTGAACATGCGAAAAGATTAACTCAGGTGGCCGCCACCACGCGGTTGCGGCCTTCGGCCTTGGCCCGGCGGAGGGCCGCGCCCGCACGGCGCAGCAAAATTTCGCAGCGGTCGTCGGCCTCGATGAGTTGCGCCACCCCGAAACTCAGGGTGGCCTCGTGGACGGTCCGTCCTTCCCGATGTTCCAGGGCGGAAAAATCCACCCGCAGGTTTTCGGCGGCGGTGCGGGCCCCCTCCAGATCGGTATTGCCCAGGACCAGGATCAGTTCCTCGCCATCCATGCGGGCAGCGGCGTCCACGGAGCGCACCCGGGTCCGCAGCAGGCGCCCCAGGTTGCGCAGAATCGCATCGCCCATGGCATGGCCGAACTGCTCGTTGATGGCCTGGGCATGGTCCAGATCCATGACCACCACCGCCAGGGGCTGGTGGTAGCGGCGGGCCCGCTTGATTTCCTCCACCAGCCGGCGGATGCAGGCCCGGCGGTTGAGGAGCCCGGTCAAGGCATCCATGGTGGCGAGCCGGTCCACCTCCCGCAGAGCCACCTCCAGTTCGCCACGCACCCGCCGCAATTCCAGCAGAGCGATCACCTGTCCGGCCAGGTGGCCCAAGGATTCCTTCTGCCGCTTGGAAAGGCGGCGTGCTTCCGTGTCGAGCACCCCAAGCGTGCCGATTCGGTGCCCCTCGGGAGTCTCCAGCACTGCGCTCGCGTAGGCCCGTACCGAAGCGCCGAAGGAGGCCCGGAGGGCCACCCCCATCGGATCGGCATCCGCGTCCCAGATCTCGAAGAAAGGCTGTTCCAGCACCGCCCGGGTGAAGAAATCCGAATCGCGGGGGATTTCCAAACCCGCCAGTTGGCCGCGGCCCCAGGCCGCCTTGATCCAGACGCGGTCCTCGTCCACCAGATCCAGGCGGGCGGCGGGCGAGGCGCAAACCTCGGCTGCGAAGCGCACCAATTGGTCCAGGGCCTCCTCGGGCCCGCTATCCAGGACGCCGTAGCGGCGCAGAGCCTCCAGCCTGGCGGTTTCATCCCGGGGGCTATGGAAGGCGGCTGATCGGCTTCCGCTCATGTGAGGAGCTCCAGACGGATTCATTTCATACCATGCGCTGGCCCAAAATCCCCCAGTGAACCACAATGCAACCAAACACCGAGGCATTCATGAACCCCATCAGCGGCGAATGGATCACCCTGCCCGTGAGCGACGGCACGCCCATGCGCGCCTACCTCGCGCGGCCCCAAAGCGCCCCCACGGCCCCGGGCCTGCTGGTTTTCCAGGAGATCTTCGGCGTGAACAGCCACATCCGCGAAGTCTGCGAACGCCTGGCCATCGAAGGCTTCACGGCCCTGGCGCCGGAGCTGTTCCACCGCACCGCGCCCGGCTTCGCCTCCTCCTACGACAGCCACCTGCCTGGCCGGGAGGAGGCTGTGAAAATGACCCTCCCCGGCCTGGAAGAGGATTTCAAAGCCGTGGCGGACTGGTTCGCCGCGGATAGCCAGACCGGGTCCCGCAAGATCGGCAGCATCGGCTTCTGCATGGGCGGCCGCATGAGCTTCCTGGCCGCATCTGCCCTGCCCCTGGCCTGCGCGGCCTCCTTCTATGGCGGCAACATCCCGCAGCACCTGGACCGGCTGGATCGCGTGAACAGCCCCTTGCTGCTGGTGTGGGGCGGCCAGGATGCCTCCATCCCCCCCGAGCAGCGGCAGCAGCTGGAAGAGGCGCTCCTCTCCGCGAAGAAGTGCTTCATGAACGTCTGTTTCGAACCTGCGGGGCACGGGTTCTTCTGCGACCAGCGTGCCAGCTACCACGCCGAAGCCGCCCACCTGGCTTGGCCCTTGACCTTGGATTTCCTCCGCAAGTATCTGGATCCCGAGGCACGGCAGTAGACTGGCGGGACAGGAGCCTCCATGTCCGTGATCAGCATCGAAACCGTCGACCGTATCGCCTGGGTGACCCTCCAGCGCCCCGAGAAGCTCAACGCCCTGAACACCGAAGTGCTCAAGGAACTGGACTGCGCCTTCGCAGGGCTGGAGCATGATGAAAAGGTCGGCGTCGTGGTGGTCACCGGCGCCGGCGAGAAGGCCTTTGTGGCGGGCGCCGACATCGGTGAACTGCGGGAGCTGGACAGCGCCTCGGCCCGTCGGCAGGGACTCGCCGGGCAAGCCGTGTTCAACCGCATCGAGCAGATGCCCAAGCCCGTCCTGGCAATGGTCAATGGCTTTGCCTTAGGCGGCGGCTGCGAACTGGCCCTGGCCTGCCATGTGCGGGTGGCTTCTGAAACCGCCAGGTTCGGCCTCCCTGAAGTGTCCTTGGGTATCATCCCTGGCTACGGTGGCACCCAGCGTCTGCCGCGCCTGGTGGGCAAAGGCGTGGCCCTGGACATGATTCTCAGCGGCGACTTGGTGGGCGCCGCGGACGCCTTGCGCATAGGGCTTGTTAGCCGCGTATTTCCGGCCGCGGAACTCAAGGCAGGTACCGAGAAACTCGCCCGCACCCTGCTCAGCCGGGGGCCCCTGGCCCTGCGCCAGGCCCTCACCGCCGTGCACCAGGGCCTGGAAATGCCATTGGAACAAGGCCTCCAGTTCGAGGCGGCCCTCTTCGGTCTGCTGGCCGCCACCGAGGATATGAAGGAGGGGATGGCGGCCTTCCTGGAGAAGCGTCCCGCCCAGTTCAAAGGGCTGTAGCCCCCGGCAGCTAGTGGTTCCACAACCAGCTCCCGGTATCGATCCTCAGCCCAGCCAGCCTTCCTCCAACGCCATCAGCACGGCCAGAGTGCGATCGCGAACTTTCAACTTGGCCAGGACGCTGGAGACTTGGTTCTTCACCGTGCCCTCAGCGGTACGCAGGGCGTAGGCGATCTCCCAATTGCTGAAGCCCGAGGCCATGAGCCGCAGCACTTGGAGCTCGCGTTCCGTGAGCGGGGGGCGGCCCTTGGAGGAGTTCAAGGCTGCGGGTGCGCTGGAGCAAGTGTTCCGTGAGGGCCGGCTGGATGAAGGTGCCGCCCGCGGCGATGACGCGGATGGCCTCCACCAGCTGATGCAGGGTCACGTCCTTGCGCAGGTAGCCCTTGGCACCCGCCCGGATGGCATCCAGCACCGATTGGCCGTCGTCGAAGGTGGTGAGCACCAGGCAGGGGGTCACGTCGCCCCGCTCCTCCAGCCGCTGCAGCACGCCGATGCCATGCAGACGGGGCATCCGGAGATCCAGCAGGATCACGTCGGCCTTTGAATCCGGCAGCAGCCTCAAGGCTTCTTCGCCGTCCGAGGCCTCGGCCACCACCTGGATGTCCAGCGCCAGCCCCAGCAGGCTGAGCAGCCCATGGCGCACCAGGGCCTCGTTCTCCACCACCATGACGCGGATCATGCAGGGGGATCATTCATCGGCAGCGCAAGGGTGGCGGCCAAGCCCTGTCCAGGCTCCACCACCAACGCCAGCGTGCCCCCGGCGGCCTCCACACGCTCGCGCATGGAGCGGAGGCCGCGGCCTTCGACCAAGCGGGTGGCACCGATGCCGTCGTCGCGGACCATCAAGCAGAGCCCCTCGGCCCGAGCTTGCACTTGGATCCAGATCTGCGCCGCGGAGGCGTGGCGCACGGCATTGGTGATGAGCTCCTGTGCGCAGCGCAGCAGCAGGCTGGAGCGCGCAATATCCACCGGCAGCGGGCCCTGGATTTCCAGGTGGATGCGCGGTTGGGGGAAGTCCACCACGAGATTGCGGAGGTCCTGAGCCAGATCCGCTCCCGGCGGAGGATGCAGCGTGTCCATGGTCCTGCGCAGATCCCGCATCAGGCCGCGCCCGATGGACGAGGCTGTTTCAAGGGCCTGCAGCCGGTGGTCCGCCTCCGCATGGGTGGCCACCTCCAGATTGAGGTTCAAGGCCGTGATGCGATGACCCAGGGCATCATGCAGTTCGCCGGCGATGCGCACCCGCTCCGCCATGCGGTGGCGGTGCAGCAACAGTTCCTGGGCGGCCTTGAGGGCCTCCCGGGCACTGGTCTCTTGTTCCACCAGGCGGAAGGTCATAAAGGCCAGCACCTGGAAGCCAAAATAGGGCGGTGACAGCATCAAAGCCTGGTTCAGCGTCCAGTGGTGGTCGATGGCCAGGGCACAGCCCAGGCTCTGGAGCGTGATCCAGGCAAACCCCGCCTTGATGGATAGTCGCGGCCCCAATTGCATGGCCACCAGCACCAGCAGGGCGCCTTCAAAGCCGTCGCAGCGCACCAGCACCATGGCCACCACGCAGGCGGCCTCCAGCGCCGGAAGGAGGAACTGCAAGGCCGACCCCAGGCGCGGGTAAACATCCCGGAAGGACGCATGGATCAGCCCGAAAAGCAGCCACAGGCCGATCCAAGAATAGACCCGGGCGGGTTGCTGGATGCGACCGAGAAAAGCCGAGGCGCCCACCATCCCCCACACCAGCAGCCCGCCCGATTGCAGCAGGTCATCGGATTTTCTCAAGGGGAGGGATGGCATCCCGAGAACTATAGCTCCGGGCGGTCCAGGAGCTTCATAGGCCGAAAGTCATAGGCCCCGCTTAGTCCCTCGGGGCCATGGCACCAGACTGGCCCCTCCCCAAAATGACCTTCAGACCAGGAGCTTCCATGGCCACGCATTCCGATCAGGGCCTCACGGTAGAGCGCCGATGGTTTTTTCAACTTCCACTCCTGGTCGTGGCCACTTCCCTAGCCGCCTAAACCGCGAAACTCGAATCCCTGGAGAATGCGGCCGTCGGGACCAGTGGAGGAACCGGAGCGCTGGACTTCCAGGCCTTCGCAAAGGCTTGTGGAGAGCTCTCGGCCCTGGCCAATAATGACAATTCCCTGCTGGAGGACGCCCATGTGGCGCGCATCGCTGAAGCCGCGGTGCGGTTGAATCGCAGCACGGTTCCGGCAGGAAAGCTCTACCCCTTCGGCGGCTTCGTGGACATCGGACCGGTGGCGAAGGCGCCGGCCCTGGCGATCATCCTATGGCGGATGGGGCCCGGCGCCGTTTTCCCACCCCACGACCATGACCCGGTAGACGTGGTGACCCTGTGCCTGGAAGGCAGCTGCCGCGCCCACCACTTCGAGATCGAAGGCCCCCGGCCCCCGCACGAATCCCGCGAAAGATTCACCCTGCGCCAGACCTTGGACCTGCACATGACGCCAGGCCGCTGTTCATCCCTGACCCGCACCCGGGACTATATCCACACGTTCCAGGCGGGTCCCCAAGGCGTGCTGGCCCTGGACATCAACACTTCCCTGCCAGGAAAAGGCAGCTTCAGCTTCCTCGACATTCAAACGGAGGCTGTGGACGCGGGCCAGCGCCTCTTCAAAGGCAATTGGAAGGCGCTGTGAACGATCCACTTCACAAGAGGCACACCATGCTTGCGCTGCTTTTCTCCCCCTTCATCGTGCTCCAGGGCGCCGCCACGCCACCCGCCCACGCGCAGGCGCTGGAGGCCATCCGCGCCTTGGGCGGGTCAGTCGAAGTGGACGAGCAACTGCCCGGAACACCCATCGTGAAGGTCGACCTCCATGGCACAGCCATCACGGACGCGGACTTGAAAATCCTCGCGGACCTCACGGAACTGCGGCACCTCGATCTGAGGCTCACGAAAATCGGGGATGCGGGCGTCGCGCATTTGAGAGGGTTGGCGAAACTGCGCTTCCTGAATCTATTCCGCACGCAACTCGGCGACCGAGGGCTAGAACAATTGAAAGGCTCCAGCGAACTCGAGACGCTGCTGATGGGGGGCACCCGGATTTCCGACCTGGGGATGCCGGCCCTCAAGGCCTTTCCGCATTTGAAGAAGGTGAGCCTCTTCAATACGCAGGTTGGAGACGAAGGCATCCGCCAGCTCAAAGCCTTGAACGAATTGAAGGTCCTGCTCACCGCCCAGTCGCGGGTCACGGAAGCGGGCCAGAAGGCTCTCCGCGAATCCTTGCCAGGCCTGCGTTTCACCGAGCTCCAGAACTAAGGCCGCGGCCACGCTATCCCTTTTGCGGAATCCCCAAGCGGTCGTATTCCCCCTCGATGCGGCCAGTCACCATGAACCAGGCCATTTTGTGGTCCCCGGCCAACGACAGCCAGGGATGCCGGAAAGTGGCAGGACGGTTGCCCTCGATGGCGAAATGGCCCGTCCAGGCGAATCCGTAGGCCACGACGGGCACCGTCCAAAGCCAGGCGTAGCGCCCTGTTGCGCCAAGCGCGAGGAGGAGAGATAGGTAGCAGAGGGTGCCCACCAGATGCAGGCGCCGGTTCGCCCGGTGCCGGTGCTCTTTGAGGTACATGGGCCAGAAGGAGGCGAACGTCATGGCGGAATGGTACGCCCCCTGCGCGGGGCCCGGCTCATTGGTTTCGACCCCGAGCCATCGGAGCCGAGCCTGAGCCAGAATCGCGTAACCCATTACTTAATTGTTGCAATTATTAAATTTAAAATAATTAATGAAATTTAAAGCATGGAAATGGCCTTGGCTCCGCACCAATAGCCGCTTCAGGACATATGACGGGAGGCGGAAAATCGATATACGAAGTAATTCGTTGAACAATACGAATTATTTCGTATATTCATTTCCACCTCGCGGAGCCCGCCATGAAACCGAACGCCCTCACTCTTTATGCCCTCGTCCTGGCGGTACCCCTGCCTTCACCGCGGTCACTGGCTACAGTTCCACCTGCCGTTCCCGAAGTGAAGTCCCTGAATGGACTGCTGGATCGCGTGAGGGATCGCACCTCGATGCCGGGCCTCGCCGCGGCCGCGATCAAAGACGGGCGGATCGTCGGCCTGGGTGTTGGTGGAGCACGGGAACTGGGGAAACCTGAAGCCATTGAGGCGAAGGACCGCTTCGTCATCGGATCCTGCACCAAGGCCATGACGCGCATGCTGTTCGCCCGGCTGGTCCAAGCGGGGAAGCTTAGCTACGACTGGCCGCTGGCGAAGGCCCTGCCCGGCGTTGCCATGCGCAAGGAGTACCAAGCCGCCACCATCGGCGACCTCATGCGGCACACCAGCGGGCTGCAGCCCTACACCCGCATCACCCCCAAAGAAACCCCCATCATCTTCGAACTGAAGGGCAACCCACGGGATAACCGGCGAGCTTTCGCCGCCCACGTGTTGATGGAAGCCCCCGCGGGCCAAGTCGGCAAGGACTTCGTCTACTCCAATGCTGGCTACTTGGTGTTGGGGGCCATCGCCGAGGCCGCGGGCGGGAAACCCTGGGAGGACCTGATGGAGCAAGAGGTCTTCCGGCCCCTGGGGCTCGCCTCGGCGGTCATCGGCCTCCCGGCGGCCCGGACGAAAGGGCCCATGCCTACCGGCCACCTGCGGGGACCTGGGGGCTTCGAAGTCGCAAAATACGGGCCGCCCCTGGAGGGCCTCTTCGCCCCGGCAGGAGGGGTGGTGCTCGCCATCGAGGACTTCGCCAAATTCGCCATGGCCGAAGCCGAAATGGAGGCCGGACTGGCCAATGCCTACCTGGGTCAGGGCGCCATCAGCCAACTGCCCGCGCTGCGGCCCGCCGATGCTGGTGAAGCCGAGGGCGCCATTTTCTTCGGCGGCCAGGGCTCCTTCACCGCGGCCTTCGCCGTATGGCCCAGCCAACGGTTCGCGGTGGTGGTCTGCTGCAACGGGGGGGACAGCGATGAGCTCTGTGAAGCCGCAGTCAATGCCATACGCAGCGACTGCGCCCCCGGAATCCCACCCAGTGCCGGCCCCAGGCCCCGGGCCCGTGCCCCGGCCGGAAGGAAGCTGGGGATCGGGCTTCGCATGGAGCCGGGGGGGGTGCTCCGCATCGCGGGAGTCGCGGCGGGCAGCCTGGCGGACCAGGCCGGGCTCAAGAGCCAGGACCAGATCAGCCTGATCAACGGAAAGACGCCGGATAGCCTGGGCCAGGACGCGGTCATGACGGCCCTTGGTGCCCCAGCCCTGAAACTCGTGATCCTTCGGGACGGCAAGTCCCACCAGGTGGACATCCCTTGATCCCACCCCACCTGATTCCCGCCCCGGCTCCGGGCGATTCACCATCAGATCAGGTCGGTTCACCCCTGTCCTTCCATGAATGGCCACGAAGCCCTGATAGGATTTCCAGCCATGGCGTTCGACGGCCCACATACAAAACGTCTTTATTGGGGGGCCTGGGTGCTCCTGGGCCTCTTCATGGCCACCCAGGACATCCTGCGGACCACCCTGCCCTTGACGACCCGGTTCGTGGGTCAACTGTTACTGCTCAACCTGGCCCAGAACCTTTTCTGGGGCCTGCTGTCGCTCATCACCCTGCGCATCGTCCGCCGCTACCCGCTCCAGGTCCATGCGCCCTTGAAGCATTGGTGGGCGCACCTGGCGGCGGGGGTGGTGATCACGACGGTGGGACTGGTGGGGATTGCCGCAATGGCCTTTCTTCTGGACCCGCCGAAATGGCCCCTGCTGAGGGCTTTCCAGCAGTTTGTGGTGTCCTACTTCTCATTCGAGTACCTGGTCAGCTACTGGGGCGTAGTGGGCATCCATGAAGGCCTCCAGATCCTGAAGAGCACCCGGGAACGGGAACTCCGGGTCTCCCTGCTGGAAGCCAAGGTGGCCCAGGCCCAGCTGCGGGCCCTGCAGATGCAGCTCAATCCCCACTTCCTCTTCAATACCTTGAATGCCGTCTCGGTCTTGATGCACACCGACCCCGCCACCGCCGACCGCATGCTCGTGAAACTCAGCCAGCTTCTGCGCCTGTCCCTTGAGCAGAGCCGTGAAGAAGAAACCAGCCTGGGCCGGGAACTGGCTTTCCTGGAAGGCTACTTGGAAGTCGAACGCATGCGCCTCGGCGACCGGCTGAGGGTGGTGTTCGAAGTGCCGGGTTCCCTGCTGGTAGCCCAGGTGCCCACCTTCGTGCTTCAGCCCCTTTTGGAGAACGCCATCCAACACGGCATCTGCGAACGCAGCCAGGGCGGCACCATCCACATCCGTGCCCGGCAGGAGGGCGGGATGCTCACCATGGAGGTCCAGGACGATGGCCAGCGGCCTGGAGCCGGACAGGCCCTGCGGCCGGGCATTCCCGCCCCCCGCGACCCCCGGTCGCGCTTGGAGCTGGCCTATGGCCAGGAGCAGCGCCTGGACCTGCACTATCTGGAAGGCGGCGGCGCCGTGGCGCGCATCCACCTTCCCCTCAACCTCCTGGATAGCTCTCCGCGTTTTCTCGGTGCAGCGCTGCCCACCTGACCCCCGCCCATGCTCCTCCCTCCGGCCTGACCATGCCCATTCCACCTCATGAAGAACACCTCGCGCCAGCCCCGGAAAGCGACCGGGGCAAGCGTGGGCTCCGCCGCAGCTGGATCCTCTATTTGGGGGGCTGGACTCTCATCGGCCTCTACATGGCGAGCATGGACCTGATGGCCATCCGCACCGAAATCCAAGCCGAGTCCGTCCTCAGGATCCTCGGCATGAACCTGGTCCAGAACTATGGGTGGGCAGTGCTGTCGCTGGGCACCCTGGCCCTGCTGCGCAAGGTGCCTTTGCACCAGGGAGCCAGCGTGAAGGCCTGGACCCTCCACGGGGTTGCCAGTCTGGTCATCACGTGCGCAGGCATCGCGATGATGGTGTCGGTCGTGCCCCTTTTCTATGTGCCGAAATTGTCCTTCCTGCCCCGGCTTTGGCGCTTCATTCAGCAATATTTCCACTACTGCTACCTGGTCTACTACTGGGGCGTGGTGGGCCTGCATGAGGGCATCGCGGTCTACCGGCGGTCCAAAGAGCGGGAAGCCACGGCCTACCAGCTGGAAGCCAAACTGGCGCAGGCCCAGCTGCGGGCGCTCAAGATGCAACTCAATCCGCACTTCCTTTTCAACACCCTGAATGCCGTGTCCGCCCTGCTCCACAGCGACCCGGCCACGGCGGATCGCATGCTGGTGAAGCTCGGCAGCCTGCTGCATCTCAGCCTGGAGCAGTCCCGGGAGCAGGAGAGCAGCCTTGAACAGGAGATCGCCTTCCTGGAAGGCTATCTGGAAATCGAACAACTGCGTTTCGGCGAGCGGCTGAAGGTCCGTATCGAGGTGCCGAAACCCCTGCTGGAAGCCCAGGTGCCGACCTTCGTGCTGCAGCCCCTGGTGGAGAACGCCATCAAGCACGGTCTTGCGGGCCGGGCGGCCGGCGGCACCATCCATATCCGCGCCCGCCAGGAAGGCCGACGCCTCTTCCTGGAAGTGGAGGATAACGGCACGGGCATCCCCGGGGCCCATAGCGGAACTGGCATCGGCACCCGCAACACCAAGTCCAGGCTCGTCCAACTCTATGGCGAGGAGCAGAGTTTCGACCTTAAATTCCCAGCCACAGGCGGGGCCCTGGCGCAGATCAGCCTGCCCTTTTCTCTCTCCAAAGGTTCACCTATCTTTCAAGGGGGTATGCCATGAAGGGACCCGCACCCCTCCGCGCCCTCGTGGCCGATGATGAGGCCTTCGCCCGTCAGCGTATCCTGCAGCTGTTGGAGCGGGAACCCGATTTCCAGGTGGTCTCTGAATGCACACACGGCGGCGAAGCCGTGCAGGCCATCCGGGAGATGAAGCCCGACGTGGTCTTCCTCGATATCCAGATGCCGGAGTTGGACGGCTTCGGCGTGGTGGAGGCCATCGGCCCCAGCCTGATGCCGCCCACCATCTTCGCGACCGCCTTCGACCAGCACGCCATCCAGGCCTTCGAAGTGAGCGCCCTGGATTACCTGCTCAAGCCCATCGATCCCGACCGCATGGCCAAGGCCCTGGATCGCGTGCGGGCCTGGCAGCGTTCCGCGGAGCCGGAGAACCTGCGCATGCAGCTCGAAGGCCTGTTGGCCACGGTGCGCCAGGAGGATCCCCATCTCACCCGCATCCTGGTGAAGCAGGATGACCATCACCTCATCGTGAAGGTCAGCGACATCCAATGGATCGAGGCCGAGGACAACTATGTCCGCATGCACATGGACAGCACTTCCTACCTGCTCCGCATGTCCATGTCCGCCATGGTGACGCGCCTGGACCCCCGACAGTTCCGCCGAATCCACCGCTCCAGCATCGTGAACCTGGACTTCATCCGGGAGATCCACCCATGGTTCAGCGGCGACCACGTCGTGATGATGAAAGACGGGACACGCCTAACCATGAGCCGCACCTACCGGGACCAATTCAAGGAACTGGCCTGAACCCAGCCGCGCCGGTCAGCTTCGAAGCGCAGTTGGGCCAGCCTTCCCAGCGGCTCGCCACAGTCCTGGCGCCACTCGCCCCCTGGCCATGGCGCCGAATCCGGATCACCGCGATCTTGGATGAGTTCTCCCCCGGGGACCCGGGTGGAAGCGGGAGGCCAAACTTATCCTCCGGGAGTTTGGGCCTGCCCTGGGGGAGACGATCTTGAGGTGCATCCGCTGGGCCCTCCACCAAGATATGTGGGGCATGGGGCCCGACCCCCGACCACGATTGCACATTGCGATCTTTCCTGGCATCAGGGAGTCGAAGCATGGCGCCGCCGCCGCGTGGGGAGGTGCGTTAACCATCAGTCTCTGGGAATCAATGCAGATGCCAAAGCCGGTGTAGGACAGCCCACTTGGCGTGGTCCTTTGGACCATCCTTGAAGTGAATCAAAAATAGGAAATCAATGCTGCGATCGTGAACTCCGGGAGGCTACTTGAAAGCACCTGTACGTGCATCCGCCATTCTCTTGGCACTCATTGCCTTAACTGGGATGGGCACTTCCGCCCAAGATCGGACTTCAGGCATCTGGGCCATTGATTTCGTCAAACCCAAAGATGGACAACGTCAAAACTACCTGAAATTCATCGAAGACAATTGGTTGAAGGCCCGCGAAGAAGCGAAGCAACAAGGGTTCATTGCATCTTTCAAAGTGTTGGTGCTTCCACCACCCGGTGAGAAAGACTATGAGGTGTTGCTTGTGACGGAATATCCCGACAGGAACAGCTACTTGGCGCGAGAGGAACATTTCAAGGCAGTGTTCGCCAAAATCGCACCGGCCGGACCAAGGCTTATCAATGGGCTAGGCTCACGGCAATTGGCCGATATCACCTCTTCCAGAGTCTTCACTGAACCATCCTTGGCTGATCCGAGGTAGTCGTTGGGCGCGAGCATTTCGTTCAACCCAGTAGCCGGATGTGGTGGGGTGGGTGGGCCGCCTCTCTCCTTCAGGATGGCCTGAAGCCACTCCTCAGCTTCGGCGCAGTCCAATCTGGCAATGGCCTGCGTTCCGAAGAAGACATGGGTTGATCGTAATCAGTTGCGCTAGCACCCTGCTGGTTGCGGGAAAAACCAAGCCGCATCTTCGAGCAGATAGGACTCCAAGGCTAGCCACGAAAGTAGCCCCGACGGATACGGTGGATGAAATTGGTGTCAGCCAATTTAGAGCCTCCCATGTTCATTGCACCCCATGCGGCCTTGTCACGCCCAGGTTTGCCTGACTTGAGCTGCGGGGGATATCCCTGCGAACGCAAGGGGGCGCATCACCTCGAGGAGGCCCCTCGGAAGTGGCGGCGAGGAGCTTGAATCACCTGCCTCTCTGGCTCATGGATGGCCTAGCACAGCGCCTTTTCAGGGCCCTCCGGGGCCATGATCCACGCCCGCCGAACTCCGTTCGAGGAATCGGCGCGGTCCTTCCAATACCGGGGACCTCGAATTGGAGGAGGCACTCCGCGGCTCGCCCCGAAAGCGACGCCCCTGGCCCCGCAACCGTGGCGAGGAAACCCGTGCGTCACGATATTGAATGCGTTCTCCCCTGGGAACTCGTGTGGAAGCGGGAGGCCGGACTTTTCTCTAGGGGTCCGGGCCTGCCCGGGGGAGACGACCTCGCCCAGCGTCCTCAGGGCAACCCATCAGGATTCACGGATTATTTCGTCCGCCCCTGGTTCAGCGGTGCGAACTGTGGGTGGTCCTGGTGCCAGGGAATCGAAGAGAAGCACCGCCGTTGGGCGGGGAGGCCCATCGGCCACCAAAACCTCGTTCTGAACCTGCGATGCCTCCGCTTCCATCCCAGCTCGCGCGCCCCAGGGCCGCGAGCTTTTTTGTGGCTGCCTTGCGCGCCAAGTCCCAGCGATTGGCACCAGTGGCGCCAAATGCTGGCGGTGGTGGAATCAGAATCCCTTGTGGACCTCGCCCCGCCTGAATTGGAAGGCCCGCCAACCTCCGGTTGGCGGGCCTTCCAAGGGGCAAAGCCGTCAGGCTAGAACCGCAGACCGAAGGCGAAATCGAGGTTGCGCGCTGCGACATAGTTTGTGGAGGAAGTCGGACGCCCATAGTTGGATCCCGCCGTCCACCGACCGGTCGACGAAGTGCTGCCGGTGGTATTCCAGGTGATGAGGAGTTGGTGGTTGAAGAGGTTCTGGATGTTCAACCTTCCGAAGGCCGACACTTTCTTGAACAAGGGAATGTCATAGCCGATCTGGAGGTCCAGTCGCTGAAAATCTGGAAACCGCTGGGACCCACGATCCCCGAAATAGCGCGAGTAGGTCGGGGCGAAACCCTGATCCTGGAGGGCCTGGGGCGTCGGGGTGGAGGTTCCAGTCAATGAGTAGGGAGCTCCCGAAGCATAGGTCCATAGGCCGCCCAGATTGAAGACTCCCCGCCCCAAGGACTTCCGGTAAGTGGCATTCGCGATGATCGTGAGGGGCACATCCGAGGACAGGAATCCCTTGGGCCCCAGCTGGTCCCTGGGAATCTGGTTGCTCGGACCGAAATTATTGATCTGGTCGGTGGTTCCAACTTGGCCCCCTTCGTAATTGCCTTTTGTCTCGGCCAGGGTCGCATTGAATCCGTAGGAAATGTTTTCGTCGAACCGCCGCTGCCAGACGATCTCGATCCCCCAGTAGTCTCGCTTCAGCCTGGAATCGTTGGCGATGCGGGTCAGGATGAGGCCCCGGCCTGGATCGTAGGACTGGAAATCATCCACGAAATTGTCCCAGACGCGTTTGGAGACGTTGACGCTCCAGGAAGTCTTGCCATCGGTGTGGCTGTACTGGGCCGCGATCTCCCTCATGTGGGGAGCTTTGAGGTTCGGATCCACCGACGTGGTGCGAAGAGCCGCGGTGTCATTGACGAAGAACGGGTTCGAGTCGAAGGCCGCCAGGTTGACCGAACCGTCGGTCTTGAGTGGATTGCCCCCGAGGTAGGCATAGTCGTACTGGCCAGGGGTTCCTGCCGGGGTGGCGGCGCCGGTGGTGCCGGTGGTGACCAGGCCCAGGTACTCTCCATACTGGAGGTTGAAGACGCTGTGGCCGTGGCCGTCCACGTCATAGATGGCGGCGAGGCGGGGGCTCACCTGGCTGAACTTGAAATTGGATTTCCCCAGGTCGTCCGTGGCCTCATGGCGATCGAAGCGAAGCCCCAGGTTGAAGGAGAGCTTGTCGTTCACCTTCCATTTGTCATTGATGAACAGGCTTTGTTCTTTGGTCTTCGCCACGGCTCCGAAATAGGGCTTCCAAAATTCTAGATACGAGGAAGACGGTTTATTTGGGATCAACACACGGTTGGAGATGGCGGAATTGTGAGGGTCGTTGAAGCCTGCGAAATAGATGATGTAGTTCGAGGGCGTCTGGGCGTTCGCGGCGGCATTGGTGGATTCAAAGCTTTGGTAGCCGAATTTGAATTCGTGAGTGCCGTTCGCTTCGAAGAATTTGGTCATGGCGACATTAAGGGTCTTCACCGGCCGGGAGTCGCCGCTGTTGTCGAAGAAGCCATTGTCGAAGATGTCACCGGTGGTTAGATCAAACCACATCGGCACATTCTTGGGCCCCTGGCCGCCGCTGGGGCCTGCGGATCCGCCCAGGGTCTCCTTCTTCTCGCTGTACCGCACGTCCATGAGGAAGCTGTCGCTGAACGTGCCGAGGTAGTTCACGGTGGTGTAGGTGTAGTCGTCCGTCTGGGAGGAAAGTGACGCGATGGACGTGCTGGATAAGCCGAACGAGGTCGGGTAGTCGAGATTGATGTTGGTCCGGATGGCCTTGTTGTACTGGAAGGACAAGCGGTGGTTGGTGTTGATCTGCCAATCCACCTTGGCGTCTTTGCGATTCTCGGAATCCGTGCGCACGAACCCGACGCCGCCGAAATCGCCTGAAGTGGTGGTGCCTGGGAAGGAACGGGGCGGCGTGGCCACCCGGTAGGCCAGGGCGAAAAACAGGTGGTCCTTGATGATAGGGCCAGTTACCACGTAGTTCTGGATGGTGGTTGTGGTGTTCGGGAATGACGTGAGTCCGTCCTTCCCGCGGTTCAGGGGGTTGTAGGCGTTCCAGGATGGGTTGGTCAGCTCGTAGCGGAGGGCGCCGTGGAATTCATTGGTTCCGCTCTTGGTAACTGTGTTCACGATGCCGCCGGTAGTGCGGCCGTACTCCGCCGACACACCGCCGCTGATGACCTGGACTTCTTCCAGGAAATCCTCATTGAGTCGCACGGCGGGCCCACCCGTCACGGGGTCGGAGACGTCAGCGCCATCCACCAGCCAACCAACCTGGGTGCCCTGGGCTCCGCGGATGACCGTGTTTCCGTTCGCGTCCAAGGAAGTGCCGGGTGACTGGAGCGCGATATTGTTGATGGTGCGGTTATTGATGGGCAGGTTGTTGATTGAGTCCACGCTGATGTTGGCGCCGCTCTTGGCATCCGTGCTGTCGATGATCCTTTCGCTGGAGGAGATGACCACGACCGTCGAGCCCGTTTCAGGAATGAGCTTCAGCACCACATCCTGGACGTTGGTGCGGTCCACATTTACCCGCAGATCGAAAGAAGCGGAGATGAATCCCGGCGCGTTCACCTGCAGGCGGCCCACCCCAGGGATGAGCTGCGAGACCCGGTAGGCGCCCGTGGCATCCGTGCGCACGGTGCGGTCTCCCTGCCCCAGATGCAGCACGACCGATGCCCCCGTGACGGGATTGCCTTTCTCGTCCCGTACCACCCCGGCCAGGGTCCCGGTTTGCGATCCTTGCGCCAACAGACCTGGCCCAGCGATCAGTGGAATGGCGCCCGCCACCAAATGCCGTAGCAAACGGGAACTGTTAATCATAAGAAGCCCCTCCCATGAAGCCGGTCACCTGGCCGGCGCGTGCTTGTCTTCCACCAAATTGCTCGCGTCGCGCCGGGTGACTACTGAAGTGGGAGGAATGAGTTTGTGACTGTGGCGAAATGCGCGAGTCCGGGGGTGAAGCGATGGCACCTTAGGGCGAGTTCGCGCAGCCGGGGCCAACCCCCGTTTTTTGGACGGAGTACCCCGCCAGTGAGGCCGATTAGATCCAGCGCCAGGCCGTCCAAGTTCCACCAGCCATGCCCAGCGAAGGGGCGTCCGCTTCGCGCGTGTGTTCCGCAATCACGCCAAGGGTTTCTAAAAAAGTTTCCCGCTCTTCCCGCGATAGGCCGCCCTGTCCCAGAATTCCAGCGCCTCGCCCCTGATGGATTGTGAAGCCAGGAAGGCGCATGGAGACTTAACGCATTTCAAGGCCTCGTGTCCTTCCGTTCCTGGCGGTTTACCTCTTCGTTGCCCTCGCTGCGGCCCTCAGTCCTACCCCCCAACCTTGGCGATGCCGTGCACCGCCTTCCGGAGACCGTATGTCCAAACTCAGATTGCTCGCCTGCCTGCTGGTGGCCCTGGGCGGCCCCGGTAGGGCGCTCGTGGCCCAGGAGGCTCCATTCACTGGCGCCTTCAAGATCGGATTGGGATCGCTTAGCGGCGACGCAAAAAAGGCTCTCGACCTGGGTGCCACCTTCTCCTTCGCTGCCGAGGGTGCCTACTCACTAAGCGACCGTTCCTCCCTGGTCGGAGAGGCCGGCTACCGCTACTTTCCCGGCGACAACCAACTCTTGAGCTTCATTCCCGTGTCCGTCACGGCCACCGGCGTGAACCCGACCATCTACGAGACCCGCAATCGGCGCACCGAGGCCAAAGGCTTTCAATTGACCGGGCTGTACCGCTTCGAAGTCATGCCCAAGCAGTTTTACATCCAGGCAGGACTTCGCCTCGGCCAAAACAAGGCCACCGAAACGGACACTGGCACACAGCTCGTCACGGACGGAACCGCGATCGCCAACACCGGGACCATCAGCAATTCGCACATCCTGGCCATCCGGACCATCGCCTCGGTGAATGAGAAGAAGACCCTTTCCATCGGGCTATTGGCCGGGGTGGGCTACCGCTTTCTGGGCCGTTACGCCGCCGAGCTCAATGTCTTCAACACCAAGATCGAGACCCCTGCCAACGGCGCCAAGACTGGCCTCGTGGCGGAAGTGGCCTTCTCGGTCCAGTTCTGAGCCAGGAGGAGACCCATGATGAAACCATCGACCTTCCGAATTCTCTCCCTCCTTTCCCTCGCCATGGTCGCCACGCCGGTGCTGCTGGCCCAGGACTCCACGGGTCAGATCGTGGGCAGTATCCTCGCCAAAGGCGGCGCACCGCTTGGCAGTGTGCTGGTCCGGATCAGCTCGCCCGCCCTGCAGGGCACGCGCACGGTCAGCACCGATGACAAGGGCAGCTTCCGGGCGCCTCTGTTGCCCCCAGGGGTCTATACGTTGACCGCCGTGAAGGAAGGCTTCCTCTCTGGCTCCGCCCGGGCAGACCTGCGGTTGGGCCAGGTACTGCGCCAGGATCTGGTGCTGAACCCCGCCGAAGTGCCCAGCACCACGGTGGTGGTCTCCGCATCGTCCACCAACCAGGACAAGACCGATGTGAAAACCGCCACGAGCATCACGGCCGAATTCATGGATTCCATCCCCCGGGCCACGCGCGGGCTCGACACCGCGGCCTTCCTTGCCCCGGGCGTGACGGGCCGTGGCGTGGCGAACGCCAATGGCCAACAGAATGTGGTCATCCGTGGAGCCACTTCGGTCGGCAACCGCTTCCTGCTGAATGGAACGGATATCGCCGACAACGTGTTCGCCCAATCCGACGGCCGGAACTACTACGTGGATGATTCAATCCAGGAAGTCCAGGTCATCCAAAGCCCGGTCAACGCTAAGTTCGGCAACTTCACCGGCGGCATCATCAATGCGCTCACCAAGTCCGGAGGCAATGAGTTCACGGGCATCCTTCGGGGCAATCTGACCAAGGCCAGCTGGTCGGCCCAGGCCCCCCGCGGAACCCGCCCTTCGATCGTGCCGGTCAATGGAGGCTCGGGGGCCACCGAGGACACCCTGAGCAAGGCCTACACCCTGCAACTGGGCGGCCCCATCATCAAGGACCGCCTCTGGTTTTCCGCTTCAACCAAGCAGAATCCCACCACGGTGGGCATCATTAGTTTCGCCCAACCTTCAACCTTCACCACCTACTACACCGGCGTGCCGGCGTTCACACTGCCCACCGTGGGGCAGCCCTTCCCGCAGGTCCAAAGCCTGCAGTTCTACGAAGGCAAGCTGACCTGGGCCATCAACGCGAACCACACTCTGGAAGCGGGCCAGACGCGGAACGTGGCTACCACCACCAACCAGATCATCGGCAATTCCTTCGACCCCGATACGCTAGCGGACCGCAAGGACACCAACGAATACAAGACCTTGGCCTACAGGGGCATCCTGGGCAGCAACCTGACCGTGGAAATGCGGTACGCCAAGAAGGCCGACACCATTTCCTCAGGCGGTGATCTGAACAAGCCCTTCCCCCAGCGCATCGATGCGCTGTATGGCAATGGCGTCTACTACCGGTTCAACAACGCGACCTTCAGCAAGCTGAAGCCTGACCAGCGGGACGCCACCACCTACACGGCGAACCTCACGTGGTTCTCGCCCACGACCTCCTTGGGCACCCATGTGGTCGAAGCAGGAATCGAGCGCATCGTTTCAGAATTCTCCTCGGCGAACGATCAGTCGCCGACGAACGAGCGCATTTTTGTGGGCGGCCGCAAGGCCAACGGCAACTATGAAGTCCAGAGCATCGCTGACGACCCGGACCAGGCCGTGGCGCTGCAACTCTATTTCTCCAGCGCAGGCAAGGCGACCACCACCACCCAATCCTTCTACATCAACGACACCGCCACGCTGAACGACCACCTGCAGGTGATGCTGGGTCTGCGTTACGACTCGGCCAACGCCGAGGACACCTTCGGGAAGAAGAACATCGGCTCCAGCAAGGCCAGCCCCAGGTTCCAGCTCACCTACGACCCCAAGGGCGATCAATCCTGGGTGTTCCGCGGCAGTTTCGCCACCTATGTGGGCAAGCTCCACGACGGCCTCACCAGCAAGTTCACCTTCGCCGGGAATCCCATTTCGGAAACCTACGGCTACAAGGTCACCAACCTGAACGCCACCTACGCCCAGGTTGTCGACCTGAACAATTGGGATATTTCCGCCAACGGCTTTCTGGGGGCCGGTGGCTCCACCGGGACGTTCGTCAACCCGCACCTCAAAGCGCCCTCGGTGGACGAGGTCAGCGTGGGCGCCCGCAGGAACTACAGAGATGGCTCCTTTCTATCCCTCAGTTTCAACAAGCGCACGTTCAAGGATGAATTCGACGACAATTTCGCCATCGCCGATGAAGTCCGGCAGAGCTCCTTCGTGACTCCCGGAATAACCCTGGTCAACACCGCCACGCGCTGGAGCAACAGCTCCACAGAGAAACGGGATTTCAACAGCCTTGAGCTGGAATTCCTGCATGTGCTGAGCGGCCAGTGGTCCTTGGGCGGCAATTACACCCTGTCCAGCCTTCAAGGCAATGGGGAAGGCGGGGACAACTCGTCCATCTCCCGTAATGTCTCGAGTCTCGGCGACCCCTTGGGCAACTACGAAAGCGTGCACCGGTCCCGGGGCCGGGACCAGAGCTACTACGCGCCCTATGGCTACCTGTCCTCGGACACCCGCCACCGCGGCAAGGTATTCCTGAACTACCTGGACCGCAGCTCCGCCGGCGGCACCCTCCATGCCTCCATGCTCCTGAATTACACCGGCGGACAGGTCTATGACGTCGCCACCACCAACAATTTTGAAGCCGGGCAGGATGCGGTCGCCGCCGGGAGCCAATCTCCGAATCTCTACCCCACCACCTACACCCGTTACTGGGGCCGCGGCGTCGGGCGATTCAACGACACTTACAGCGTTGATTTCAAGGTGGGCATGGAGGTGCCGCTGTTGCGGAAACTCCGGTTCTTCACGGAAATCAACATCACCAATTTCTTCAATCACCAACAGCAGGGCACCTTCTCCACGGCCACGAGCGGAACCTCCCAGGCCACCGACAGCGCCAAGAGCGGCTATTTCACCCAGCCCTGGTCTGCGAACCTCGCGAATCGAACCGGCTGGGGCACCTATGGCAACGCCAACTACATTCCAGGGCGGGCGATCACCCTTTCCACCGGCTTCAAGTGGTAATCCAACGAGACCAAGGGAGACAGAACATGAGAAAGAACATCCTTGCTGCCCTGCCCATGCTCGCGTTGGGGTTTTCGGCCCTGCAGGGCCAGGAAGCCTCCGTCCGCAGCCCCTTCGAGGCGAGCCTCACCAGCACCATCGCCACCGCCGATATGAAAAAGATCTCCAGCGGCTCCAACCCTGTGGGCTATACCCTGGCCCTGGGCTATCGGGGGGAACTCCATCCCGGCCTCAGCACCCGTGTGTTCCTGGGCTTCATGTCGCTCTCCGGACTGGAAGGCTCGGGGCTTGAAAACAAGAAACGCCCCCAGGTGCACGGCGGTTGGGACCTGATCAAGGACTATGGCCCGCTGAGCGTGTTCGGCGGGCTCACGGCCACCCAATGGAAACAGGCCGTTTCCGCCACCGACCCTAATTTCATCGGCGCCAATAAGCCCGAGGGTATCAAACTTGGCGCCCGCATTGGCGCCGAGTTTGCCATTGGCAAGGGGTTCAGCGGCACGCTCGCCTTCGAGCAGACCGAGTTCAACCGCCGCTTCAATCCCTCCTGGGTGAGCGTGGGTGTGGTGTACCGCTTCAAGGGAAAATAGGACGTCCCGAGCCTAGGTATGGCAGGAGTCGCCGTGGTACCTGGATAGCGAGTGCCCCCTAAGGGCCTCTCTTCCTGGTACCGCGGCGGCTTTCATGTCGATGCGATTTCCGGCCAGGGGCCCTGTCCCGAAAATATGGAAATCCGCCGGCGTGGGCCCACTGGTTTTTTTCGCCGCCGCCAACCCAACTCCGTCAATAATGCGGCGTCATCACTTTTCTGGAATGGAGAGGGGCTCGTATGCGGGTTAACTACGTGATCGTGTTCGTGAGCGACATGAACCGGGCCGTGGCGTTTTATCGGGATGTGCTGGAACTGCCGCTGCGGTTCGAGTCACCTGGATGGACCGAATTCGCCACCGAAGGGGCCACCTTGGCCCTCCATGCGAGTGAGGGGCCCGGTTCCAAAATGGACGCTTCAGAACCTGCTCTGGCCGGGCGCTGCCGTCCCGGGCTGAGCGTTCCGGACCTCGATGCATTCCACAAGCGGATGGCAGAAAGGAACGTCCCCTGCGTTCAGACGCCGCAGACGTTTTTTGGCTCCCGCGTGGCCCAGTACTCGGATCCTGACGGATTGGTGATTTCCGTCGGGGAAGAGCGGCAGAGCAGTCGATCCTAAGTTATTTTTTTCCGGCTGATCCGATAAAGACGAAGGCGGTCTGCTCGTTGCTATGGGCATCGATGACCCGCACCAGCACGCGGTCCCCACGGACCAGGTCCCTCGGCACCAGCACATCGAAGCGTTCGGTGGAGTCGTCAAAGATGCGATCCTCGGGCAGCACCTGCAGCCAGTTCTCCCCGTCGGCGCTGAGGGCCGCCTCCTTCAGGACCGAGGTCGCGTCGTTGGCGGTGAAGCGCACCCGGATGCCTTCCCCTTCTGCAACGGCGCTGAGTTCCGAAAGGACCGGCGGCGTGTGGTCCACGATGAAGGCGGCGGTGCGGTGGGTGCTGGTGAGCACCGAGTTGAAGGGTTGGGAGGGTGCATCGGTGGCGGTGACCTCCAACCGGTAACGGCCATCGGGCACTGGCAGCGTGTCGAACGTGAAGAATTTTTCCCGCCAGGCCTTCTCCAGTTCAATGGGCGTCCCCCGCTCCGGCAGCAGGCGGATGCGGTACTGCAGGGTGTCGGTGTTGGGATCACTGACCCGGAACACGAAGGCCTGGGAGGCGCGCCGGAAACTGCGCTTCTCGGATCCGGCGTACTGCATGGAGGGAATCAGCTTCTGGGTTTCGAGCGGGACTCTTTCGATGCCGATGTCGTCCGGCGGAGCGTTGCGCAGGATGACCACGCCCGGTGGCATCACATCGATGCCATCCCAGGCCGGGGCCAGGTTGCGATTGTTCCAGTAGACCTTCACGGAATCCACGGTCGGCGTGGCGCCACCACGGGTGCTGGAGAGCTTCAACTTGAACTGGGCGAAGCGCGCCGGCGGCACGCCGGGACGTTCCCCGCTGCGGAGGGGTGGCGTCCAGGGCGACCAGGTGCTGTCGGGGGTTTCAGCGGTGCCCGTGCGCAACTGCAGTTCCACCGCCGTGCCCGAGGGTTGTTCAGCCTCCAGGTAGGAGCGGCCCCAATCCGCGATGGGATTGCCTTTGAGCACCCGGCTTTCCACAGTGCCTTCGGAGGCTTGGCTGTCTGAAAGGTGGTGCACTTCAGCCGGATTGGAACCCACCACCAGCAAGTCCGATCCGGTGGCCACGAAGCCCGTAGCCTGGGCCGTGCCCAGGTCCTGCAGGGCCGAGAAGGCTTCCTGGTTCCGGCCCCTGTCCGTCAGGGGAATGGCAAAGATGCGCGCGCGGTTCCCGGTACCCACAAGCAACTGGCCGCGCCACGAGGTGAGGGCGAAGATCTGGCCCTGATTGCTCTGCCAAAGGGTCTCCGGCACGCGCGATTTGTCCAGGCGGATCACCGCGGACTTGGTGGAGCTGCCGGTTTCCGAAAGGTAGCTCTCGCGCTTTTCGAGGCTGCCCGTGGCCATACGGTTGGCCAGTCCGTTGTTGGCGCCGATGAAGACCTGGCCGTCGACCACGGCGAGGGCCCGGACCTCCTCGAAGCCGGAGGCCATCAACGTCTCCAGGCGATCCGCGATGAAATGCAGCACCATCCCACGCCCATGGGTGCCCAGGTACCAGCCGCCGGAACCATCCGGCGCGAGCGCCGTGAAGGCCGTCTCCTCAGGCAGTTGGGCCAGCCTCCGGCCGCCCCCTTCCCGGGTCAGCAGCAGCACGGCGCCATGCTCGCCGCCCCCCGCCACCACCACGTCACCGCCTTGAACCCCGAGGCCCCACACCACCCGGGCCTCGATTTCCGCGAAGGGCTTCACATCGCCGGTGGGCGATACCCGGAAGACCTTGCCTTCGCCGCTGGGGGCCACCAAGAGATCGTTGCCGAGCTTGGCCATGGCGAAGATGATGCCGCCCTTGACCTGCGCCCAAGGTTTCACATTCCCACCACTGTAATGGAACAACTTGCCTTCGGTGCCGGCCGAGAGAAAGGCCCCGCCCGTGCCATCCGCCACGGCCGCCCAGACCACGCCTTCGGGCAGTTCACTGACCCGACGGAGGGAGGGGGACAGCCGCAGACGGCCGTCGGAGCCGATGCGCACGCCTCGGGCTTCAGCGCCCAACCAATCATTGAAACCGGCAAACACGGCGGGGGAATTCAGTGCCGGGGAGGTGATGGGTTGTTGAGCCTGGGCCAGGCCCGCGGCGGCGATGACGATCGGGAGGACTTGAAGGCGCATGCAATGACTCCAGCCAACAGATAAGAACCCGGAATACGGACGACGGATCAGGGGTGGTCCCTTCACTCGATTTCCACTTCTCACTCGATTTCCACTTCCAGCGTGACCAGGCCGTGGACCTCGCGCTCGAGCGGCAGCACCGCCCGGCCGATGATGTGCCGCACCAGTTTGTTGTCGGAGCTGCCGCCGTCGGTGCCGATGAGGCTCGCAATGGAGGGCGGGATGCCCTCGATGCGGCTGCCCCGCAGGCCGGCGCCGGGTTGGGCTTGCACCAGCAGCGCGTAGGCGTGATTGTTGCGCAGCGCACCATTGAGCAGGCGCACCACATCGTTCAGGCTGCCCACATCGATGGCCCGCTCGTCGGGATCCGCTGCGGCCAGGCTGAGCCCGTCCCCCACCATCAGGCTGGCTTTGCCAGGCTGGGCGCTCTGGGGCACCGGGATGTTCAGGATCGCGTTCTCCCGCACCCCCTGGATGTTTTGGAGGGTCACGAGGACCGGCAGGTTCCCCCCGCGCTTGGCCCGGGCCTTGAGCAGGCGCACGGCCGCGATGCCCGTGAGGTCCAGGCGCTCCTCGGCCTTGATGGTGAGGGAGATGCCCTCAAAGACCGGCCGCTCGAAGGGATTCATGGCCAGGGCCTGCATCATGCCCGCCATGAACATGGCCATGCGGTTGGGATTCAGGTCGGCGATGACGTTCTCGATTTCAATGGCTGGATGCCCGGCGATCTTGATGTTCCCCTGCAGGGAAAGGCTCTGCAGGCCCAGCCCCCGCACATGGCCGTTGAGGGTCTGGCTCATCACCGCCGCCACGAGAATGGGGGTGATGAAGGGATGGTCCATCAACTCGAAACGGTAATCCAGGGTCTTGCGGCCGCCCAGGTTGAGCCCGATGCGCAGGGGCACCATGCGGGCTTCGGCGCCCAAGACGCCGCCCACCCCCACCGAGCGGTCCAGGCGCAACGCGCCGATGGGCGCCACGGGCTGCGCGAGCTTGAAACTGGATTGGTAGCTGGCCACGCTGCCAGCCACCGAGGCGGACCAAAGCGGCAGGTCCACCCCGCCCAGGTTGAACAGCTGATGGCCGAAGAGCAGCACCTTCTTGCCGCTGACCCAAGTGATGGTCCCGGAGGCGGCCATGTCCATGTCGCCCTGCACCAGGGCGATGGAGGCCATGCCACCGGGCTCGACGGGACTGGCCTCGCCGCCCGGGGCCGCGGCGACCATGCCGCTGCCCACACTGGCGAAGCGAATGGGCAGCCCGCTGAACAGCGCCTGGGTTTCGGGCGCCAAGGGTGTGCCGGAGATCACAAGTGGGACGGCGGTTCCGCCATCCACGGGCACCGCAGGCTCGCCCATCAGGCCCCCATAGGAGAGCATTTCACCGCGCAGCGCGGCTTTGAGCACCTTGGGGGGTTCCAATTTGGGAAGGATCAGGGGCGTGCGCACCGGGGCGGACTCCGGCAGGTCCCGCAACTGGTCCAGCATTTCAGCGATGGGCGTGATGCCGCCGATGGGCTCCTTTTCAAAGGCGAAACCGATACTCAGGGCGCCCACCAGTTTCCCGTCGATGTAGCAGGGCGAGCCGCTCATACCCGCCAGGATGCCCGTTTCCGCCAAGGGCCCGCCACTGGCCTTGACCAGGATCAGGCTGTGCCCCGGCGAGATATTGCGCTGCACGCCCAACACCTCGAAGTCGAAGCTTTCGATGCGGGCGCCCTTGAACACCGTGCGGCCGGTTCCCTTCATGCCGGAGCGGATCTCCGCCAGGGGCAGGGTGGTTTGGGCCCCGAGCGACGTTGAAAGTACAAAAAGAGCATGAACAATAGATCGTATGGGTGCCAAGGGCATGAGGTTTTCCAAGGGAATTTCAGAATGGATCGGAAAGATTAGAGATTACCAGGGATGCAGGCTACCTAAGGTCAACAGAGTCCCTATCTGCATATGCTTCCAACGGGACCTTGGGTTCCCTTCGGTAAGGTTACGGATTCTTCACTTTTGACCAATGGGATTCCCCTGTAATATTTCCAGCTCGGAGGAACTTCCTATGACATCAAGGCATGTTCAAATTTCTGGCCTTTTCGCCCTGCTCGTGGCCGCTCCCTTGGCCAGCCCCTTGGCGGCCCAGTCCAGCCAGACGACCGGCACGGTGCGCGGCGTGGTGACCGCCAAGGGGGGTGCCCCCATCGCCGGAGCCACCCTCGTCCTGCAGCACCAGGAAACCGGTTTCATCCGGACCATCCGCACGGATGCCCGGGGTGCCTTCCAGGCGCCCCTGCTACCCGTGGGGCCCTACACTTCGACCCTCACCGCCGAAGGCATGAAGAGCCAGAAAAACGACAAGGTCGTGGTATCCCTGGGCGGAACCACCAGCCTGAACCTGGCCATGGAATCCGCGGTGGCTTCCGCCACGGTCGAAGTGGTCGCGGCGGTCCAGGCCCTGGACGCCCAGCAGGTGAACTCCGTCAGCACGGTCGACGCCAAGCTGGTGGAGAGCATCCCGTTGGTCACGCGCAATTTCCAGGACTTGGTGCGCCTGACCCCGGGTTCCGTCGCGGGCCCCGGCAACCCGCCCCGCCTGATGGTGGGCGGCGCCCGGCAGATCATGAACAATCTCCAGATCGACGGCGCGGGCCAGAACTCCAACTTCTTCGGCGAGCAGCGAGGCGGCGCCATCATTCCCTTCGTGTTCGGCGCGGACACCATCAAGGAACTGCAGGTCATCACCAACGGCTATGACGCCGTCTACGGCAATGCCGCGGGCGCCGTGGTGAACGCCATCACCAAGTCCGGCACCAACGAGATCGCCGGCAGCGCCTTGTACCAGGTCCGCAACGACTCCTGGCAGGCCCTGGCCCGCCCGGTGCCCTACGATCCGAACGGCATCAACAACACCACCGCCTCGCGCACCCGCGTGGGCAACTCCTTCAACGCCAATTTCAACATCGGCGGTCCGATCATCAAGGACAAGCTGCACTACTTCATCGGCGTGGAGACCTACAAGAAGGATTTGGGCGCCAAGCCCGGCTTCCCGACCCCTTCCAGCGCCGTGGGCAACACCTCGGCCGATGTGGACGCCTTCGTGGCCTCCAAGCTCTACAACGTCATCACCGGCAAGACCGGCCTCACCCTCGGCCAGGAGGGCGGCAATCCCAACACCGGCGTCCAGGGCCCCACCTACAACCAGCAGACCAAGAACACCTCCTACTTCGGCCGCCTGGACTACGCCCTGAACGAGAAGCACCACCTGACCCTGCGCCTGAACCTGAACAAGTTCAACGACACCATCGGCGGCGGCAACACGGTTTTCACGCCGGCCTCCAACATGCTGATCAACGAGACCAACGCCATCTCGTGGGTGCTCGAAGCCAACAGCATCTGGACCAATGAGCTGTTCAGCGAAACCCGGCTCCAGGTTTCCAACGAGCGCCGCCCCTTCACCGGCAACGGGGCCTCGCCCGCCATCGCCGTGGGCGGTTCTACCTTTGGCACCAAGACCTCCACGCCCCGGCAGATGAACGAGATCACGGACCAGCTCATCAACAACACCACCTGGACTCGAGGCGACTGGACCCTGAAGGGCGGCGTGGATCTGCAGAAGATCGCCATCACCAACCAGTTCTTCAACAATGGCAACGGCTCCATCCAGTTCCAGAACTACGCCATGGCCGCCGCCTGGGCCAACGGCAACATCTCTGCAACCACTCCCGGTTCCGGCAGCAGCCAGATCACCTACAGCGGCGCCACCAGCTACAACGGGGGCCGGGTCAACATCGACACCAACCTGAACGCCGTGTACCTGCAGACCCAGTACCAGGGCCTCATGGACAAGCGCCTGATCTTGACCGCCGGCCTGCGCTACACCGGCCAGACCATTTCGAAGAACCCACTTCCCAACGCGAATTTGGGGGGCCTGGATTCCGCCAACGATGCCTCGGCTATTGATCCACGCTTTGCCTTCAGCCTGGATCTGGATGGCAAGGGCAAGACCATCCTCCGGGGCGGCTACGGCTGGTTCAGCTCCCCCACCCCCATGCTCCTGGTGGCCAACACCATGACGGGCAACGGGAACACCATCACCAACTACAGCTACGCCCTGAACAAGACCAACGCCGCGAACCGCGATATCTTCAATACCGGCATCCTGAGCGCCGCCCAGTTGATCGTGGGCAACGGGTTCAACAAGGTGGCGAACGATCCCCTGAGCAGCCTGGCCACCAACTCCGCCTTCGCGGCCGGATCCGCCAGCGCGGTACAGGTCTGGGATCCCGACACCAAGCTGGCCAAGGCCAAGAAGGCCTCCCTGGGCATCGAACATGACCTGGGTAACGGCCTCATCGTGGGGGCCCAGGCCACCTACACGGAGTTTGTGAATCTGCAGTACCTGCGCAACATCAACCTCTACCAGGTGGGTAACGGCACGCCCTACAACGATGGCTACGCGGACCCCAACGGAAACCTGTTCTCGGTGACCACCCGTCCCGGCACCGCTACGGTGCGGGGCCACGTGCTGAATTTCGGCAAGGGCGCCACCGTCCCCGGCAACCCCGCCGGCGGTTTCGGCGACGTGTACCTGGTGAACTCCGACGGCTACGGCCGCTACAAGGCCTTCACCCTCAGCGCCAGCAAGCAGTTCAACCAGGACCTGGGCTTCATCGCCAACGTCACCTTCTCCAAGTCCCAGGATACCAATTCCAACGAGCGCGGCACCTTCACCTCCACCTCGGGCGTGAACCCCACGTCGGAGCTGGGTCTGGCCGCCACCCCCTATCCGGCCAATCCCCACCTGGCCTTCGGCACCTCCGACAACGATCGCAAGATCGTGCTGAACGTGGCCGCCTACTTCCCGATCTATTGGGGCATCAAGGGCTCCACCCGCTTCAACTACTCCTCGGGCCTGCCCTACAGCGCCTACTCCGGCAAGGATGTCAACGGAGACGGGCTGCCCAACGACCTGCAGTACGGCATCCGCAACGGCGAGCGCCAGACCCCCAACAAAGTGATGGACCTGCGCCTCGTGCGGGCCTTCCGCATCGCGCGGCACTTCGAGATCGAAGGCAGCATCGACGTCTTCAACGTCTTCAACTGGGCTCAGCAGGACGTGGCCGGCTCCAACAACGCCGACAAGAAGGCCACCAGCTCCGACGGCGTCACCCCGAATCCTTCCTTTGGCCAGATCCAGAGCAAGGATTTCAATACCCGCGAAGTGCAGTTCGGTCTCCGCCTGCGCTTCTAGGACTCACCTTGATCCAAGCAGAAGGCCCCGCAATCGCGGGGCCTTCTGCTTTAGTGGCTTCAAGGAAATATACTGTCGGAGTTTCCCTGCCTATACATTGGGTGGAAGAGGTGCCTGATGACCAGGGAGGATGCCTTACGGATTATCCAGGCGGCCTTTCCCGCACTCAAGGAAGCCTATGGCTTGAGTTCCACCGCAGTGTTTGGCTCCGTGGCGCGAAACGAAGCCTTGCCGAACAGCGACATAAACCTTCTTGTGGAATTTGAATCGGGGAGGGTCTGCGGATATTTCGGGTTTTATAGCCTGCAAAAGGAACTCGAATCGATCTTGAGAGTGCGGGTGGACCTCGTTACCCCAGACGCATTAAAAAAGCAGTTGAGAGCGGCCATCCTTGCTGAGGCTGTCCATGCCGCTTGAACGGGGATGGCGCCTGAGGGTCGAGGACATCCTGGAATCCATCATCAAAATCAGTGTCTACACGGACGGCATGAACTTTGAATCGTTCGCTTGGGATGAACGCACCGTGGACACGGTCATCCGCCACTTCGGAGTAATCGGCTAAGCGGCAATCATCTGCCCGATTCGTTCCAGTCAGCGTATCCAGGCATCCCTGTGGACGCCATGCGAGCCATGCGGAATTTCGTCATCCACGAGTATTTTGGAGTGAGCAAGGAGATCATCTGGAAGACATTGACCGAGGATCTTCCACCACTGCTGCAACACATCGAGGAGGTTCTTCGCGAACCTTCCTGATTGCCACTCACCTGGGGTGGTCGATCTCAACTAGGCTTTAGATATGAGAATCCTCTGTTTAGGCGACGTGGTGGGTGAACCGGGGCGACGGTTGCTGGAGACGCACCTGCCTGAGTTGCGGCGGGAGTACGCGGTGGATTTCGTGGTGGTGAACGGCGAGAACGCCGCCCATGGCCACGGCATCACCGAACGCATTGCGAGCGATTGGTTTCAGAACTTGGGAGTGGATGTCATCACTACGGGCAACCATGCCTTCGATGTGAAGGACATCGGAACATATTTTGCGAAGGAACCAAGACTGCTGCGGCCCGTCAACTATCCTCCGGGAACCCCGGGCCTGGGCCATGTGAAGCTGCACACTCCGGGCGGCGAAGAAGTGCTCGTGATGTGCCTCATGGGCCGGGTCCACATGCCCACTTGCGACGACCCCTTCCGCGCGGCGGACAGCGTGCTCATGAAGGAGCGGGCCGACGTGGTGATCGTGGACATGCACGCCGAGGCCACCAGCGAGGCCCAGGCCATGGGCTGGTACCTGGATGGCCGGGTCAGCGCCGTGGTGGGCAGCCACACCCACGTGCCCACACTAGACGCCAAGCTGCTGCCCGGCGGCACCGCCTACGTCACGGACATCGGCATGACCGGCCCCTACGAGAGCGTCATCGGCATGAAGAAGGAGGCCAGCCTGGCGCGGTTCCTTAGCGTCCAGCGGGCCAAGTTCGAGGTGGCCGATGGCGACCTTCAATTGCACACAGTGCTCATCGAGACCCAGGGCAAGAAGGCCATCTCCATCGAGCGCATCCTGCGGAAGCTATAACTTGCCGCTGCGGCCAAGGGCATGGTGATGAACCCTTCCACCCCCCCAGAGAACTGGGACCGGGCCTACCGCGAGGCGCCCGAGATCTTCGAGGCCTTCTCCCGGGCCGAGGATCCCGAGGGTCGGGTGGTCCGGAGCCTCCTGGCGCACGCCCCCCTCAGCGGCCGCACCGTGCTGGAACTGGGCTACGGAACCGGGCGCTACACCCGGGAATTGGCCCCTCAGTCGGGATGCTACCTGGGGGTTGAACCCAGCCCCACCCTGCACTCGCTCGCCCGCCGGGCCTGCGCCGGGCTGACTCCAACGCCCTTCCTGCTGCGGGCCCGCGGCCAGGCGCTGCCCCTGCGCGCCGCCAGCGTGGATGTGATGATCGCCGCGTGGGTGGTGGTCAACCTGCGCCCGGCAATCCGCGAAGCCGTTCAGCGAGAGGCTGCAAGGGTCCTCCGCCCCGGTCCGGGCCATGGCCTGTGGCTCATCGAGAACCACTGGAACAGCCAGTTCCAGCGCTGCCGGGGCCGGGGCGGGGAGGACGAAGCGCGCCTGCGGCACCTCATCGAAGTCGATGGCTTCCGGATGGTGGAGACCATCGCCACCAAGTTGCGCTTCCCCGATGCGGCCGAAGCGGAACGGGTGCTGGGCTATCTGTGCGGAGAGGCCCTGCTAGCCCGGCTGCGCCGCCGCCCCACCGCCACCCTGGAACACCGGGTCGTCCTGCTGCATCGACCCGTCTGACCCCATGCGCAGGCGCCCCTGCTGGAACCAGAAGAATTCCACCGAGCTCGCGCGTTGCATATCATCCCGCTGGTAGACCGCGAAGGGCAGGCCAGCGGCCTTCAAAGCACGGCAGGCTCGCAAGTACTCGTCGCGGTCCACGGCCAAGGACTGGCCATTCACGGCCCCGCCCCGGCCCACGGGCAGGAAGCGGTACAGGTGCCAGGCATGCAGCTTCAACCCCGAGAGGCATTCCGCCGCCAGCCATTCGGCCAGGTCTTGCAGGCCGATGAGGTTGTCGCGGGTGACCACCGTCGACAGGGTGAACTCCCGTCCGGCCTCCACCAGGGTGCGGATGCGCGCCATGACCAGGCCATGGTGGCCACCCCCATCCAGCACCCGCAACCGCTCGTGCAGCTCCGGATCCAGGGATTCCAAAGGCAGGATGTAACGGTGGATGGCTGCGATGGTTTCAAAGCCCGGCGGCAGGTTCACCCCATTGGTGCAGACCTGGACCTGCAAGCCCAGGTCCGAGGCGAAACAGGCCAGTTTCTCCAGGTCGTGGGGCCAGAGGAGAGGCTCGCCGCCCCCCAGCACCACGCTGTCCACCCGGCCCTTCAGCGCACTGAGCAGGGCCGCAGCCTCATCGAAGGACATCACGGAGAAATCCGTCTCGCTGGCGCAGAACCGGCACCCCATGTCGCAGCGCGACGTAAGGAAAAACGAGGCGATGCGCTTGCGCGGATCCAACCTTTGGACATTGGGCAACTGCATGGGAAAACGCTAACAGGGGCCTGGTGATAAGTGCATCACGAACTGGCCGGATGCAGGGCCATCCGGGGCCCGAGCCCCGCCTTGCCTCGGCTAGGGATTGTTCGCCAGGCGCCCTTGGATGAACTCTTCGGGCCGCTCCCACTGATCGCGGCTCTTCAGCCGGCGGCGGTTTTCCCGGCCCACATAGAAACGGCCCCGGTCCAGGTCCAGACGGGCTTCCGTCATGGCCCGCTCCAGGTTCTGCCGGCGCATGGGACCGCTGGGATGGGTGGCGAGATAGTCATCCAATCCATCCAGCACCGCGGCCACCGCCTCCCCCGGGAGGCTCCTCGGCGGGACTGCCTGCACTTCGCGCGCTGCGAACCGCCGGAACAGAGCTTCGCCAGCCTGGGGGTGGTAGCCGGCCGCGGCCGACAGCCCCATGCCCCAGCGGTCCGCTTCCAGTTCCTGCTCGTCGCGGTAGCCCTGCAGCATGAGCGCAGCACCCAGGGAGGCCAGAGCCCCCAGCGGCACACCACCCAATTTTTTCGCGTGCAGCTCGTATTGATAGCGGCCGATGCAGTGGCCCAGGTCCACATGGGCCAGCTCATGGCCCAGCACCGCCGCGGCTTCGGCTTCGGTTTGCAGAAAATCCAGCAGGGCGGTGGTAACGAAAAGCCTCCCGCCGGGCAGGGCAAAAGCATTGATCTGGGGGCACTCCACCAACTGTACGGTTACGTGGAAGCCCGGTCGGCGCAGCCCGCCCTTGGCAGCCAGCCGCGCTGCCACCAGGTTCAGCCATTGCGACGCCGCGCCTCGCTCCTGGGCCAGGGGGACAAGGTCGAACTGCCCGGCAAGCCGCGAGCCCAGGGCCGCTTCCTCCTCGATAGAAACCTGCGTGGTCATCAAGCCCACTTGGTTCACGGCGGCTTTCGCCTCAGTGGCCCGATCCAGGATGGGACGCAAGGAAATGGCCTGTTGGGGCGTGGCCCGATGGCCCACCACCCACATCACCGCCACCGTGGAAGCGGCGAGCAGCCCCAGCAGGATCAGCCGCAGTCCAGGTTTCACAACAGGCGCTCCAGCCTGGCCTTGAACCGCGTGTAAAGGAAGGTCACGAGGATCAGGATGGCGCCCAGGGCCATGAAGGAGAGCCAGCGTGGCGCTCCACTGAGGCCCCGCAGATCGTAGACGAACAGCTTGAGGATGCAGAAGCTGAGGGCGCTCAGGCCCAGGAGCCGCGCGATGCGCTCTGCGACCAGGAAGCCGAGGCCGATCATGCCCAGTCCCGCGATGCTAAGGAAGATGGTCAGGTGCGTGCCGCTCAACTCCACCCAGATGGCCGCGAAGAGCAACACCGCCTGGGCCCAGAACCACGGCAGGCGCTGGCGGCCGGACATCAGGCCGTCATCCTCGGCGCCCTCGCTGCCCTCATCGCCCAGGTGCCGGCGGCGCAGCAACACGTACCCCGCCAGCAGCAGTGCGCAGGAGAACGGAATGGCCACCGCATTGGTGGAGAATCCGCCCGCCAGCGCGTCCCTGAAGGCCAGGTTGGTGCCGATGCCGCGCACCCCCACGGCCACCCCTAGGATGGAGGCACAGCGCAGCCAGTCGGCCGCTTCCCGGCGCAGGCCCCAGAGCAGGGAGAGCAGCGCCTGTAGGGACCAGGCGACCACCACGTAAGCCCGCGGGAGTTCGTACAGCACCAGCAGCGCGAGCGCCAGCTGCATCCCGTAGAGATAGGCCGGGCGGGCCTTCACCATGGCTTCCGGCGCTGCTTCGGCATGGTGGGGAGCCCAGGAGAGATACACGTAGGCCAGCAATCCAAAAAAGGGCAGCGCCGTGAGCAGACGCAGGCTCAGGCCGCCGAGAGTGCCTTCCTGCAGGAGATTCACAAAGATGAAATGCAGGAAGGCTGACAGCATCCAAAGGTGTCCATGCGCCAACCAGGTCCAGGATTTCAAGGCCCTGCCCCGCTCCAGGAAGAGGACGCCCAGCAGCCCCCAGGCCAGGGCTACAAGCAGGTTTTTCTCATGGGCCAGAGCTTCGACCTTGATGAAGTAGCCCAAGGTCGCGCAGATCAGCAGCAGCAAGCCCGCGCCGAGGGGCACCGCGAGGCCGGTAGGCCCCATGAGGCCCGTCGCCCCGTTTTCATCCAGTTCGCGTCGTTGCAGCTGGTCCTGCGCTGCGAAAGCAAGGGCCACTGCCAGGAGAATGGACACCATCCGTTCCGGAAGGCCCAGGACCAATCCCTGCAGCGGCCAGCACACGGCGGCCACGGCGATGAAGCCCAGCAGCGTATAGATCAGCCCCAGGCAGAACTTGAAAGCCGTGCTCCGCAGGCGGAACCAGCCCAGGTAGCCAGCACCGATGAACATGAGGGTCGGCGCAATCCAGACCTTGGGGACTTCCAGAAAAATGAGCACCACCAGCAGCAGGTGGCCCAGGATTCCATAACCCGTGGCGAAGAGCCTCTGCCCGCGTTCGGACCATGCAGTGCGCGGCCAGGCCAATCTCAGGACGCCTTCGGCCCCGAGGGTGAAGGCCGTGGAGAGGCCCAACGACCGTAGGCGATGAGGAGCCAGGTGCTCTGCATTCGCGAGCAGGCCGAGGCCCATCAATGCCGTGAGGATTCCCGCCTCGACGCTCAGTTCTCCAAAGCCCAGCCAGAGCCCCGCCACCAGGAACACCAGCGCCGAACCCGCCAGGGCTGGCGTCTGCCAGGGCACCGCCAACTGGATCATCAGCACCGCTGCGAGGCTGATCAGCATGAGTACGCTCAGCAGCGCCGCAAAGGTGCGGACCCACTTCTCGCTGAACTCGGCGCAGCGCAAACCCCTGGCCAGACCGTAGCCCACCGCCAGGAGGGCGCAGCCCAACCCAGGAATCCAGGCCCGGGGCGTGGCGTGCACTTCCTCGGTAATGGCCAACAGCGCGATAAGGCCCACCAGGTTCAGCACGAAGCCCTGAAGCGTCAGAT
>JANXPB010000097.1 GCA_025357545.1 Holophagaceae bacterium
CTACACCTACACCACGGGCGCCATCACCGCGGACTGCACCGTCACGGCCACTTACGCCATCAACACCTACACCATCACGGCCACTTCCAGTGCGAACGGCACCATTTCCCCCAGCGGCCTGGTGGTGGTCAACTATGGCTCCAACCAGACCTTCATCATGACACCCAACGCTGCCTTCGGCGTGCTGGACGTGGTGGTGGACGGCGTCTCGCAGGGCGGGTTGGCTTCGTACACCTTCCTGAACGTCACGGGTAACCACACCATCTCAGCGGTGTTCGCCCCGGGAGAGGAAGAGCCCAACAACAATTTCGTGCAAGCCACACGCGTCGCTACGCCAGGCATCATGGTGGGTCGCATCTTTGTTGCAAACGACCTGGACTACTACCGCGTGACGCTGCCCCCCGGGTCCACCCTGACGGCCACCCTCATGCCGCTGAGCTCCCCCAGCAACATCAACTACTTCGTGTACATCTACAACCAGGCCGGTAATATCGTGGCCCAGAGCACTCGCAGCGGTGGCGTCGTGAACACGGCTTCCATCCGCAACAACAGCTCCACCGCCTTCTACTACTACGCGGTAATCCGGGCGCCCTACGGTTTCGCCAATCCGAACTGGTACCAATTGAATCTGAACTGGTAGGCACTTCGTCGTGTTGCAAGGGCCGCCGTCAGGCGGCCCTTGTCATTTCAGGGGGGGGAGCCCCCTACCGCGTCGCAGTCCAAAGGCAACACAGAAGCCACGGATGAACCCAGATGAACTTCCACGATTCCTGCTCAAGACCACTTCGTGAAGCTCGAACGGTAGGCTGCCAGCTACCTGGAGCAACGGAGCGGTAAGGACGAGGCACTTCTACCGGTGTCCATCCTTTTTTCATCCGGGTTCATCTGTGGCTTCACTGCTTTTGAATGTGAAACCGCATCAACGGTTGGGATAGGCTTCTCCTGACCGGAGCCGCCATGCAGGATCTGATTCTCGCCCTGGATCAGGGCACCACCGGCACCACCGCGTTGGTGCTGGATCGTGGGCTGCGCGTCCAGGGCCGTGCCACGGTGCCCTTCCCGCAGCACTTCCCCGCACCGGGCTGGGTGGAGCACGAACCGGAAGAGATCTGGGCCTCGGTGCTCCAGGCCGTCACCGCAGCGCTTGGCGAGCTCGATCCCATGCGCATCGCCGCCATCGGCATCACCAATCAGCGTGAAACCGCCTTTGTCTGGGACGCGCTCACGGGCGAGTCATTGGGCCGCGCCATCGTCTGGCAGGACCGCCGCACCACCGATGCCTGTATTGCGTTGAAGCCCCACACAGAGCGCATCCGCAGCCTTACGGGCCTGCCGCTAGATCCCTATTTCTCTGCGACCAAGCTTGCGTGGATGAAGGCCTGCTGGCCCGGTAGAAAGCTGGCCTTTGGTACCTCCGACAGTTTTCTCGTCTATCGTCTTAGCGGTGAACATCTCACCGATGCCAGCAATGCCAGCCGCACCATGCTCTTCGACATCCACCATGGGGCTTGGTCCGATGAGCTGCGAACGCTCTTTGGCGTGGAGGATGTTCAGCTGCCCCGTGTGGTGGCCAGCGCGGGGGTTTGCGCCCGGGTCCGCGGCGTCCCGCCGCTGGTGGATGGCACGCCCATCGCGGGCATTGCGGGCGACCAGCAGGCCGCCCTCTTCGGCCAGGGATGCTTTGGGCCAGGCCAAGCCAAGATCACCTACGGCACCGGCAGCTTCGTCCTGATGAACACCGGCACCCAAGCCGTGGCCAGCAGCCAGGGTCTCATCACCACCGTCGCCTGGAATCTGGGAGAAGGCTCGGTCTATGCGTTGGAAGGCGGCACCTTCATCGCTGGGGCCTTGGTTCAATGGCTCCGAGACGGTCTGGGCATCATCAGCTCCTCGTCGGAAGTGGAGGCCCTGGCCGCCTCGGTACCCGACTGCGGTGGCGTAACGGTCATCCCCGCGCTCGCGGGCCTGGGTGCGCCCCACTGGCGGCCGGAGGCTCGGGGCCTCATCGCGGGAATCACCCGGGGCACCACCAAGGCCCATATCGCCCGGGCGGCTCTAGAAAGTATCGCCCACAGTCAGTGCGACATTCTGGA
>JANXPB010000101.1 GCA_025357545.1 Holophagaceae bacterium
GGGCGCCACGAGCCTCAGCATCGATAACGGCGTGGGCACGGTCACCGGCACCAGCAAGGTGGTGAGCCCCACCGCCACCACGACCTATACACTCACCGCCACCAATGCTGCGGGCAGTGTCACCGCCACCGCCATGGTCACCGTGAATCCCCAATCCACCACGGGCTGCGGCACCCTGGACCTGGGCATCAATTCCGACCTCCACGGGTACCGCGCCTTCCCCGCCGCCAATGCCTGGAATCAGGATGTCTCAACCCTACCGGCGGACCCCAACAGCGCCGCGATCATCACCTTCATCGGCGCCGGCAGCGGCCTGAAAGCGGATTTCGGTTCGGGGCTTTGGCAGGGCGCCAGCATCGGCATTCCCTACGGCGTGGTGAGCGGAACCCAGGCCAAGGTGGCGATCAACTACCAGGCCTACGGTGCTGAGAGCGACCCAGGGCCCATGCCCGTGCCCACTCCCGCGCCCATCGAGGGCGACAACCCCCTCGCCACCAGCGGCGACCGCCACGTGCTGCTGCTGGACCGCGACAATTGCATCCTGTACGAACTATATGGCTCGCAACTTCAGACCAACGGCAGCTGGAACGCCGACAGCGGCACCATCTGGGATTTGAAGGGGAACACCCTCCGACCCTTCGGCTGGACCTCCGCCGACGCCGCCGGGCTGCCCATCTTCCCGGGCCTGGCCCGCTTCGATGAAGTGGCCGCTGGTGCCATCACCCACGCGCTGCGCTTCACGGTGCCCACCTCGCGCAAGGCCTATGTCTCGCCCGCCACCCATTGGGCCTCCAGCAACACCAGCACCTCCGCGCCGCCCATGGGCATGCGGGTGCGCCTCAAGGCGGGCGTGAGCATCAGCAGCTACCCGGCTCAATCACGGGTGGTCCTGCAGGCCCTGAAAACCTACGGCATGATCCTGGCCGACAATGGCAGCAGCTGGTTCATCAGCGGCGCACCCAACCCTGGGTGGGACAACAACGATCTCCAATCGCTGAGCGGCATCAAGGGCTCCGACCTGGAAGTCGTCCAGATGGGCACAGTCTACACCGCCGATCCTACGGGGCCCGCGCCCACGCTGGTTCTGAGTGCCACGCCGACCACCATCAACGCAGGGCAGAGCAGCACCCTCGCCTGGACCGCAGCGAACACCAGCAGCGTGTTCATCACGCCCAACCTTGGCACGCCCATCGGCCTGGCGCGGGGCACCTCCCTCAGCGTGAGCCCTGTGGCTACCACCATCTACACTTTCACCGCCACCGGCGCCTATGGCAGCATCTCGAAAACGATCACAGTCACTGTCGCCAGCGGCACGGCCCCGGTCATCAGCAGCTTCACCGCGACACCCGCCACCATCAACGCGGGGCAGAGCAGCACCCTAGCCTGGACCGTCAGTGGCGCCACCAGCCTGTCGCTGAACCAGGGCATCGGTGCAGTCACAGGCACCAGCCGCGCAGTCACGCCTGGCCTCACCACGACCTACACGCTTTCCGCCAACAACGCCATCGGGACCACCACCGCCACCGCCACCATCACGGTCGTGCAGCCCCCGGTGATCAGCGCCTTCGCGGCTTCGCCCACCACCATCCTGCCGGGCCAGAGCAGCACCTTGAGTTGGACGGTGAGCGGCGCCGCCAGCCTCACCATCGCGCCAGCCATCGGTTCTGTCACCGGGACTTCGGTGAATGTGAGCCCCGCCGCCACCACCACCTATACCCTGACGGCCGCCAACGCGGCAGGCAACACCACGGCGCAAGCCACCATCATAGTCAGTGCGGGCGGCTTCATCACCCCCGACAACCCGGGACCCGCGGACCTGCAGTTCGTGCTGCACTCGGGCCAGAACGTCCACCCCATTTCGAAATGGATCTACGGCTTCAACGGCGGCGACTGGTCCACCATGCCCAACGGCACCACCCTGGGTCGCCTCGGCGGCAACCGTTGGACTGCCTACAACTGGGAAACGAACGCCAGCAATGCCGGTTCCGACTGGGGTCCCTACAGCAGTGACAGCTACCTGAGTTCCAGCGCCACGCCCGGCGAGGCCGTGCGGCCCTCCGTCGCCAATGCCCAATCCGCCAACGCTGCCATCATCGTCACCGTGCCCATGCAGGGCTGGGTGGCCGCGGACGAGGCCGGGAACGTGAATGTCAACAATCCCGTCAACACCCGCTTCTTTCCGAATCTCCCCAAGAAGCCCACGGCCCTTACCACCACCCCCGACACCACCGACGGCAAGGTTTACCAGGACGAGTTCGTGCATTGGCTCGACTCGAAATTCCCCACCGCCAGAACCGACGCCAACCGGCCGGTCTTCTACATGCTCGACAACGAGCCAGACCTCTGGAACAGCACCCACTTGGAAGTCCAGCGCGCAGCCCTCCGCTACGACCAGTTCCTGCCCCTGAGCATCGCCACGGCCGGAGCCATCAAGGACCAGGTGTCCCAAGCCCTGGTGTTCGGCCCCGTGAGCTACGGCTGGAACGGCTTCGTGAACCTGCAGAGCGCGCCGGACGCCGCCGCCCACGGCGACTTCCTGGACTACTACCTGGCTCAGATGAAGACCGCCAGCCAGAGCCAGGGGCGGCGCCTATTGGATGTGCTGGACCTGCACTGGTATTCCGAAGCCACCGGCGGCGGCGTCCGCGTGGTGAACCAGGATAATTCCGCGGCAGTGGTCGCGGCCCGTGTCCAGGCGCCAAGGTCCCTCTGGGATCCCACCTACACCGAGACCAGCTGGATCACCCAGTGGTCCACCCTGGGGCCCATCAATCTCATCCCCCGCATGACCACCAAGATCGCCGCCCAGTACCCCGGCACCAAGCTCGCGTTCAGCGAGTACAACCACGGCGGCGAGGACCACATCTCCGGTGCCATCGCCGAGGCCGACTGCCTGGGCATCTTCGGGCGGGAGAGTGTCTTTGCTGCCAATGTCTGGCCTCTGCAGAACGTCGAGACTTTCATGTTCGGTGCCTTCCGGATCTTCCGGAACTACGATGGCGCGGGCGCGGCCTTCGGCGACACCAGCTTCTCCGCCTCGGCTTCTGACATAGCGAAAGCCTCGGTCTATTCGAGCCAGGATGCGGGCAATGCCAACCGCGTGGTGACGGTCCTGCTGAACAAGGACATCGCCAGCCACACCGCGGGCCTGGCCCTTACCCACACCAAGGCCTTCACCACCGCCCAGGTCTACCAGATCACCACCACTTCGGCCGTGCAGGGCAATTCCATCGTGCCCACGCACCTTAGCGACATCGCCATCACGAAGGTGAACGCCTTCGTCATTACGCTGCCCGCCCAGAGCATCACCGTGGTGGTTTGGCAGTAAACGCTGGACGATCAGGACTTCAACAAGGGCCGCGCTTCAACGCGGCCCTTTCAATTTTTCCGGACGGCCTGGGTGCGCCAGGGCGACCACGCACCAAGTGATCCGCCGGGGTTTCGGCGCTACAGTGGTCCACCCATTCCAGGAGGTACCCATGGCTAGGTGCTCGCTCCGCCCTTTGATTCATCGGCTCGTCGTCCCAGGTTTGGTCATCGCGTGTGCGACCCCGGCCCTGCCCACTTGCGGCGGCGGCGGTGGTGGCGGCCGGGGCGGCGCTGTAGTCGGCATCGGCGGCCCCCAGCAGACCGAAGTCTACGTGGTGCCCTGGAAACTCTACGCCCCGGGGCAGGTTCCTCAAGCCAATGGCGGGTTCATCCTCCACTGGTTTCCCGCTTCCGCCGACGAATCCCGCAAGTCCCGGCTGCAGGTATCGCGGCTATTGAGCATCTACTCGGGGAAGTGCGTGGCCATGGCCATCGTCACGCCGGACAACAAACCCCTGGTGGACAAGTTCGCGCCGGATGGAAAGTTGTCCCTCGCGGTGCTCACGGATGGCGCGGGTGTTGAACTGGGGCGCGTGGCGGCCTCGCCGAAAGGCCTCGATGCCTACGATGTCGAGAAGCTCGTGACCAAGCAGCTCGATGCCAAAGAGGATGCCCTGAAGGCCCAGCTGAAGGCCGCGAAAATCAAGGCTGAGGGCGGTGATAAGGAAGGCGCCATCACCGACTACAAGGCGGTGATGGACCAGAAATGCCTCTTTCCAGCAAAAGCGAAAGATGCGGCCAAGGCCCTGCAAAAACTCGGTGTAGCCGTGGAAATTTCAGCCCTGATGGCGGCACCCGATGCGATCCACACCGGCACCGTGGCCAAGCAGGTGGAGCGCACCATGACCCGGGGCCTACGCGCCGAAGAGCGTGGCGAATACACCCTGGCGAAGCATTTCTATCAAGAAGCCCAAGCCATGGATCCAGGCGATCCAGTGCCCCTGAGGTTTCTCGGCGAGTTGTGTCGCCATCACACCGGCGAGTGGGAGCAATCCGGGACCATCTTCCGGGCGATCTTGGACATGCCCGCCGATCCGCTCTCCCGGGCGGTCGCCCTCCATGGCCTGGGGAAGATGACCATCCACGCGGGCAAGTACGAAGCAGGCCTCGCCATGTTCCAGCAGAGCATCGAGGCCTACCCGCTGGCACTCACCTACCGGAACATGGCGGTCTATTGGAATGAGTGGGACCACGCCAAGGCCGAGGGCTTCATGCGGAAAGCGTTGGAGCTCGACCCCAAGGATCCCTACAACCTCATTTTCGCCGCCACCTATCTGGCGGATGCAGGCAAGAAGGCTGAAGCGATGAAGATCGCCAAGGCCAATGAGTACCTGCTGAGCGCCAGCTACAACCTGGCCGCAGTCTACGCGCTGCTGGGCGAGAAGGACCGGGCCCTGGCCATGCTCCACCGCCATTTCTACCGCTATGAACGCTTCGATGCGGTGCGGGCGAAGGAGATGCAGGAGGCGAAGGTGGATGTGGTCTTCGCGTCATTGAAAGCTGATCCCCGTTTCATCGCACTGACCGCGAGGCCCCGCAAAGCGGGATGATGCCCTCACCCGGGCAGCTCGGATTTAGCCGCGCCGCCCTCCATTTTCCTCTGTAGTTGGGCCGCTTCACCCTTGGCGCCCAAGCGCTTGAGGGCGTCCAGGGATTCCGTCGCCTTAGCCCGGTTGCGGCCATCGAAGTAGAGGAGCCCCGCCCGCAGGTAGAATTTCGCGGCGTCGGGGCGCTTGGCCTTTTCGCTCAGGTAGGCCCGCTCGAAATGCAGTTTGGGATTGTCCTTGTCCAATTTCAACGCGAGGTCGAAATCCCGCAGCGCCTCATCCCACTTGGACTCCCAGGACCAGGCCAGCCCCCGCCGCCGGTAGGCCTCAATGTAGAACTCCGGCGGGCGCTCCAGGTCCAGGAATTTCTGGAAGCCGCCCCGGGCTTCCAGCAACTCGATGGCCTTGCTGCAATCCGCGCGGCAGGCGGCGTAGTTCTTCTTCTCGAAATTGGCTCGGCCCCGGCTGGCGTAAGCCACCGCGTATTTCGGATGCCCTTCGATGGCCTTGCTCTCGTATTGCAACGCAGCATCCCAATTGCCCATCTGCCCCTCGAACTCCGCGGTCTTGTGCCAGGCCTCCACATCGCTCTTGCTGTTCCGGGCGATGTTCAGCCACGTGTCCCTTTCCTTCTTGAGGTAAGTCTCGCTGGGCAGGTCTTGATGAAGGGCGGGCGGCACCATGAGCATGAACATCGGAATCTCCTCCGCAGCGAAGCATGGCGCAGCGACCATCGACCCGCCACCGGGGATCTGGGTGGCACAAGGACAAATGTCGGAATTGGTCCAGGCGGCTAGACGGAGACTTTGGCCTTTGCCCCGGACAGGATGTGCTTGAGTGTGGCCACCACCTGATCCTGATCCGCTTCGGTCAAGCCCGGCCACAAAGGCAGCGACAGCAGACGCTCGCCGCTCCATTCGCTGTGGGGCAACCCCTCCTTGGGCATGGCGTGGGGGTGGGCATTTTGGTAGTAGTCCTGGTAATAACTATGGACGTGGGCGGGGCGGTAGTGGATGCCGGTGCCGATGTTTTCTTCTTTCAGCGCAGCCACGAACTCATCGCGACTGAGGCCGGCCTTGTCGGGCAGGACCCGCAGCACGAAAAGGTGGAAGCAGTGGCCGTGGACACCGTCACCGGGCGTTGGCAACAGTACTTCCGGAATGTCTTTTAGCAAATCCAGATAGCGATGGAAGAGTTGGCCGCGCCGCACGTTGAACCCGTCCAACTGCTTGATCTGATGCAGCCCCATGGCCGCCTGGAGGTCCATGAAATTGGCCTTGCGGGCGGGTTCCGCCACGTCGATGTGGACGCTGCCCTCCTTGCTCTGGCGCTTCCAGGCGTCCCGCTCGATGCCATGGAAACGCAGCCGCTGGACGCGCGGCAGGAATTCATCCTCGAAGAAGGCGATGGCGCCGCCTTCGCCGGTGGTCATGTTCTTGTTCGGATGGAAGCTGTAGACGCTCATGACTGAGCGCGGATCGCCGCCCATCTTCCGGCCTTTGTAGGTGGCGCCCATGGCCTGGGCCGCGTCTTCGACCACCCACAGTCCATGCTGCTCGGCGATCGTCCAGATCTCCTCCATGGGGCAGGGCAGGCCCGTAAGGTGCACGGGGATGATGCCCTTGGTGCGGGGCGTGATGGCCGCTTCGAGCTGGCTGGGGTCGAGGTTCATCGTCACCGGGTCGATGTCCACCAGTACGGGGATGCCGCCCTGCAGCACCACCGTGGACAGGGTGCTCACCCAGGTGAGAGAGCTGGTGATCACTTCATCCCCGGGTTGCAGGTTAAGCACCTGCATGGAGATCTCCTGGGCCGTAGTAGCGCTGTTCATGGCCAGGCAGTGGGGCACGCCGTTGTAGGCCTGCAGCTCCGCTTCAAAGCGCGCGCTTTTGGGGCCGGTGGTGATCCACCCGCTATGGATGGAATCGATCATCTCGTCGATTTCGGCCTGGCCAATGACGGGCCGGGTGAAGGGCAGGAAAGTTTTGCGGCGGGTGTAGGGCATGGGGTTGCTCCAGTTCCAGGCTAGCGGGCGCGGCGCGGCGCCGCCAAGGAAGCGGTCTGCGGAACCTTGAGGAGACAGGCCGCTCCCTAGGCCATGGGCACATCCAGGCTGACGATACTGCCACCCTGCTCCGCGGGATCCACCCGCAAGTTACCCCCCATGGCTTTCATAAGCCGTTGGCCCATGACGAGCCCCAGCCCTGCGCCCACCTGGCCCTGCTCCATGAACGTATCGGAGTCGACGCTGCGCGGGGCCAGAGCAGCCCGGGCCAGAGCCGGATCCAGCGCGGCGATCTGGAGGCGCAAGCTGAGGTCCAGGCTCATGGGCACCCGCTCGATCCAGAAGGGGATCGAGCCCTGGTCCAGCCCACCCTGGGCTCTCAGCAGGAGGTTCAGAAGCACTTGCCGCAACCGCTCGGGGTCCGCGACGATGTCCGGCACGCCTTCCGTGAAGGGCCACTCAAAGATGACCGACGGTTTCGAGGGGAAAGTGCCCAACACTCCCTTCAATTCATCGAGGAGGGGCCCCAGGGCGAGGGCCTGGGGCTCTTCGGCAGGGGCGCCCCCGGCCAGTTTGGTCCATTCCACCAAGTCGTTGAGCACCTCGAGCATCTGGGAACCCAGGGTGCTGCTACCCTTCAGAAAAGCGGTTCGCTCTTCCTCGTCTCCGGCGCCATCCGACAGGAGCCGTAGATAGCTGAGCTGGCTCAGCAACTGGCGCCGGAGGGCTTCCCCGGCAAAGGAGATGAAGGCCAGCCGGGTGGCCTCCACATCCCTGAGGGTGCGATGGGCCAGCGCCAGATCCTCCTTCTGCCCATGCAGATGCAAGGCCAACGCCTCCAGCCTTGCCTCGCGGTCCGCCAGGTCCCGGTAGAGCCAGGCATTGTCCAGGGACAACGCAGTCATGCGCTGGAGCACACTCAGGAATTCCTGCTCGGATTCCGGAAAGACGCGTCCTCTGGGGAGCGCCAACACTGCGAAACCGGTGAGGTTCAGTTGATGTTCGAAGGGCAGGTAGTACAGCTCGGAACGACTATCGGGGCGCAGGTCGAGAATGGCCTGTGGAAGGCTGCCCAGGTCCAGCCACTGGGCCTGGAAGAGCAGGATCGACGAGGCGGGAAAGGGGTTGGGGGCGGGCAGGAAGTGGTTGTCCAGGTTCAGTTGATCGAGGTGCAGGGAGGCACAGGCCTCAAAACCCGCTGAACCCAACCTCCAGACCACGCCATGGCTGCACCCCAGCTCGCCATAGAGGGCTCCAAGCAACTGGTCGCCCAGCTCCTTGGGCCGGCCCGACACGGAGAGATGCTCGGCCAGCGACCGGATGCGCATCATCTGGCGGCTGCGCTGCCAGAGCTGCCCCAGCAGCCCGTTCACCGTCTCCGTCATCTGGTTCAGTTTGGAGTCGGCTTGCAGCACCACGCGCCAGGCTTCCACCGCAGAATCAAAATCCCCAGGCGCGCTCTGGCGGCCCTTCTCGGGATCCTGCTGCAAGGGCATGGGTTGTGTGCTCGACATCAGGCAAGGATTCTAGCGGCCTGGGTCGAGGAAACGGCTAGGTGATTTGCATCGTCAAGGTCATGGTGGTGCCCTTGCCAGGGCCCTGGCTGTAGAGGGAGATCTTGCCACCCATCATTTCCATCAGATGGCGGCAGATGACTAGGCCCAAGCCCGTGCCGCCGTATTCCCGGGCATGGCCGCCATCGGCCTGCACGAATTTTTGGAAGAGCCGGTCCTGGGAATCCAGGCTCACGCCGATGCCGGTATCAATGACGTGCAGCATCGCCACTCCGGGGCCTCGCTCCACCTTGATCTCAACGCGGCCTTCCTTCGTGAATTTCAGGGCGTTGGAGAGCAGGTTGAGCAGCACCTGTTTCAGACGGCTGGGGTCCACCAGCACCTCGGGAATGGTGGCCAGATCCGAAGGGAAGACCAGTTGCACACCTTCATGGCGCGGATAGGCCTCGGCGATGGGGCGGACTTCTTCCACCGCCACGTGCAGGCTCATGGGTTCCGTGCGGACCTCCAGCTTGCCGCTTTCGATCTTGGCGAGGTCCAGAATGTCGTTGAGCAGCTCCAGCAGGTGCTTGCCGCTAGAATAGCTGGCCTGGAGCATCTGCCGCATGTCGGCTTCAGAGGTGTAGAGGCCGTCCATGACCAGGCGCGTGAACCCCAGGATGCCCGTCAGGGGGGTGCGCAGCTCGTGGCTGGTGAGGGCCAGGAATTCGCTCTTGATGCGATCCGAATCCCG
>JANXPB010000115.1 GCA_025357545.1 Holophagaceae bacterium
CTCAATGCCCCTTGGAAGCGCGTGCGTTGGGGGCGGTTCACCGCCATCCACCTCGGCGCCGCGGCTTTGTTCTGGGTCCTGCACGTGGCGGGCATGTGGACCTTACGCACGGCGGTCTACCGCGTGGCGGGGTGGGGCGCCTACGACTATGGCGACATTCTGTTCCGCGCCCCCATGGAAGGCCTGAAAGACCTCATCGCCTTCGCGGCCTTTGCCACCCTGTTCCATGTCCTGGCTCAACGTCGCAGGAGGGTGGAGCAGGAGTTGGCGTCAGCGCAGCTCGAATCGGATCTCCGGGAGGCGCGCCTGCAGGCCCTCTCCGCCCAACTCGATCCTCATTTTCTATTCAATGCGCTGAACACCCTCAGCGCCGTGATGTACGAAGACCTCGGCAAAGCCGACCGGCTGTTGGGGGACCTGGGCCAGATGTTGCGGGATGGCCTGGAAGCTGGTGGGGCCACCTGGAGCCTGGGCCGGGAACTGCACCACCTGGCCCACTACCTGGCCTTCGTCGACGCCCGCTTCGGGGACCGGGTGCGGGTAGAGCAGGTCATCGCCGCGGGCCTTGGAAGCTTTGAGGTGCCGCGCTTCGCACTGCAGCGGCTCGTGGAGAACGCTCTGAAGCACAATGAATCCGAAGCGGGCCGACAGCTATGCATCGCCGTCGAGGCGTGGCAGGAGGGTGAATCAGTGCGATTGTCGGTGCGCGATGACGGCGTCGGCTTCGCGGCGACAGAAGTCCCGGGCCTGGGCTTGGGCAACCTGCGCCACAGCTTGGAACTCCTCCATGGCGGCCAGGCCAGCCTGGAGGTGCGCAAGCCAAAGGAAGGCGGCGCGGAAGTGGTCCTGAAACTTCCGATGGAGACGGCCTATGGCTGAACCACTGCGTGTGCTCGTGGTGGACGATGAAGCCCCCGCGAGGTCCAAGCTCCGGCGCCTCCTGGCGTCGGACCCGCGCTTCACTTTGGCTGGAGAGGCTGCCGACGGCGCCGCGGCGGTGGCCCAGGTCCAGGCCTTGCATCCCGACCTGCTGATCCTGGACATCCAGATGCCGGGCCTGACGGGTTTTGAAGTGTTGGAAGCCCTGGAACCCCCGTTGCCTCAGGTGATCTTCTCCACCGCTTTCGACCGTTTCGCCCTGGAAGCCTTTGAGGCTGCGGCGGTGGATTACCTGCTCAAGCCTTACGATGCTGCGCGCTTCGCCAAGGCTTAGGACCGGGCCCACGCCATCCATGGGGCGGGGCGGGGCGGAGAACTGAAAGCCCTGCTGGCCCGGGTCGCCAAGGCGCCCCTGGAGCGTCTGTTGGTGAAGGCCGAGGACCGCTGGGTTCCCATCGCCCTCAGGACTGTGCGGCGCTTTTCGGCGGAGGGCAAGCAGGTGGTGGTGCACGCAGAGAGCGGCGTCCATTCCATCCGCACCAGCCTGGTGGAATTGGAGCGGCGTCTTGATTCCCGGCGCTTCGTGCGCGTCCACCGCGGCGAGATCGTGGCCTTCGACGCCGTGGCCCACCTGGAACCCTGGGACCACGGCGATGGGCTGCTGGTGCTGAAAGACGGCACGAAGGTGGTGCTGAGCCGCACTTACCGGGCCGCCTTTGTGGAACGCTGGGGGCTGGAAGCCTGAGCCTTCGCAAGGTGTTGAACTGCGCGCTTTGCAGGGAGGAGGGGCCCATGACTTTCGTGATCCTTTGGGCCTTCGAACCCAAGCCTTCCTCGAAGCCGGAATTCGCGACAGCCTACGGCCCCAGTGGCCCGTGGGCGGACCTCTTTAGGGCTTCGACGGATTTCCTGGGCAGGGAGCTGCTCAAGGACCGCGAGGCGCCGGGGCGCTATCTCGCGGTGAACCGTTGGCGATCCCAGGCTGCCTACCAGGCCTTCCAGGACCAGCTTGGGCGGGAATACGCAAAACTCGACCTGGCCTGCGAAAGACTCACCTCTAAAAGAAGCGTGCCTCGGCTCCTTCGAATCCCTGGTCTGAACCAGTGGAACGCCAGCGGGAGTCCCCGGCGGCGGGCCTGATATTCTGAGGCCCGAGGTTATGAATGCTCGAACGCCTGCAACTCTTCCTGGACCAGCCTTCGCGGATCCTCCTTACCACCCACGAGAACCCTGATGGGGACGGCATCGGCGCCTGCCTGGCCCTGGCCCACTATTTGAAGTTCCTGGGCAAGGTACCGCGCATCGTGGTGTCGCCCTCGTTGCCCGACAATCTGCGCTGGCTGGACGTGGAAGGCTGGATCGAGGCCTTCGACATGGAAGGAGCCCATGTGGATTTGGCCCAGTGGCCTGAGGCCTGGCTGCTCATCGACGCTTCGGAACCCCACCGTTTGGGCCCCATGCACCCGGTTTTCGAATCCACCCAGGCCCCGCGGGCCTGCCTCGATCACCACCTGAAGGACGCACCCCAGGGTTTCGAGGAAGAATTCACGGACCCCACCGCCACCGCCAGTGGGGAGCTGGTCTACGACTTGGCGGCCCCGCGCATGGGCCTGCCGCTGCCCATGCCCATGGCCGAGGCGGTCTACGCATCCTTGATCGCGGACACGGGCAATTTCCGTTTCTCCAATTCCACGGGCAAAGTGCACCGCATGGCCGCCAGCCTCATCGAGCAGGGGGTGCAGCCCGCCCGCTCTTACCAGCGCCTCTTCCTGCAGGACACGCCCTCCAAACTGAAGCTCTGGGGCCGGGCCCTGGAGCGTATGTACCTGCTGGGGAACGGAGCCTTCGGCCTCATGGTCATCCGGCAGGAGGACATGGCCGCCTGCGGCGCCACCCAGGACGACCTGGATGAGTTGGTGCAGCAGCCCACGCGCCTGGCCTCGGTCGAGGTAGCTGGCCTGCTCTACGAGGCGTGGGATGGTCGCATCAAGCTATCCCTGCGCTCCAAGGAGGCCGTCGACGTGAATGCGGTCTGCCGCCTCTTCGGCGGCGGGGGCCATCGGTTGGCTTCGGGAGCCAAACTGGATGGGCCCCTGGAAGCCGCCCAGGCGCGGGTCGAAGCGGCGGTGCTGGCCCAGTTGGAGCGGGATTTGTCCAGAGTTTAGTCAGACAAATTAATGTTCAAACATCTGTCCCAGTCCTACACTCGCGGCATCCAATGGTGGAAGGATGAACCCTTCGCCCTCCTCCTGTGAGAGCCACCCCTCCCTTGAAAGCCCCCGATGTCCAAAGAGTGCAGCAACGCCTCCAAGCTTGATGTCATCCAGAAATTCGAAACCGAATCGGTGCCCTTCGTCGCCAAGGCCGACGTGCCTTCGATCTATGGCAAGTTCACGGTCTACGGGTTCCTGGAAAAGGCCACGGGCAAGGAGCACCTAGCCGTGGTGGCTGGCGACATCGACAGCCGCAAGCGCATTGCCGTGCGCATCCACAGCGAGTGCCTGACCGGCGAGGTGCTGGGCAGTCTGAAATGCGATTGCCGCACCCAGATGGAATCCGCCCTGCGCTACATCGGCGAGCATGGCGGCATGGTGCTCTACCTGCGCCAGGAGGGCCGGGGCATCGGCCTGCTCAACAAATTGAAGGCCTACGCCTTGCAGGAGCAGGGGCACGACACGGTGGAGGCCAACCACCTGCTGGGCTTCGCCGACGATCTGCGCACCTACAATTCCGCCATCGAGATGCTGCGCTTCTTCGGCATCCACAAGGTGCGGCTGCTGACGAACAATCCGAAGAAAATCCAGGCGCTGGAAGATGCGGGCATCGAGGTCATGCGCGAAGCCCATCAGCAGGCCAGCAATCCCCACAACCTGCGCTACCTCAAGACCAAGGCCAAGAAGAGCGGTCACCTGCTGAGCTTCCGGGAAGAGGCGCTGTAGGGGGTTTGCGGAGTTCAACGGCAAGGGTTGGAACCGCGAATGACGCGAATTGACGCGAAGAAAATACACTCGCGGAGTCGGCGGTGGTTCGCTGAGTAAAGCTTCGGGTACCCCAGTCTGCATTTTGTCTATTCGCGTCAGTCGCGGTTCCTGTTGTTCGTTTCGAGGTGTCTCCCGCTGGTAAGTTAAGCTGGATGCCTCGTCTAACGAGTTTTGATCGGGATCCCATGCGCGTTGCCCTGCTTGCCTGCCTGACTCTTGCCTTGGTGGCTGCGGACAAGCCCCTCACCAAGAAGGCCCAGGCGGAAAAGTTCCACCCGCTGATTCCGACGCCGGGCCCGGAGAATCGCGAGGCGGCGGCAGTCCAGCGAAAGCAGATGGCAGCGGCGAGCACCCTCAAGGCCATTCCCTTCCGCACCGTGGGCCCGCTGGGGCAGGGGGGCCGCGTGGTGAGCTTCGCGGCGGACGACCGGAGCCCTGCCGCCTGGGTGGTGGCCTTTGCCACCGGCGGTCTTTGGTGCACGAAAAATGAAGGTGCGGATTGGTCCTCGCTCTTCGACCACGAGGCGGCTTTCGCGCTCGGCGCCGTGGCCGTGCAGTGGGGCGAACCCGGCGTCCCGAAAACCATCTGGGCGGGTACCGGCGAAGCCAACGCCAGCCGCAGTTCCTACGGCGGCGCGGGCCTCTTCAAAAGCACCGATGGCGGCCAGACCTGGGTCTGCGTAGGGCTGAAGAACAGCCACCGCATCGCGCGCATCCTGGTGGATCCCAAAAATCCCGACGTGGTATTCGTCGCGGCCCAGGGGGCGCTCTACACCGAGGGCGGCGAACGGGGCGTCTACCGCACCACCGATGGAGGGAAGCACTGGGCCCAGGTGCTCGCGGCGCCCCCGCGCACCGGCGCCGCGGATCTGGCCATGGACCCGGACAATTCCAGCATCGTGTACGCCACCCTCTGGGAGAAGGACCGCAAGCCCAACGATTTTATGGAAAGCGGCCCGGGCAGCGGCATCTACAAAAGCGTGGACGGCGGCGCCACCTGGGCGCGGCTCCAAGGCGGCTTCCCGAAGGGCGAGGGCGTGGGCCGCATCGGCCTGGCCATCAGCCCGCAGCATCCCCCGAAGCTCTACGCGTTGGTCGATAACCAGAGCCCGCGCCCGGACAGCGAAAAGGATCCCTTTGAGGACACCAGCAAGCTCACCGCCAAGCAGATCGAGAAATTGGGGAAGGAGGAAATCCTGAAGCTCGACGACAAGAAGCTGAAGGACTTCCTCAAGGACAACGGCTTCCACAAGGACATCACGCCCGAGAGTCTCAAGGGGGACCTGAAGGCCGGAAAAGTCACCGTCCAGGACGTGCTGGCCTACATCTCCGACGACGAGAAGGCTCTCTTCGACGTGCATATCATCGGAGCCGAACTCTACGCTTCCGAGGATGGCGGTGCCTCCTGGAAGCGCACCCATGAAGGGCGCCTGGACGAACTCGTCTACAGCTACGGCTACTACTTCGGGCAGGTGCGCGTGGACCCCAAGGACAACCGCCATGTGTACCTGTTGGGCATGCCCCTCATCGAGAGCCGGGATGGCGGCAGGACCTTTCACGGCGCTGCCGGAACGCCGGAATACGCCGCCCATGCGGACTTCCACACGCTGTGGATGGACCCCGCAAACCCCGAGCGCGTGGTGCTGGGCCACGATGGCGGCCTGGACATCAGCACCAACGGGGGCCGCAGCTGGCGGGGCATCAAGAACTTGCCGGTGGGCCAGTTCTACACCATTGCCACGGACAACGCCGAGCCCTACAAAATCTATGGCGGCCTGCAGGACAACAATGTGCGGGTGGGCCCCTCGGAACCCCTGCGCCCCGGCGCGCAGAGCGATGGCTGGCGTTCGCTGCTGGGCGGGGACGGCGGCTTCGTGCAGGTGGACCCGCGGGACAACTTGACGGTCTATGCGGCCTACCAGTTCGGTTCCATGTACCGCATCAATGCCAAGGCCGCGGAATTCAAATCCATCCAGCCGCGCCACCAGTTCAAGGAGACGCCCTATCGCTTCAACTGGATGACACCCATCCTGCTCAGCTCCCATAGCGCCGACATCCTCTACACCGGTACCCAGCGCGTCCTGCGCAGCCTGGACAAGGGCGCCACCTGGAAGGAGATCAGCGGCGATTTGACCACGGCGCCCAAATCCGGAAACGTTCCCTTCGGCACCATCACAGCCTTGGCCGAAAGCCCCCTGCGCTTCGGCCTCCTCTATGCCGGCACGGATGAAGGCCGCGCCTGGGCCAGCCGGGATGGCGGCTTCATCTGGACCGACATCAGCAAGGGTCTGCCGGCGGGGCGCTGGATCACGCGGCTGGAGCCCAGCCACTTCGACGAGGGCACGGTGTACGCGACCCTCAGCGCCTACCGCAGCGATGAGAGCCTGGCGGCCCTCTTCAAATCCGTGGATTTCGGCGCCACCTGGACCTCTATCGGAAGGGGCCTGCCCAACGAGAATTTCAACGTCATCCGCGAGGATCCCGCCAACAAGAACCTGCTCTTCGCGGGCTCGGACATGGGTCTTTACACGAGCCTGGATGGGGGCGCCAGTTGGCAGTCCCTGGGCGAGGCCCTGCCCAATGTGGCCATTCATGACCTCGCCATCCAGGCCAAGGCCCACGACCTGGTGGTGGGCACCCACGGCCGCAGCGCCTGGGTGGCGCCCATCGAGGCCCTGGAGAAATTCACGCCGGAAGTGGCGAAGGAACCCATCCACTTCTTCGAGCCCAAGAAAGTCCAGGCCCAGCGCTTTTGGAAGCGGGACAAGCCCACCTGGTGGCCGCGGGCCGAGGTGAAGGGCCAGGCCTTCTGGTTCAGCGCCGCCACCGCCGGCACCGTGGAACTGCGCCTCCTCAACGAGAAGAAAGAGCCCGTCCGCACCTGGAAAGTGAACGCCACGGCCGGTCTCAATCGCGTGGACTGGGACCTGCTGGTGGATGCAAGTACATTCAAAGGCCTGCCTGCAGGCCGCCGCCCCTTCGTGTTGCCCGGCACCTACACGCTGAAGCTCAGTAGCGGCGCCGAAAGTCGGGAAGCGTCCATGAAGGTCGAAGCGCCCAAGGAACCGGATCCCGCCAAGGAGGAAGAGGAGGACGAGCGGGAGGCGATTTGATGGGTCATGGGCCGAACCCCCAAAAGCCCACAGCCCATCGCCCAGAGCCTAAATTCAGAGGCTCTTCAGTGCCCTTAATTCATTGGCGTTTAAAAAGCGCCAGGCGCCGGGCTTCAGGGCGGGGTCGGTGAGGGGGCCGTACTGGATGCGCTTCAGTTTGGAAACCGGGTGGCCCACGGCGGCGAACATCTTGCGGATCTGCTGGTTCTTGCCTTCGGTGAGGGTCACGCGGAGCCAAGGGTTGTCGCCCTTCTCGGCCACATCGACGCCCACGGGCTTGAGCATCTGTCCGCTGAGGCGGAAGCCCTCCCGGAATTCTTTCAGGGTCTCGGGCTTGGGATTGCGGTGGACCTTCACCAGATAGACCTTCGGGATGTCGTGCTCGGGCTTCATAAGGGTCTGGGCCAGCTCGCCGTCGTTGGTGAGCAGCAGCAGGCCTTCGGAATTGAAGTCCAGGCGACCCACCGGGTACACCCGCTGGGGGATGTCGTGCAGCAGCGCCATGACCGTGGGGCGCCCCTCGTCGTCCTTCACGGTGGTGATGTAGCCCTTGGGCTTGTTCATCAGGATGTAGACCGGTTGCTCTCGCTGGATGGGGTTGAAGTCGACGGTGATCTCATCGCGCCGGGGATCGGCCTTGGAGCCGAGCTCCGTCACGAGCTTCCCGTTCACGTGGATGTGGCCTTCGGTGATGAGCTGCTCGCTGGCGCGGCGCGAAGCCACACCCGCGGCCGCAAGGATCTTCTGCAATCGTTCCAAGGCCATCTCGACTCCTGCGGCGCCTCCCGGCGCGGTTGATTCCACCGGCCAGCACCGCAGCCCCATGGAGCTCTTATTCTGCCATGAATCGAGGCATGCAGGCTAGGAGGGTGTTTCCACCTTCGACTCCGTGAACCAGGGGTGCTGGCGGTAGTCGTCCAGCAGCACCCGGAACAGGACCTTCACCGTCACCATCAGCGGCACTGCGAAGAGCATGCCCAGCAGGCCGAACCAGTGGCCAAAGGCGACGAGCGCCAGCAGCACTTCCAGGGGATGCAGCTTGCTGGCGCGGCCGACCCAGATGGGCGTCAGGTACAAGCCCTCGACGGCCTGCACGGCGCAGAAAGTCAGCGCCACGGCCCCCAGCCTTCCGCCGCTGGCGCCCTGGAGCATTTCCAGCACGAGCGCCGGGGCCAGGCCCACCAGATAGGACGAATAGGGGATCACGGTGAAGAGCCCGACAAGGATGCCCAGGATCCAGGCATAGGGCACGCCCAGGATGGAGAGCGCCACGCTCTGCAGCAGGGCCATGGTGAGGGAAACGGCGATCTGCCCGCGGATGAAGCCTCCCAGCCGCTCGTGGATTTCAGAGACCAGGCCCCGGGAGCGGCCCCGGAACCGGGGCGGGACCAGGGACTCCACCGCAGCCAGCATCCGCAGGCCGTCCAGCAGCAGGTGGTAGAGGATCAGCGGAACCAGAATGAGGGTGACGCCCGTGAGCACGAAGTCCAACAGGCCGGATCCGGCCTGGAGCAGGCCCTTCAAGGCGGAGGCGGGATCCAGGGCCTCGATGGCGCCGCGTACCTTCTCGGCCCAGGCTGGGTGGGTGAGGACGAGGGGATCGAGCTTTTTCATGAGCAGTTCCTGCCAGTGGGGCAGGGAGGTGAGCAGACGCAGAAACTGGTCCCGCAGGAAGGGCAGCACCAGGGCCAGCACCGCCAGCACGGACGCCAAGGCGGCTGTGAGCACGAAGGCCACTGCGAGGCTGCGGCGCACGCGCTGGGCCAGGCGCTCCACCAAAGGAACCAGCAGGTAGGCCAGCACCATGGCCACGAAGAAGGGCATCAGGGCCTGGCGCAGCAGCCAGAGGGCCGCGAGGAGGAACGCGAAAATGGCCATGAAGCGCAGCGGCAGGCCGCCCAGCAGATCCTCCAGTGCGTGGGGCGGACGGGCCTCGCCGCTCATGGCTGGACCACCGGGGCCGGGCCCCGGAAGTAGTAGTGAATGCCGCTGGCCATCACGAAGGCCGCCATGGCGTAGAAGATCCAAGGAAGCACAAAGCGCTGCCAAGGCTGGGGCCCCTGGGCATTGGCCAGCAGGCCCACCCCCAAGGTCACGATTTGGGCCCCAGTGGTGAACTTGCCCAACACGGAGGGCCGGCGGTTGAGGCCGAAGGGATGCACGAAGGAAAGGATGGCCAGAAAGGAGATGACCACGTCCCGGCTGATGGCGAGGATGGCCACCCAGGCGGGGATGGGGAATCTCAGGTGATCCTTGGGCAGGGCCATGAGGATGAAGGCCGTCGTCATGAGCAGCTTGTCCGCCGCCGGGTCCAGGAATGCTCCCAGGGCCGAGCCCTGGTTGAAACGGCGCGCGATCCAGCCGTCCAGCAGATCCGTGAGCCCGGCCGCCACGAAGATCGCCAGGGCCTCCCACAGGTGGTTGTACCAGACGGCGATGGCGAAGAAGGGCACCGCCAGGATCCGAAGCAGGGTAATGGCGTTCGGCAGGGTCAGGGGGGTCATGGAGCTTTGGCCTCTGCACGTCCTGGAGCGGTTTCGGGGGGGCGCACCCCAGTGTAGCCCGGGCAGCGGCCGGGCTCATCCGGCGAAATCCCGGGGGCGACTCACCCCCCCCCCCCCGGAGTTGGGATGGGATTGTGATCCCCGACACGTTGCGGTTCTCGGGCGCGGAGGTACACTTTGGACAGGCGGTATTGAGACAATGACTCAAAATCAACTAGACCCCCTGATTCCAGCGGCTGCCCCCGCCACCCGGTTCCTGAGCCAACTCCTGCCGGGCGAGAGCGCCACGGTGGTGCAGCTGCAGGCCAAGGGCGCCATCCGTCAGCGGCTGCTGGAGATGGGCTTCATCCGCGGCGCCACCCTGAAGGTCGAGAAACTGGCGCCCCTGGGCGATCCCATGGAGCTGGTGCTCAAGGGCTACCACTTAAGTCTGCGCCGGGTCGAGGGCGCCTGCATCCTGGTGCAGCCGACCATCCAGACTGTGGCTTGAGCCATGGCTTCAGTCGTCGCGCTCGCCGGGAATCCGAACTGCGGAAAGACCACGCTCTTCAACGCGCTCACCGGCTCGCGCCGCCATGTGGGGAACTGGCCGGGCGTCACGGTGGAGCGGCGCAGCGGCGCCCTTCAAGTGGAGGGGCAACTCCTCGAAGTGGTGGATCTGCCCGGCACCTATTCCCTGTCGGCGCGTAGCGAGGACGAACGCATCGCGGCCTCGTTCCTGGCAGAGCCGCAGGTCGATCTCATCATCAACGTACTGGATGCCTCGAACCTGGAGCGCAACCTCTACCTCACCACCCAGCTGCTGGAACTAGGCAAGCCCATCGTCTTCGTGCTGAACATGATGGACGACGCGGAGCGCAGTGGAATTCGGATCGAGATTCCGGCGCTGGAGATATTGCTGGGTGGCCCGGTCATCCCCACCGTCGGCAACCGGGAGGAGGGCATCGGCGCGCTCAAGACGGCCCTGGTGAAAGTGCTCCAGGGCGCCGAACCCAAAGTCCGCAATTTCGAGGCGGAAACCGCCGGGCACGGGCCCATGGACTACGGCCACGACCTCGAGGGCGAACTGCAGAAAGTGATTGCGCACATCCAGATGGATGCGCGCCTGGCCCGCTCCGTTCAACCCCGCTGGCTGGCCCTGCAACTGCTCGAAGGCAGCGCCGAGGCTTCTAGACTGGCGCAGGAGAGCCCTGTTCGTGAGGCCATCCACACCCAGATCGAGAGCAGCCGGACTTTCCTGCAGGCGCACTTGGGCGAGGACGCAGCGACCCTGCTGGCAGAACACCGCTATGGATACCTCCACGGCCTCATGCGGGAAGTGGCCACCCAGTCCGGCGAGCCGGTGAAAAGCGCGACATCCAAACTGGACGGCCTGCTCACCCATCGCTATTTGGGCATCCCCATCTTCCTGCTGGTGATGGTCACGATGTACACCCTTTCCTTCGTGCTGGGGAAGTTTCCCCAGGACTGGATCGACGGCGGGTTCAAGGCGCTGTCGGCGCTGCTCTCCGCCAAACTGCCGGCGGGGCAGTTGACCAGCCTCCTGACCGACGGCATCATCCCCGGCGTATCGGCGGTCATGGTATTCCTGCCGGTGATCATGATCCTCATGGGCTGCATCAGCTTCCTGGAGGACACGGGCTACATGGCCCGGGCGGCCTTCATTATGGACCGCGCCATGCACCTGATGGGCCTCCACGGGAAGAGCTTCATCCCGCTGCTCATGGGTTCGGGCTGCAACGTCCCGGCCATCCAGGCGGCCCGCACCATCGAGAGTAAACAGGATCGCCTCATCACGATCCTGGTCACGCCGCTGATCTCCTGTTCGGCGCGGCTGCAGGTCTACATCGTTATCGCGGGCACTTTCTTCAAGCCCTTTGGCGCCGCGCTGGCCATCGTCGCCATGCACTTCCTGGGCTTCGGCCTGGCCATGATCATGGGCCGCATCCTGCGCAGCACGTTGTTCTCGGGACCCTCGGCGCCCTTCGTCATGGAGCTGCCCCCCTACCGCATGCCGGTGCTCCGGGCCACCACCATCCATATGTGGGACAAGGCCAAGGTCTTCCTGACCCGGGCGGGGACCACGATCTTCGCGGGGGCGACTCTGGTCTGGTTCCTCTCGCGCTACCCGGGCATCGCCAATGCGGAATGGAGCCAGGAGTACCGGCAACAGCGGGTGGCGGTGCTGGCCCTGCAGATCCCGCAGGAAGCCAAGGTTGAACAGCTCAAGGATCTGGAGCTGGCGCGGGAGAGCCGCATCGTCAACCACAGCCTGGCGGCGTGGCTGGGCAAAAAAGTGGAGCCCCTGCTGAGGCCCATTCTGGATCCGGACCACAAGCGGACCGAGGCCTGGAAGGACGTCATTGCCCTGACGGCGGGCTTTGTGGCCAAGGAGATTGTCGTCAGCACCATGGCGGTGATCCACCAGGCCAGCGAAGAACAAAAGCCCGGCGAGAAGCTGAGCCCCCTCCAGGTGGCGCTCCGGGACCATACCGGGCTGACGCCGCTGACGGCGGTCGCCTTCATGGTCTTCACCCTCATCTACACGCCCTGCCTTGGCACCGTGGCCATGATCCGCCGCGAAGCCGGGAGATGGGGCTGGGCGGGGTTCTCAGTGGCCTACGGACTGGGTTTGGGCTGGCTCCTGGCCTGGGGCACGGTCGTGATCGGGCGTACAATGGGATTCGTATGAACTGGCAACTCTTGATCGTCCTGGTGCTCGTGGCCCTTGCTGCCATCTACTTTGGCCGGGGCTTCGTGCTTGGCCTGCTGGGCAAGGGCGCCTGCGCCACAGGTGGTGGTTGCGGCAACTGCGGAGAGGGCGGTTGCACCGTCGGCAAGCTGGAAGCCCTGCGCAAAGAGTACGAGGCCCGCAAGCGCCCGGCCTGAGCTCTTCCCCGGCAAATTGATGGCATTACCCGGTCCCAAACTGGCTTTGCGGGCCCGCCTGTGAACCGAAGTCAGTCCGACTTCAGCTCGCCGGTTTCCACCATGGACTGGATGGTGCGGTGGATTTCCTCTTCGTTGATCACGCCGTGACGTTGCAGAACACGCACCAGGCCCAGCAGCAGGTGCCGGGTCCCCAGGGAGTCGAGCTTCCGCGCTGGCCCACTGGCGGCGTTTCGGGCGTGGATCAGAAGGGTGCCATCCGCCAGGGGAACCAGGGTCTGGTCGCTTAAACGGGAGCCGGGCACCTGGGTGATGTCCACCTCCGGGGGGATCCCAAAGGCATCGAAGGGATCCGGCGGCGCGAAGACCCCCAAGGGCTCTTCCGCCGGAATGTGCCTGGCTTCGGGAATCGAATCAAAGAAGGGGTCCCGCCCGAAGGCACCGGTCTGGGTCGATTTGTTGGGTTCCCGGGAGGGGGTGAATTGGATGGCTGGCAGATCGAAACTGACGGGCAGGGCTTCTTCGGTGGAGAAGGAACGACCAACCTCGAAGGTGGTTTCCGGCGTGGGTTCCGACTTCCGGTACTGTTCGGCGATGGCGGCCCTCAGCATGCTGTGGGAGGCCACCAGGGGCTCGATCCCCAGGCCCGAGGCGAAGCGGGCGCTGTCGATGGCATTGAGATCCGAAGGGTCGGCCATGGCCAGCACCAAGGATTTCGGCTCTTTGAAGGCCACGGGCAGAATGGTCAACTGCTCGGCCATGCGTTGGGGGATCCGCTTCAGCACATCCGGCGGGATGGCCTCCAGGGCCTTGGCGTCGAGGCGTGGAACCCCAGTCTGCTGGGCCAGGAAATCCATCAGCACATCCTCGCTGATGAAGCCCAGGGACACCAGGTTGCTCCCCATGCGCCCACCATGGAAACGTTGGTGCCGCAGAGTCTCGGAGAGCTGGGCGGCGGAGATGAGTCCAGCCTCGACCAGCATTTCACCCAGTTTTTTGGTAGGGGCCTGCACGGTGCCGCTGCCTTTCTTGGATTTGTGCCACAAGATAACCCCATCTGATGGACATGCGCTAGCAGGGATGCAACGAAGGTGGAAAAGGGGGGAGCTGTACCGGGTGCGGCGCTGGAATTTCAAGAGCGGGTATTGGGACCCAATGCCCTAGAATTAAAGGTTTGGTCAGGGCGACAACATGAAATTCCACCTCCAGACTTGGGGATGTCAGAACGGGCCCCCCTCCCAGAGCGCAGAGCGCGATGGGGAGCACGCAACGCGTGCAATCGGGGGGTGGTCAAGTTCATCGACATCCCCAAAGGTGAGGGTGCGGCCATGAAATTCCACCTCCAGACTTGGGGATGTCAGATGAACGACCATGACGGCGAACGGCTGTCGGGGTTGCTCATCAAGGAGGGCTTCACGCCCGCCGACTCCGCCGAAGAGGCCGACCTGGTGCTTCTGAACACCTGTTCCATCCGCGAGAAGGCTGTGCACAAGGTCTATTCGGAGCTGGGCCGGCTGCGGCAGGAGAAGAACCGCCGGGACCTCATCATCGGCGTCACCGGTTGCCTGGCCCAGCAGGAACAGGCGGCTCTGTTCAAGCGGGCGCCGCAGATCGATTTCGTCTTGGGCACCATGGCCATCAAGCAGCTGCCCCGTTTGGTGGAGGAGGCCCGGGCGGGCAAGAAGCGGGTCATCGACACAGGGGAATACCCGGACAACCACCTGTTCCCGCCGGAGGTCGCACGCCGGCGCAGCACTGCCAAAGCGCTGGTGACGATCATCGAGGGCTGCAACCACGCCTGCACCTATTGCATCGTCCCCACCACGCGGGGGGTGGAGCGCAACCGGCCCTGGCAGGACATCCTTGCAGAAGTGCGGGGCTTGGTGGACCAGGGCTACCACGAGGTGGAGCTGCTGGGCCAGAACGTCAATTCCTTCCACGGCGGCTGCAGTTTCGCGGAATTATTGGAGCGTGTATCCGAGGTGGAGGGCCTGGAATGGCTGCGCTTCACCACCAGCCACCCCATGAATTTCACTCGGGAACTGGCCGAGGTGCTGGTCTCCAATCCTAAAATCGCGCCATTCCTTCACCTGCCGGTGCAGAGTGGTTCCAACCAGGTGCTCCGCCGCATGCTGCGGGAATACACCGTGGAAGATTACCTGGAACGGCTGGGTTATCTGGGCGATGGCCGCGCCAGGATTGCCCTCAGCACGGATTTCATCGTGGGCTTTCCTGGTGAGACCGACGCGGATTTCGACGCGACACTGGCCCTCCTTGAAACCGTCCGCTACGACTCTTCCTTCAGTTTCATCTACAGTCCCCGCCCGGGCACCGCGGCGCTGCGGCTCAAGGACGACATCCCCTCTTCGGTCAAGACCGAGCGGCTCCAGCGGCTCCAGAAACGCCAGTCGGAGCTGGCCAAGGCCAGCAATCTACGCGCCCTGGGCACCACCGTGAAGGCCCGCGTAGAGAGCCCCGGGCCCACGGAAGCCGGCTACTGGATGGCCCGCACGGGGGATTGGAAAGTGGTCCACCTGCATGTGGGGCTGGGCCGTAGTTTGCCGTTTGGCGAGCTAGTGGACGTGACGATCACCGAGGCGGGACCCCACTTTCTTGGGGCTGAGATCGCATAGCCAGCCAGCCTCTTTCTAGGAGAGAAAAGGCTTCGGATTCGCTAAGATGCGGGAATACCTTGCCTAGGCATCCATGGCCATTCCGTTCCGCTCCTCATTGCGACGCCTCCTGCAGGCTGTCTCGGTGTTCGCCCTATTGGGAGTGGTGAGCGGATGGGCGACCCCCCCAGAGGCCCATCCTCCAGGCCGCTTCGCCTTCCGCACCTACACTGCCAATCTGGGCCTGGCGAGCCTCGCCATCACCCAACTGAGCCAGGACCGCACGGGCTTCCTCTGGGTGGGCACCGAGGACGGCCTTTATCGCTATGACGGCGACCGCTTCCAGGGCTATTCCTTGAAGGATGGGTTGCCGTCCAGCCAGATCACGGCCATCCACCAGGATCCTAAAGGTGTCCTCTGGGTGGGCACTTTTGGAGGGCTGGCTCATTGGAATGGCCACGCCTTCGAGGGGATGCCCGGCGTTCCAGAGGTCCAGGGGTTGGCCACCGCGCCCTCCGGCGAATTGTGGGTGGCCACCACCCAGGGACCCTTCATCCATAGCGGTGGCTCCCTTCATCCAGCTCCGGGTTGGCCGGGTGGCGAAGCTTCGGCGATCTATGCGCGGGCCTCGGGCGGCGCGGTCTGGGTGGCCCGGTGGACCACCGAGAAGGGGCGGCCCCTGGCCCAAGTCCTGCGATGGCAGGCAGGCGCCTGGCAGAGCTTCGCAGCGCCACCGGAATTTGGGCAGGAACGCATCGACGCCGCGCTGGCGGACTGGCAGGGCCGCATGTGGGTCCGCAGCTCCCGGCACCTCTGGATGCTGCCCAGCGGGGGCGACCGCTTTGTGGAACCCTTGCCCAGCCTGCCCGCCATCCGCTCCAGGGGTTTCCTGGCGCCGAGCCGGGACGGGGGCATCTGGGTTACGTCCGACCACGGGCTCCACCACGCTTACGAGGACACCTGGCGCCATCTAGGCACACCGGAAGGCCTGCCCACTACCTGGTCGCGAACCGTGCTGGAGGACCGGGAGGGCAACATCTGGTATTCGAGCTTGGGGCTCCACCGACTGCTGGGGCTGGGGGCCTGGCAGGGCTACACCACACGGGAGGGCCTGCCCAGCGACGTGGTCCGGACCGTCCTGCGGGACCGCGGCGGGCAGCTCTGGGTGGGCACGGACCAGGGCCTGGCCAAGTACGATTCCAAAGGGGGCCAAGGGAGGTGGAGCACGGTCCCAGGCACCGCCGGAAACTCCATCCGGACGGTGGTGGAAGGCAAGGACGGTGGGTTGTGCATGGCGGGCGCCCCGGCCGAGGTGCTGAGCTATGACCCAAGGACCCAGCGCATTGATAGGTTTGGAGCGGCGGCGGGGCTCGCAGGGAAGGGGGTTTTCCGCCTCCTGCTGGATGCGGAAGGCACACTCTGGGTGGCCACCGAAGGGGCAGGACTACTGAAAGGAAGCCACACCGGGGGCACCTGGCGCTTTGCGGTCGAAGCCCTGCCCGGTGGGGATGCGCACGAGTATGTGAGCGACCTCTACCAGGATGCCCAGGGACGGATCTACGCAGCCGGAGCCAAGGGCCTGGCGATCCGCTCGGGCAGCCAGTGGCGGCGCATCACCACTCGGGAGGGGTTGCGCCGGGACCATGTGGCTTACGTGAGCGGCACCCGGGATGGAACCCTGTTGCTGGCCTACTTCGAACCCATGGGCATCACCCTGGCCAAACTCGAGGGGGAGGCCTTCAGGGTGCTGAGCCATCAGGATTCCAGCAGCGCCTTGGCGTCGGACAAGGTCTACTCGCTGGGAGCAGATGCCAAAGGGCGCATCTGGGCGGGGACGGCGCGCGGTGTGGACATCCTGGGCGCCGAAGGCACCGAGCATTTCGGCCTGGCGGATGGGTTGGTGGGCGAGGATTGCAGTGCCCAGGCGTTGTTGGCGGAACCCGATGGCGGCGTTTGGATCGGCACCGCCTCGGGGCTCGCGCATTACCTGCGCCAAGGCGGACCGGAAACCATCGCCCCGCCCCCCACGGTGCTGCTGGGGTTCAGGCTAGGGGACACGTCCTACGGCGATATTTATCCCTCCCGGCTCCGGGTGGACGTCCGGCACAACACCCTCGAGGCGCATTTCGCCGGTTTGAGCTTCGCGCGGGAAGGCGCGGTCCAGCACCAGGTGCGGCTGGTGGGCATCGAGCAGGATTGGCACCTGACGGAGGCGAAGGCGGTCCGCTATCCGTCGCTGCCCAAAGGCCAGTACCTGTTCGAAGTCAGGTCCAGGGTGGGCGGGGGGCTCTGGGGTGAGCCCCAGCGGAGGCGCTTTGAGGTGCTGCCCGCCTGGTGGGAGACATGGTGGTGCCGCCTGTTGGGACTGCTCGCGCTGTCAAGCCTGGTGGCCTGGGCCATCCGCCGCTACACCCGGGGAGAAGCGCGCCGCCGCGAGGCGCTTGAGGCCCTGGTGGCCAAGCGCACCTCGGAGTTGGAAATCGCCAACCGGGCTCTCCAGGACCAGACCATCACGGACCCCCTGACGGGGCTCCGGAACCGCCGCTTCCTCCAGTTCCAGATGCCCGAGGACGCCGCCCAGGCCGAGCGCCGCCACCGCCTGCTGAGCCTTACCCGGGCGGAGCGGCTCGATCTCAACATCGATATGGTCTTCATTATGGTTGACATCGACCACTTCAAGGAGATCAACGACCTCTTCGGCCACGCAGCCGGGGACCGTGTATTGAGCCAGGTCGCCGCGGCCCTGCTGGCCTGCATCCGGGACACGGACGCGGCCGTGCGCTGGGGTGGCGAGGAATTCCTGGTGGTGGCCCACGACACCAGCCGGCGGGAATGCACGATTCTGGTGGAGCGCATCCGGTCGGCCATCGCCTTGCACCCCTTCGATCTCGGCGAGGGCCGGACCATCCACCGCACCTGCTCCATCGGCTACACCTGCTTTCCCTTTATTCCCGAGGAGCCCAGAAGTTTTGATTGGGAGCGGGTTGTGGAGATTGCCGACCAATGCCTGTACGCCGCCAAGCATGGCGGCCGGGACGCTTGGGTAGGGGTCTATCCGGATGTTGAAGTACCGGCGGAACATATCCAGGAAGTCCTCGCCCACGGCAGCATCGAGCCCCTGGTGGCGGATGCCAGCCTGGTGGTGAAGTCCTCCTTGCGCGGAACGGGGAAACTGGACTGGAAAAAAGCCAACAGCCTCGGCTGAAACAGCCAGCGCGTGGACTTTCCCATGAATTCTTCAGCCCACGCTTCCAGTTGGGGGTAATTATCGCTTGTTTTTCTTGGACTTGTTGATGCCTAGGAGTGGCCAACCACCCAGGAGACCATGGCCTCTTAGCTCGGCTATGTGCGGCTTGCGATCCTCCTCTCCTGGATGGGAGGCGCGGCTCTTCCAGCCGTCCAAACGGCGGAGGCGATACCTCCTGGCCGCTCGACCTTCCGGGCCTACGACGCGGATCAGGGCCTCTCCAACCTGGCGGTCTGGCAGCTGGTGCAGGACCGCCAGGGGTTCGTCTGGGCGGGCACTGAGGCGGGGCTGTTCCGGTATGACGGCGCCCGCTTCGAACCTTTTGGGGTGAAAGAAGGCCTGCCCTCGAGCGATATCCTGCCGACCCACAGACCCCCAAGGAGGCCTGTGGGTCGGCACACGCAGGGGTCTGGCCCGGTGGAATGGCCATACCTTCAATCCGATCTCCGCAGCGATGGGACTGCCGATGGTCCCCATCGAAGGGCTGGCCAGCGGTCCTGGAGGGTTCTGGGTGGCGACGCACGAAGGGCCCTATGTCCAGGATCCGACCGGGCGGTTCACCCGCGCCGAGGGCTCACCCAAAGGGGAGGCCACCGCGCTTTTCGGTGGGCTGACCTCGAACACCATGTGGGTGGCGATCTGGGATGGGAAAGCCCACGTGCTGGCCCATGAGGACCGCAATTGGAGAGCCTTCGACCTGCCTCCGGGCCTGGAGAAGGAGAGGATCGACGCCTTGGCCGCGTTTGGGCCCGCACCCCTCGCAGTTTGTGGGTGCTGGATCCCGGGGCAGCCGGGTTCCGCCAGGCCACGGTGCCTTTCTCCGTGATCAGCGGCCGAGGGTTCCTGATCACCGGCCGGAAGGGAGACATCTGGGTGCCCACCCAGAAGGGCCTGGCCCATTTGGAGGGAGACTCCTGGTCGCTCATGGGGACGAAAGAAGGATTGCCGACCTCCTGGTGCCGAACCGTGATGGAGGACCGGGAAGGTTCCCTGTGGATAGGTTCCGTGGGGGTCTTCCGACTGCTGGGCCGTGGAGTCTGGCGCGTGTATACCCAGGCCGACGGCTTGCCCAGCGGGGTCATCTGGACCATTTTCCGGGACCGGGACCGGCAACTCTGGGTGGGCACGGACAATGGGCTTGCCAAGGCCACCGCCCAGGGTTGGGAAGTCCTTCCCGGAACCCAGGGCCACGTCATCCGCGCGGTGGTCCAAGGGGCCGACGGAGACCTTTACCTGGCCGGTGTCCCTGGCAACGAAGTGCTCAGATGCGATTTAAAACGAAAAGCGCTGAGGCGCCTGGAACTGGGCCCGGATGTATCCGCCAAACGCATCTTCAGACTCAAGCTGGACCTTCAGGGGATCCTTTGGGCCGCAACCGATGGGGCGGGTCTTTTCAAAGCGCCTCCGGGGAAAGGCAGCTTGAAATTCGAGCGGGTGGAGCTGCCTCTGGGCATTCCCACCGAGTACATCAGCGATGTCCACCTTGACGCTGCCGGGCGGCTTTGGGTGCCGGGGGAACGGGGCCTGGCGAGGTTGGAACAAGGCCGGTGGCGGCGCTTCACTGCCCAGGATGGGCTTAAACAGGATCATGCCGCCTACATCAGGTCCACCAGGGCCGGCGATCTTTTGATTTCCTATAATGAACCCTTCGGTCTGACCAAGGCCCGCTATGAAGGGGGCACGCTCAAAGTGCTGAGACAGCTCGACACCAGCACGGGGCTGATGGAAGACATGGTGTATCTGACGGGTGAGGACACCAGGGGCGGCATCTGGATCGGCACAGGAAAGGGCGTGGATCTGGTCGGACCGGCAGGGATCGACCATTTTGGGGTCGCGGAAGGTCTGGTAGGCGAGGACTGCGACAACATGGCCTTCCTCCCAGAGGACAACGGGGATGTATGGATCGGCACCAGCACGGGGCTAGCGCGCTTCAACGCCGAAGCCTACAAGGGCCTGGCCGAGCCGCCCCCCACGTTGCTGACCTCCCTGAAGCTGGGCAAACATGCCTATCCGCCGGAATCGAACGCAGCTCAGGTGCCCTATGGTTCAAATACGCTGGAAGCCCGCTTTGTGTGCCTCAGCTTCCTGCGGGAGCCGGCGGTGCATCAACGGGTGCGGTTGGTGGGGCTGGAATCCGAATGGCATCTGACGGAAACCCGCGAGGCACGGTATCCCGCTCTGCCGCCGGGCCAATACCGGCTGGAGGTCAGCTCCCGGGTGGGGCAGGGGGCCTGGGGACCCCTGGCAGCCTTCAAATTCAAGGCGCTGCCGGCCTGGTGGCAGACCTGGTGGTTCCGGACGCTGCTAGGGCTGGGCATCCTAGGCCTGATCGGGCTGGTCGTGCGCTGGCGGATCTTCGCCCTGCAACAGCAGAACCGGCTGCTCGAAGCCCAGGTCGCCGAGCGCACTAAGGAACTGGAAGCCGCGAATGAAGCTATGGAATTCGCCAATGAAGCGCTGGAAGGCGCGAATGAGGCTCTGCGCAATCAGAGCCTGACGGATCCCCTGACGGGACTGCGGAACCGCCGGTTCCTGGGTGAATGCATGCCCGAGGACGTGGCCATCGTGAACCGGGTCTTCCACGAGGTGAAAGGCCCGCGCAAGGACCGCACCGCCCTGAACATCGATCTGCTCTTCATCATGGTGGACCTGGACCACTTCAAACTCGTGAACGATGAACACGGGCATTCCGCCGGTGACAAGGTGCTCCACCAGATGGGCGAGATCATGAAGGAAGCCACCCGTGACACGGATACGATCGTGCGCTGGGGTGGCGAGGAATTCCTCGTCGTGGCCCGCAATGTCTGCTGCCGGGACTCCACCATCCTGGTGGAACGCATCCGTTCCGAGGTGGCCCTGCATGGGTTCAACATCGGGGACGGCAAGTCCTTGCGCCTTACCTGCTCTTCGGGTCTCGCGCTCTACCCCTTGATTCCGGAACTGCCCCAGGCCATCGATTGGGAGCGGGTCGTGGCTGTGGTGGATCGTTGCCTTTATGCCGCCAAACGGGTGGGGCGGGACGCCTGGGTGGGACTGTTTACCGGGGAAGAGACCGGCTCTGATCTGGTGCTGAATGCGGAAACCTTGAACATTCCCGAGCTGCTGTCAAAAGGAACGTTGCAGGTGAAGTCCTCCCTTCCCCTCGGTTCAAGCCTGGATTGGGATTTACACAACTGAACCTCTCATCGGGCCCAAGGGTGCGCTATTCCAGATTCGCGGCCTGTTCGCGAATCTGATCCAGGACGCCCTTGGCTGCCATCACTGCCCGGGTCATGGCGAGGCGCTTGCACTTCGAGCCGCAGGTGTTGAGTTCCCGTAGGACCTCCTGGCACCAGACGTCCACGGCCCGGCCTTCGAGCTTCCCCTTGGCGAGCCGCTCGGAAAAATCATCCAGATGGGCCGTCAACCGCACCAACTCTTCGCGCACATCCTGGCGTTCGGCCAGGGCCCCAGCTTCCGCCACGACCCGTTCCACCGGCAGTTGGCCCGCCAGCTGGGCATCCTTCAACACCTGGTCCAGGCGCTGGCGGTAGAGGTCCGGCAATGCCAGCGCCTGGGCCTCGGCTTCCTGCTGCAGCACTTCGCGCAGCCGCACCAGCTCCGCAAGATTCGCATCGAAGGCAGGCCGCAGACGCTCCGCCTCCATCGACCGCCCTGCATTCCAGAGGGCCAGGAGTTCCGTCAAAGCTGTGAGCACGGGAGTTTCCAGGCGCTCGGCCAGGTCGCTGCCGGGTGCAAGCCACGCGCCGGGCATGCGGAAGAAGGCATCGGCCGAAAGGGCCGGCAACTTCAACCATTCAGCATCCTCCAGCCAGGCCTTGGCGACGGCGCGCAGCAGGGGGCGGTTCAGTTGGGGTTCGAGCCCCGGCTCATCCTGGATCTCCAAAGTCAGGTCCAGCTTCCCCCGCTGGGCAGCACCTCGCACGGCGGCGCGCAGCCCGGCTTCCAGCGGAAACAGCGCCGGGGGCACCCGCAGGTTCAGGTCCAGGGACTTGCTGTTGACACTTCGCAAGGCCAGACGGAGCTGCCCTTGCTGCAAGGGGCGCGTCAATTCGGCGTAGGCGGTCATGGAACGCATCGAGGACATTTGGACTCCGTAGGTTTCATTGTGGACCGGAAGATCCGATGCTCCGATCCTGGAGATGTTGGTCCTCCCCGGAGGTGGTCTTTGCTATTCCTGCTTCCCTTGCTTCCGCCCGCCCTCACGGCGCCTGAACCGCCGTCCTTCAAGGAACTCGAGGCCAAGTGGCGGAAGCAACGCCATGACCGGCTGGCAAGCGAGAACGGTTGGCTCACGCTGGTGGGCCTGCATTGGCTGAAGGCAGGCGAGAACTCCTTTGGCTCAGATCCCTCCTGCGCGGTGCCGCTGCCGCCGGGCAAGGCCGTGGCCCGAGCGGGGAGCTTCGTTCTGGAGAAGGGCGTCGTGCGCGTGAAAGTGGGTGCCAACAGTGGACTCACCTTGAAGGGCCAACCCCTCGCGGACCAGATTCTCAAAAGCGACGCGGACGGCGAGGCGGACATTCTTGGCACCGGCGATCTTGCGTTTTTCGTGATCAAACGGGGCGACCGCTTCGGCATCCGCGTCAAGGATGCGAAAAGTGCGGTGCGCCTGGGCTTCAAGGGCATTGCCTACTACGCGCCGGACCCTGCCTACCGGGTGGTGGCCGACTTCATCCCCTACGCTTCGCCGAAGACCGTCCAGATCCCCACGGTGCTCGACACCACGGACGACATGCAGGCGCCGGGCTACGTGAAATTCAAGCTGCGCGGTAAGGAATTCACGCTGGAGCCGGTCATCGAGGATCCGGCGGAGCCGCGGCTCTTCTTCATCTTCCGGGACCAGACCAGCGGCAAGACCACCTATCCCGCCGGTCGCTTCCTCTACTCGGCGATGCCCAAGGACGGCAAGGTGGTCCTCGACTTCAACCAGGCCTATAACCCGCCCTGCGCCTTCACACCCTACGCCACGTGCCCCTTGCCGCCGCCCCGGAACCGGCTGACGGCGCCCATCAAGGCCGGCGAGAAGACCTTCGGACACCACTGATTCGGAGCTAGCGAATTCTCAATGCCAATGGGGCTGGACGGGGAATCGGTGCCCATTGTCACCGGCCTTTTCCTGCACGCTTGTGGTATGCGTCCCGGGTGCTGGGCTTCGCATTTTCCGGGAGTCCCACGTGGCCGAGGCCCTTTTTCTCGATGAATCACTGGTGTGGCTGCAGGGCTGGCAGGCACCGGGTTCCCTGGACTTGAGCTCGGCATTCCTCCGCGCGGGTGGCTGGGCGCTGCCCCGCACCGAGGCCTTTCCAGATCCGGCGAGGTTGAAAGAGCGTCTGCAGGAGTTGGCCACTGCGGTACGCGGCAACGCGAAACTCGGACTGGACCTGCGCGGCCTGCGGGGTGGCGCCGATGGCGTCCTGGCGGCGGCCCGGGAAGCCGGCGTGGCCTTCCTGCTCCACACCGCTGAATTGCCCCCGGCCCTGAACGCTCTCATCCATTCGAACCTGCCCCGGTTGGTGGCTGTGATGAACGATGAGGAGGCGGGACTGGCCAAAGCCCAGGGCGCCACGGGTTTCCTGGCACCGGCTGCGGACGTGCAAGCCCTCAGCCACCACGGGCTGCCCACCTTGGCCATCGCCGA
>JANXPB010000132.1 GCA_025357545.1 Holophagaceae bacterium
GTCTGAAGGTCCAGTTTGGTGGGGCCGACTTCCGCATCTACAAGCACGAAAACCATCCGCAGTGTTTTTCGACCCGTCAGATAGCCGCTGATCATCTGCTCCCAACCCGCGCGCTCCTTGGCGGGGCCCGTGGCAAACCCGTAGCCAGGCAGATCCACGATCCACCGGTCCTTCCCGGTAAGAAACACGTTAATGAGCCGCGTCCGACCTGGGGTCTTGGACACCCGCGCCAACTGCTTGTGGTTCGTGAGCGCGTTCAACAGCGAGGACTTCCCCACATTGGAGCGACCAATAAACGCCACCTCCGCATGGCAGACGCCCAATTGCTTCATGTCGGAAGCGGAGATGAGGAAGCGGGCGTCGAAGAGGGGCTGGGCCATGGGTCAATCCAGAATTGGCAACGACCGGAGGGCCGAGGCGAGCACTTCAGGTTCCAGTCGACCTTGAGCGGCAGTCGACGTAAGGGATTCTAGGATGTCCGCATTGGCCCCAATGCGCTTGCCGTTCATAGCGAGGAATGCAAGGGCAGATGCCACCGCGACACGTTTGTTGCCGTCCACGAAGGGATGGTTTCGGGCGAGGTGAACCATCAGAACCGCCGCCAGATCGTAAAGATCCCCTCCGGTGTAATGCCAATGGTTTCTGGGGGCCATTACGGCGGATACCAGCCCGCCCATGTCCCGGATCCCGCTCGGTCCTCCATGCCTGCGAATGGTCTCTCCGTGCAGGTCCCCAACCTCCGCCGGCTCGAGGAAAAACGGCTCTCCCACTATTTCGCCAATCGTCGCAGCAGATCCTCATGGTGCTCGAAGACATGGGCTTTGGCCCCATCGAAATCACGGACCATTCCGGAAACCGGAACCACGACCAGCCCGTGTCCATCCGAGTACACCGCCACCGGCTCATTGACGCTGATCCCCGCCATATCCATCAGGGGCTTGTCGAGGATCAGCGCGTAGCTGTTGCCGACTTTGGTGAGTTTTTTCTGGAGCATGGCAACCTCTTATAACATTGTAATAACATTCCAGGGAGCGCGCCAGGGTCAATCAAGTCGTTCGTGAACAGACTTATCGGAAGTGCAGCTCTGGCTGCCGCCCACCGAGCCGAAGAGAACCAGGCTTAAACCACCACGGTGCTGGCGGGCGCGGGCTGGTCGAAAGCCAGACGACCGTGATCCAGCCCCAAAACCCGCTTGCGCATCTTCTGGATGAGGCTGCGGTCGTGGGTGGCCACCAGCACCGTGGTGCCCTGCACATTGATGCGTTCAAAGAGGGTCATGATCTCCGCAGCAAGGTCCGGATCCAGGTTGCCCGTGGGCTCGTCCGCGAGCAGCACCAGCGGGTCGTTCACCAACGCTCGGGCGATGGCCACGCGCTGCTGTTCGCCGCCCGACAGCTGAAGGGGGTAGCTGCTGAGCTTGTGCTGGAGGCCCACCAGCTTCAATGCACGGAAGGTGCGCTGTTTCTGTTCGGCGAACGGCACGCCCAGAATGCGCAGGACGAAGGACACGTTTTCGAAGATCGTCATGGTGCGGATGAGCTTGAAATCCTGAAACACCACCCCCAGCTTCCGCCGCAAGTAGGGGATCTCCTTGGCAGGCATGGACGCCAGCCGGTGGCCCGCCACCACGATCTCACCGGTGCTGGGCACCTGCTCCCGGAAGATCAGTTTCAGCAGGGTGGATTTCCCAGCTCCGGAGGGGCCGGTCAAGAAGATGAATTCACCCGGCTCGATGGCGAAGCTCACGTCCGACAGGGCGGTATGGATGCGGTCGTACTGCTTGCCGACGTGGGTGAGGGTGATCATCGACTACGATTTAACCGCGAATGGCACAAAATCCGGCGAAAGAGAAAAATCAGCGCGCCCGTCGCGGTTCGTGAAATTCAAAGCCGCTCCACCAACATCGCCACGCCCTGCCCACCCCCGACGCAGAGGGCCGCCAGGCCCAGCTTCTTGTTTTCATCCTGGAGGATGTGCAACAGGGTCGTGAGGATTCGGGCGCCGCTGGCGCCGATGGGGTGCCCGATGGCGATGGCGCCGCCACGCAGGTTTACCTTGGCGGGATCCAGTTCCGGCAGGTCGTGGAGGACGCCCAGGCTCTGGGCTGCGAAGGCTTCGTTCAGTTCGAACACGTCGATGTCCCCAAGCTTCACGCCGGTCTTTGCCAGTAGCTTCCGGATGGCCGGCACGGGCCCCAGGCCCATGGTCGCCGGGTCCATGCCCGCCTGGGCGAAACCCAGGATCCGGGCGATGGGCTTCGCATGCTTCGCCGCGGCCTCCGAGGCCAGCACCAGCGCGGCGCTGCCGTCATTGAGGCCGCTGGCGTTGCCGGCGGTGACACTGCCGTCTTTCATGAAAGCGGGTTTGAGCTTGGCCAAACCCTCAGCGGTGGCGTCGGTTTTGATGAACTCATCCTTTGAAAAGATCGTGTCGCCTTTCTTGCCCTTGAGGGTCACGGCGAAAATTTCCCGATCGAATTTTCCCGCGGCCTGGGCAACGGCGGCCTTCTGCTGGCTGGCCAGGGAGAAGGCGTCCTGGGCTTCGCGGGTGATCCCGTACTTGGCCGCGATGGCCTCGGCGGTGATCCCCATGTGGGTGTCCCCATGGCCACACCAGAGGCCGTCCTGGATCATGCTGTCGATGAGCTGGGTGTGGCCCATGCGGGCCCCCCAACGGGCCGCCGGCAGCAGGTAGGCCGCGTTGCTCATGCTCTCGGTGCCGCCGCCGAGGGCGAATTCGGCGTCCCCCGCCGTAATGCTCTGGGCCGCCAGGGCCACAGCCTTCAGCCCGCTGCCGCACACTTGGTTGGGTGTGTGGGCGGGGGTCGAAAACGGGAGGCCCGCCTTCAGGGCCGCCAGCCGGGCGACATTCTGGCCCGAGCCCGCCTGCAGGACATTCCCCAGGACTACGTCCCCGATCTGGTCCGCTGCGACACCCGCGCGGTGCAGCGCCTCCAGAAGGGCCAAACTCCCCAGTTCCACTGAATTCAGTGGCTTCAGCCCACCCCCGAAGGAACCCACAGCGGACCGGGCCGCAGAGAGGATGTAGACGGACATGGCGGGCTCCCGGAACCCTTGAGATTAACGTGCCTAACCCAAAAACCCCACCCGTGCGTTTCCGGAGCAGACCACTCAGGAGGTCCCATGCGAATCGCGCTCTCACTCCTCTCAGCCACGCTGCTGCTGGCGGGGGACCCCACCACCGAATCTCGCAGCGCCAAATTGCCCTTTGGCGCCAACCTCTGGGTGAACCAAGTCGATGGTGCCGTGCGGGTCGAGGGGTGGGACAAGGAAGAAGTCGAGCTCCAGGCTGAATTCAAGGAGAGCAGCCGCGGGGAGCGCTGCGAACTGAGGATGGATCCCAGGGAAGGCGGGTTGGAGATCCGGGTCATCCCACCGAAACACATCACCCATTTTGGGTTTTACCGGTCGGCCTATTGCCACCTCACCTTGAAAGTTCCCCGTCGCCTGAATCTCGCGGTCCACAGCGTGGACGGGGCCGTCGAGGTGAGGAACCTGGAAGGGTTCGCCCGGTGTGAAACCGTGGACGGAGCTATCCGGGTGGAGCGCATCAAGGGGGAGGTCTACGCCCACACCGTGGATGGCCGCATCGAAGGGACCGACTTGAACGCGCGCATCAAGGGCGGGTCCGTGGATGGCCCCATCCACTTGATCCGGGTGGCTGGAGGCATCGAAATGTCCACGGTGGATGGCCGCATAGAAGCAGAAGGACTCGACGGCTGGGGCGAAGGCATCAGCCTCCACACCGTGGACGGACCCATCCGGGTGCGGCTTGGATCGGCCAAGGGCCACATCGAGGCTCAAACCGGCGAGGGGCGCATCAATTTGAACGCGCCGGGCGCCCGGGTGGAGGAGCAACAGGCCCACCAACTGAAGGCCACCCTACCGGGACGGGAGCAGAAGATCAGCCTGCGGACCCAAGACGGCAGCATCCACATTGAATGAAAGACTTGTCTAACCGGGTCCAGGGCCAGCCCGTAGACTGCTAGTCAGGCCCTCCTTCGACTCTTTGCCATCTGCCATCGGAACCGCCATGCGACGCTCCCTGATCCTTCCGCTCGCCCTCCTCCTGGCTACCGGCGCCGTGCAGGCCCAGCGCCCGCCGGTCCCGCCGGTCCCGCCGGTCCCTCCTGTGCCACCGGTTTCGCCCGTGCCGCCAGCGGAGCC
>JANXPB010000146.1 GCA_025357545.1 Holophagaceae bacterium
GGTGCCCCCGCCCTGGAAATCGGATCGGATTCGGTGTTCTATCCGAACAACATGCCTTCGGCCCTCAAGGGGCGCCAGGTCTTCACCGCCAATTGCGCCACCTGCCACGGCACCTATTACACGGCCCAGGAACGGTTCGACCTCGCCAAGGAGGCCAGCCTGCCCGAGGAGCAACAGGTGCTCCGCAAAGATCTCGAGAAGCAGGGGCGGTTGCCGGAGATCAAACCCTTGAACGGACCGAATTTCCTCGACCGCGATTGGCGTTTCGAGCGGACTCCGGGGCAGCTCTACCAGCTCATCGCCCAGGGGTCGATGCCCGACAAGCTGGGCGTCGCCCATCCCAAAATCATCCAGCATCCCGGACCTGTGCTGGGCCAGGACAAGAAGCCACTGAAGGACGCCAGCGGCCGGATCCAATACAGGCTGGGCCTCGGCTGGATCGACTCCATCCAGACCCAGCGCGGCGGCATGGAATTCGTGTCCGGTGACGTGGTGCCGGTGTGGGATTCCATCTACTACGCCTGGAGCCGCTCCATCGCCGGCAAGAGCATCACCCACTTCGCCGATGTGTGGAAGATCTATGGCGAGAATTGCAGTGTCTGCCATGGTGACATCGCCAAGGGCAACGGCCCCTTGAGCAAAACCTTGAATCCCATGCCCTTCAATTTCCAGAACCGGAAGGCCCTGGCGGAAACCACGGACGAGTTCCTGTACTGGCGCATCTCTGAAGGCGGCCAGTTCCGCAGGATCCCCCAGTCCATCCGGGACACCATGTCCTCCCAGGCGCTCAGCCTCTACGTCCACCAGTGGTCCGCCATGCCTTCCTGGCGGGGGCTGCTGACGGAAGAACAGCGCTGGATGCTGGTAGACGGCGTGCGCAGCAAGACCTATGAGCACGAGTGAGGGCGACATGCTGACCGACAATCAAAGACGCCTGTTCCTCAAAGGAGCCACCACCATCCCGATCCTGGGGGGTGCGCTCCTGGCGGTCCACACCATCCTGCGCTACTTCAAGCCCACCATGGCCGGGGGGCTCAAGGCCACCATGGCGCCACCCGACGAGGCCGGCAGCGCCGACCAGATCGTGGCCAACCTGGCGGATTTGAAGAACCCCTGGGACTCCAAGGATTTCATCTATGTCCGGACCTCCGTGGAGTACAGCTCCCGGAAGACCCAGGGCGCCAAGATTCCGGGTTTCGTGGTGCGCCTGCCCAATGACGTGCCCGGCGTGGACCCGGGCGACCAGAAGACCTGGTTTGTGGTGGTGCAGCGCATCTGCCCGCACCTGGGCTGCACCTTCAACTTCATCACCAACCCCTCCGAGCTCCAGGGCGGGTACAACTACAAGCCCCCGGAACCCGTCCATCCCTACTTCGCCTGTCCCTGCCATCTATCGGTCTACGACCCCACCCGCAAGCAGGACAACGGCACCGGCACCCTATTGCGGGGCAAGGTTGTTTCGGGCCCAGCCCCGCGACCTCCGCGCTTCATGAAGTTCGACATCAAGGACGGCCAGATCGTCATCACCGACACGGAAGGAGGCGGCGTTGGCTAACCTTCTCGAACGCATCATCCTCTGGCTCCTGGGCCGCCCGGCCTGGTTCCGGAGCCTCCTGCCCCAGCGGGGCGTAGTCGGCCAGTTGTGGCACTGGTTCTGGAACCTGGGCCCCAGTCTCTGGGGTTGGCTCGTGGAACGCTGGGACAAGATGGACCTCTTCGACGAGTCCCATACCGAAAAGGCGAAGACTAACCCCTGGTACAGCCTGGGCGGCATGTGGTACTGGGTCTGGATGATCGTGATCATCAGCGGCGTGATCCTGATGATCTACTACATCCCGGTCACCGATCAGGCCTTCCGCTCGGTGGAGGAGATCCAGGCCAACTGGAAGTGGGGCCTGCTGCCCATCGGCGCCCTGGTGCGCGGTCTGCACAAGTACGGCGCGGACGCCTTCATCATCCTGGCGACCATGAAGTGCTACCGCATCTGGTTCACCGGCGACTACAAGAAGCCCTACGAACTGAGCTTCATCATCGCCATGCTGCTCCTCATCATCGGCATGTACTCAGGCCTCACCGGCTACCTGTTGATCTGGAACCAGCGCGCCCTGTGGGCGACCAAGGTCATGGCCACCTTCCCCACCTACCTGGACAAGAACCCCGCCTGGATCCCCGGTGGGGCCTTCATCAACGCCACCAACCAAGGCAAGACCACGGCCCAGATCCTCCTGGGCGGCACGTCCATCGGCCCCGCGACGGTGACGCGCTTCTACGCCTTCCATTTCCTGCTCAGCTTTGTGCCGATGATCTTCTTCGAACTGCGGGTCTACCACCGCGGCTTCAAGCGCATGAACATCAGCCACTGGGCCAAGTTCGCGGTCTTCGCGGTGATCCTGGCGGTGGTCATCATGATCCCGGCGGCCCAGGGCAGCCCAGCCAATCCCGAAGTGACGCCCAATCCGATCCTGTCCGACTGGTACTTCCTGGCCATGTATCACATGTTGAAACTGCAGGACCCCTATTTGGCCACGGTACTGACCGTGGGCGTGCCCGCCCTGGTGCTGGCGGCGCTCTTCCTGGACCTGCGGCCCGAAAAGGAATGGGGCAAGCGCCAGATCGCCAATTGGATCGGCATCGGCGGCCTGATCTACTTCATCGTCTTCAGCTTCCTGATCATCAACGGCATCGCCGACATCCACCGCGATGCGCCGCTCTGGTACTACTCTGCGGGGCTCTTTCTTCTGGTGGGTTATTTCCAGGATTGGGGCTATGTGATGAAGCGCGACAACAAGAAGTGGTGGGAGACCTTCCACCTCTTTTTTGTGGCCTTCATCCTGATCGCGATGTCTGCGAACACCCTCTATCACTACTTTGGCGACATCCGCGAATGGAACCAGCCCGCCAAGGCCGCCGCGGCGCAACTCATGGCCGCCAACAAGGGGATGACCCTGGATGTGGCCTTCGACCATTTGGAACAGACGCGCCCCATGTTGAACCTCTGGATGACGCCTGCGGACGCCCTGGCCAGCGGCCATCCCAAAGGCGTGGAGCTTTGGAAGCTGCATGTGTTCGGCTGGCTGGCCTGCATTGTGCTTGGCACGGCCATCGGACTGGTGCGCTGGGCCTCCAAGAAGGACGCCGAGCAGGCTGCGGTCGCGGCCAAGCTCGCCGCCAAAGCCAAGCCCGTGGGGGCCTGAGATGTACGACCGGCGCAGGATCCAGATCAGCAAATGGACCGCAGTGGTCCTGGGGATCGTGTTCCTGAGCCAGGCCATCGCGCGCTGGAAGGCCTTCTTCGCGGGGCCGACCTTCCTCGCCTACGTGGCGATCATCACCGCCGGATCGATCTTCCTGCTTCTGCTGACAGGCCTGGCCATCGTGGTCTACGCCGAGGAGAAGGCCAAGGGATCTCTTAATCTCCCGCGGCCCTGGCTCGACCGCTGGGCCGATCGTTTCTTCTTGATCCATTCTGATTCTTCGAGGGGTTGACCGTGAAAACCCGCAGCGTTTTCGGCACCATTTTCATGGTTGTGGGCCTGGGGATATTCTTCGTCCTTGGCGCCAACAGCATCAGCGCGGAGATGCACGATGTGCTCCACGAGGCTCCGGCCGGCGGCACCCTGCGCCAGGCCAATGCCCCCGCCGTGGTGAACAAGATCGTGGATGGCACCATCACGAAGTTCTACCCCACGGTGGCGGACATCCCTTACATCCAGGGCATCAACCATGGCGTCAGCACCAACGACAATCCCTTCCAACAGTTCAACGTCGTGAGGTGGCTGGGCTGGGCATTCGTCTTTGCCGCGGCCATGGAGGTGGGCGTGGCCTATCTCACGCGCCTCAAGACCCGCGTGGCAGAGTAGGGGCCCGGCATGTACAAGAAGTTCCTCCAGCTCACCAAGAACCTCACGGTCAGCCTCGAAAAGGGGCTCAACTTCCTGACCACCCAGGAGAATAATCCGCTCTACTTCCATGGCGCCCTGCCGCTCTACACCTTCTGGTTCCTGATCTTCTCGGGGATCATGCTCTGGATGTACTACATCCCGACCCTGGACCGGGCCTGGACCTCGGTGAACTACATCACTTCCCTGCCGGTGCTCCTGAAGGACGCCAGCGGCCACCTGCTACTGAAGAACGGCAACGCGGTGGTGGTGGCGGTTTCGCCCGAGACTGGCATCCCTTACGGCGCCGTGGTGCGGGGCATCCATCGCTGGGGCGCGGCGGCCATGATGATCACCACCGTCCTGCACATGCTCCGCGTCTACTTCACGGACCGGCACCGGGCCTGGCGCTGGCTGCCTTGGGTATCGGGCGTGCTGCTGCTCATCTTCGTGCTCTTCGTGGGCGTCACGGGCTACCTGCTAGTGTGGGACGCCCGGGCCTACGCCTTGACCGTGTGGACCCAGAAATGGCTCGAGGCGGTCCCGCTCATTGGCGCGAGCCTGTCGACCTTCTTCATTGGTGGCGAGGCCATCCGCGATTTCACACTGACGCGCTTCTTCTTTTTCCACATCGGCGGCGCGACGTTCATCTTCTGGCTCATCTGGATGCACTTCATCCGCCTCCATGAGCCGGTGGTGACCCCCAGCCGCGCGGTGAACTTCCTGACCCTGGGCTTCATCCTGGTGGCCGCGGGCGTCTACCCGGCCGTGAACGTAACCCAGGAACTCATCGCCCGGTATCCCGTGCTGGCGGTGGACCAGAACTACATCGCCTCCGACGCGCCGGCCCAGATCGGCTACCTGGTCCAGACCATCCGCTACGATGCCTGGTACCTGTTCCCCTACTACCTCATTGAGAAGGTGGGCGTGAACTGGGCCTGGTTCATCCTGGGCGGGGCCACCCTGCTGCTCTTCGTGGCGCCCTTCTACCCCAAGGACCGCCGCGACAACATCGCCGAGGTCATCGACGCCAAGTGCACGGGCTGCACCTTCTGCTCGCTGGACTGCCCCTTCGAAGCGATCACTATGCAGGAGCGCGCGCCGGGCTCGAAGTTCAAGCTCATCGCAGTGGTGCAGGCCGCCCGCTGCTCGGAGTGCGGCGTCTGCGTGGGCGCCTGCCCCTTCCAGGCCATCGAGCTTCCGCAGAATCTGTCCAAGTCCATCGATGCCGACGTGCTGGCCCTCTTGAAGTCGGGTGCCTAATGAGTGATCAGATGACCGCAACCACCCCCAAGAAACCTCGTGTGATCGTTGGCTTCGTCTGCGAACGCAGCATCCCTATCCAGGAGATGATCGACGCCCAGCGGGCGCTCACTGATGACCCCGAAACCAAGATCATCATCCTGCCCTGCTCGGGCATGGTGAAGCCCACCCAGATGGAATTGGCCCTCGCCAACGGCGCCGATGCGACTTTCGTCTGCGGCTGCGCCATCAACGATTGCCACTACCGTACCGGCAACCTCATGATCCGCGAGCGGCTGGAGGGCACCCGCAATCCCAAGCTGCGCAAGAACACCGACAAGCGGAAGGTGGGCATGTTCTTCTTCACCATGAAGGACAAGCGCCCCTTCCTGGACGCCCTGGCCGAATTCAAGGCCACCACCGAAAACTTGTAAGGAGGCTGGAATGGCCGCGCCCAAGAAAGCCGCAGAACCAAAACTGAACAGCTACACCGTGATGCTGCGCTACGTGCTCTTCTACCTCTTCTTCTTCGGCGTGCTCTATCTCGTAGGCATGTTCGGCGAAGTGGCGGAGAGCTAAACCCAGCACCGCCGGGAGAACCGCCATGACCGAGAACCTTCATTCCGAGCAAGAACCCAGCGGCGGACCCGCGGCGGATCCTCCGATTTCGGTGCTGGAGATCCTGAAGCAGAACTGGATCCTCGCCCGCGCCCTCATCATGTTCCTCCTGATCATGACCGTGCCGCTGCTCATCGCCTGGAAGTTCAACCTCTTCCTGGTGGCGAACAATTAGGCACAGTTGCGTCGTGGCCAGCACTTCTCTGGCCAGGACGTTACTGCGCCTTATGTCGGCCAAAGGCCGATGTCTTGGATGCTTCTCACCGCAACATTTCCAGAAAGGAGGGGCAGGTGGAAACCACGCACTGGACCCTCATCATCGTCTTCACCACCGTAGGCGTCGCCTTTGCCGCGGGCTTTGTGATGTTCGCGCTTTGGGCCATCCGCGCCGGGCAGTTCAAGGATGTGGAGGGCGTGAAGTACCGCATGATGGACGACTTCAACCCCAAGGACCGCAAGCAGGAAGGCCCGGACGAATTCAAGGGCTAGAGGGCCTGGAGCCTCAGGGCATTCCGATCCACTTCGTCAGCAGCCCGAGCCTGCCCAGGAGTTCCGAGAGCCTTTCCACCGGCAGGCCCATCACCGTGGCGAAGCTTCCTTCGATGCGCTCGATAAACAGGGCGGCGATGCCCTGGGCGGCGTAGCTCCCGGCCTTGTCCATGGGCTCCCCGGTGGCCACGTACCAGCGGGCCTGCGCTTCGCTGATGGGCCTGAGGAAGACTTCGGCGGTGTCTATGAAGGCGTGGATTTCCTGGTCGCGCCGCAGGCACATTCCAGTGTGGACTTCGTGGCGCCGGCCCTGGATGAGGCTCAGCATCCGCACGGCGTCCTCCAGGTCCTCGGGTTTGTTCAGGGTGTGGTGATCCACCGCCACTGTGGTGTCCGCCGCGAGCACCCAACGGCCGGGGTTCCCATGGGCGATGAGCGCGGCCTTCTCCTGGGCGAGGCGGAGGACCAGGTCCTCCGGTTGCTCGCCGGGCCGCGGGGTTTCATCGATGTCCGGCGCGGCAATCTCGAAGGGAAGGCTCAGGGATTCCAGCCACTGTTTGCGGCGGGGCGAGCCGGAGGCGAGGATCAGGGGCCTCATTGGCGGAGCCCGCGCTCATGCAGCTCTGCCGCGTCCACGCGCATGTGCACCGTCTCCAGTTCCTCGGAGCGTTTGAAGCCGAAGCGGGTGTAGAGATTCATCGCGTCGCGGGTCTCCAGCACGAAGCGCTGCACGTCGCCGACCCCGGGGTGGCGCAGCGACCACTCCACCAGGGTGGTGGCGATCCCCAGGCCCATCATGTCCTTGGCGGTGACCACGTCGTAGAGCTTGGCTTCGTAGGCCTGATCGGACCAAACGCGGGTGGTGCCCACCAGCCTACCCCCTTTGCCGTCGCCAGGCTGGAGACGGGCTGTCAGCAGCCGCGAACAGGCCAGGAGATGGCGCCACTGCTTGAGGGTCCGGTTGGCGGTCCAGAAGACTGCCTCAGCCTGGAAAAAAATTTGCAGCTCCTTCGGGTCGATGCTCCAGGTCTCGTCGGCGAAAGCCACCTGCCCCTTAGCGCTGACTATGGGTTGTGGCGTCGACAGGTCGGTCATGGGCGCTCCGCGTGGCGATATCCGAAAGTCAGGGTGCCTGCGGCGAACAACAGCACCAAGCCTCGAAACAGCCAGGGGCTGCGGGCGGGGGTGCGGACCGGCGACCAGGCCAGGGTGAAGCGGTAGATGGCCTGGCTCATGGGCTCGCCCCACAGTTCCGAACGGCCGTCTTCATGCATGACTCCGCTTTTGCCGGTCAGGGTGCAGCGCAGCATGGGGAATCCCAGTTCCACCGCCCGCAACCGGATTTCCGCGGCGTGGAGGTTGGTGGCGGGGGTGTGTTCGAACCAGCCGTCATTGGTGAGGTTCGCCAACAGCTCGCCCCCGGCGGTGGCCACCCCATCTCGGGTGCGGAGCGGCATGGTGGCCTCGCTGCAGATCAGAGTGTGAACCCGGACCTCGCCCTGCGGCGTCGGCACCGAAAAACTGCTGCGCTCCGAAAGTTCGCCGGGCTCCTGGCTATAGAAGCCCAGGGCGTTGTCCAGCCAGTTCCGGACCGCGGAGGGACCCGGCATGCGCTCGCCGAAGGGCATGGGAAAGATCTTGGCCTGCATGAAGCTGGGCCGGCCGGGGGCCTCCCCCCGCACGAGGTTCAGGGTCAGGAGGGAGCCCGGGCCGCCCTCGGTGCCGAAGAGCCAGGCCACGCCCCGGCGGCTCGCCTCGGCCGGGAGCCTCGGCTCCGGCGCCAGATGGTTCTGCCCCAGCACTGAACTTTCGGGCCACAGCACCAGCGTGGCGCGCTGGGGTTGGGGCAGGCTGCCCTCCTTCAGGGCCGCATCGCTGAGGGCCCACATGTCCGCTTCCATGCCCGGCCGCCGCAAGCCCGCTTCGAAATCGGGTTGCACCATGACCACGTCCAGTTCCCGCGGCGCTTGGCGCGGCAGGGCATACCACGCTGCCGAGAGCCCTGCCAGCAGGGCCACGTAGAGGACGGGCGCCCGCAGGGACCGCAGCCAGGAAGCTCCCTCCAGCCTCCGCGCCATTCCGAAAGCGGCAAAGGCCCACAATGTGGCGGAGATGCCATAAGCCCCCAGAAAGGCGCCGCTGCGGGCGAGGAAGGGCAGGCCGCTGAGGGGGGCGGACCAGCTCCACTCGTAGACATGAAAAGCGAAGAATTCCCAGGCCAAGGTGGCGAAGCCCGCGGCAAAGGCCGCGGCCCAGGCGTTGCGGCTGCGCAGGTAGGCGCGCCGCGCGAAGAGCCAGGTCAACCAGATGCCGAAGGATTCGTAGGCGAAAAAAAGCAGGCCCGCGAACGCCGCCGTGGGCCAATTGAGATTGCCCTTGGCCTTGATGGTCCCGGGCATCCAGTAGAAGGCGGTGGCGACGCCGAGGAACATGGCGAGGTAGAGCCATCCCATCCGCGTTTCACGGTCCAGGGCCCGCCACATGATCAGCAGGGAAAAGACGAGGGCCAGACTTGTTTCCAGAAGCGCCAGCCCCCGGAAAGGCAGCAGGTAGGCAGCGGCCACCAGCGCCCCGAGCCCGACGGCTTCCGCCCCTTGAATCCACTGGGATCGCTTCATCCGTGCATCCTTCGTTGAGCTTCAAAGCAGGCGATGCCGGCGGCCACGGCGGCATTGAGGCTTTCCACACCGCGGGTGGGGATGGCCACGCGCCGCACGGCGGCGGGCAAGGAGTCGTGCTGCCAGCCATGGCCTTCGTTCCCGACAAGAATACGCAAGGGTGCCGAGAGGTCGGCCTCGGCCAACGAAAATGCTCCAGGCCCGCCATCCAAGGCGTACCAGCCGCCTGCATCGAGCGGCAGGTGTTCGGTGCGGCGCACCGCCAGCAGGAAGGCGGCACCCATGCTGCCTCGGAGCGCCTTGGGACTGAAGGGGTCGGCACAACCCGGGCCCAGCAGCGCTTCCTGGAAACCGAAGGCCGCGGCGCTGCGGAGGATGGCCCCCAGGTTGCCGGGATCCTGGATGCCCCAGGGCACGATGACGCGTTCGGCCAATGGGCCCGCTGAATCGAGGCCCAGCGAGATGAGCAGCGCGTGGGTGGGTGGACTTCCCGCCTCGCTGAGGTCGCCCATGAGCTTGGGCCCCAGCAGGGTGGCGGGGACCCGCGGGCCCACCCAGGCCGCGCTGGGGTCAGAGCCCTCCAGGATCAACAGGCGCTCCGCCCTCCCGCGGTCGCGATAGGGCGACTCATGCCAGGCCTGGATGAGCTTTTCACCCAACAGCAGGGTATGGGTCCGGCGGCCGCCCGAGGCCTGGACCAGGGCCTTCAAGGCCTTGAACTCCGGGTTGGCCCGGCTGGTGATGAGTGGCTCCATCCAAGCAGTTTCACACCATTGCAGGAAGAATCCGATGGCCGTCTCCCAGGGCTTTGGGGAAGACCAGGAAACAGGTAGCATCAAGGGTTCAAGTCCATTGGTAACCCGCGTTCATTATGGAGGATTCGTGTCCGACGAAATCCAGTTCAAGCCCTATGTCTCCGACGACGAACAGGTGGCGGAGTTCACGCCTAAAGCCGTCATTTTCGGTGTCATCTTCGGCATCATTTTTGGCGCCTCCACGGTCTACCTGGCCTTGCGGGCGGGCTTGACCGTATCCGCTTCCATCCCCATCGCCGTGCTGGCTATCTCGCTGCTCAAGAAACTGGGCGGCTCCACGATCCTGGAAAACAACATCGTGCAGACCATCGGCAGCGCCGGTGAGTCCATCGCCGCGGGCGTGGTGTTCACCTTGCCAGGCTTCTTGTTCCTGACGCCAGGGGCCAATGGCGCGAGCTTCTTCAACTACTGGACGATCTTCACCCTGGCCCTGATGGGCGGCGTACTGGGCATCCTCATGATGATCCCGCTGCGCCGGGCGCTCATCGTGAAGGAGCACGCGGAGCTGCCCTACCCCGAAGGCACGGCCTGCGCGGCCGTACTCATCGCCGGCGAAAAGGGCGGCGACATGGCCAAGACCGCCTACATGGGCCTGGGCTTCGGCCTGCTCTACGCCGTGGGCCAACTCATCCTGCATGTCATCTCGGAAACCCCGACCTGGGTTTCGGACATGAAGTCGAAGATCTTCCCTGCCGCCACAGTGAACGCCAACATCACCCCGGAGTACATGGGCGTGGGCTACATCCTTGGCATCAAGAACGGCGGCCTGCTGGTGGCCGGTGGCGTCCTGGCCTGGCTCGGCATCATTCCGCTGCTGGCCTCGCTGGTCCCTGGCGATACTATCGCCGGCCAGTTGGTGAAGCTTGGCTACATGAAGGATCTGGCCATCGCCGGCAAGTACGGCTGGAACCCACTCACGCATGAATTCACGGAATTGAACCGCGCCATCTACTACGCCTATGTGCGCCAGATCGGCGCCGGCATGGTGGCCGCAGGTGGTTTCATCACACTCCTCAAGACCATTCCCACCATCATCTCGGCCTTCAAGGGCGCGCTGGGCAGCATGAAGGAAGGTGTTGGCAGCGAGGGCGTGAAGCGCACGGAGCGCGACCTGCCCATCAGCGTGGTGGTCTTCGGCTCCATCGGCCTGGTGGTCATCCTGGCCTTGCTGCCCTTCATCCCCGGCAGCGGCATCCCCAGCAAGATCCTGCTGGGCATCCTGATGGTGGCCTTCGGCTTCTTCTTCGTCACGGTGTCCAGCCGCATCGTGGGCATCATCGGCAGCTCTTCGAATCCCATTTCCGGCATGACCATCGCCGCTCTCATGGCCACCTGCCTGATCTTTGTCGGCATCGGCTGGACCGGGGACATCTACCAGCCCATGGCCCTCTGCGTTGGCGGCATCGTCTGCATCGCCGCGGCCAATGCCGGCGCCACCTCCCAGGACCTCAAGACCGGCTATCTGGTGGGCGCCACTCCCCGCTATCAGCAGATCGGCCTGATGATTGGCGCCGTGGCTGCGGCCTTCGCCATCGGCATCACCGTGAAGGTGCTGGACAACGCGCACGTGGACGCGGCTACGGGCCTCATGGTCCATGCCATCGGCGGAGACAAATTTCCTGCGCCCCAGGGCACCCTCATGGCCACGCTCATCAAGGGGCTTCTGGCGCGCAACCTGGATTGGCAGTTCGTGCTGGTGGGCGTTTTCACGGCCATCACCATGGAACTCTGCGAGGTGCGCTCCCTGGCCTTTGCGGTGGGCGCCTACCTGCCCATCTCCACCACCTTGCCCATTTTCATTGGCGGCGTGGTGCGCTGGTTCGCGGATAAGAAGATCAAGGCCGGGCAGGCTCCGGACCACAATGAGGCCGAAGACGAATTGGGCCCTGGCAATCTCTTTGCCACCGGATTGGTGGCGGGCGGCGCCTTGGCGGGCGTGCTGGTGGCCATCCTTGCCGCCAGCGCTGACAAGATGAAATTGGGGGGCAGTCCGGCCTTCGACAGTTTCCTGACCCGGATCAATCTGGAAGAGCGCCTCACCCACGCCATGGGAGCCACTTCCTATGAGCTTCTGGGCGCCGCGGCCTTTGTGGTGATGGGCATCGTGCTCTATCGCGTGGCCCTCAAGCCGCAGCCCAAACTCGACTGATCCAGGGCTGGTTTAGTTGAAAAGGCCCCCGTCCTGGGTAATGCCGTTCACTTAAGGCTTCGAACCAGATAGATCCCACGAGGCGAGCGAGCCATGTGCCCGCCCAGCTCGTGGGGTTGGTTCTGTTCGGGACTACTCCTCGGGATCCGGTCCAGGTAACGGGCCAGCAAAGCCTTGCCTTGCGCTGACTCACGGGGTGGTGAGCTAGGGATACCACTGGTTTATGAACGGTCACCAGGTAGAACCCTGCGGATCGGGCGATCTCCGATCTTTGCCCCCGTGACCTCATCCACAGCCACAGCCTTGATCTCTGTTCCCGTTTCAGCATCCAGGAAGCGCACCAACTTGCCATCGCCACGATGCTGGCGCCCCCATGCACCAATCATGAAAAGCACGGGGAGGAAATCGCGACCGGCAGCCGTAAGCAGGTACTCCTCACGCAGGGGACGCTCCGAGTAGCGGTGTTTCTCCAGCAATCCCTCTGTGGTCAGCATCGCCAATCGCCGGGTCAGCATCGTGGGGGCTATCCCCAGGCTCTTCCGGAACTGGTCAAAGCGCGTGAGGCCGGAGTGTGCGTCCCGAAGGATTAAGATGCTCCACGAATCGCCAATGACAGCCAGGCTGCGGGCGATCGGGCAGGGGTCATTGCAGGAATTTTCGATGTCCATACTTTTTTGATAGCGACTAGGTTCCAAATGAGTAGTAACCTTACTACTGGATTGATAGTAACACCACGACGGCCACCTATCCACCCTCCAAGGAGATTCACGCCATGACCAAGAGAAACCTAGGTGTTGCACTGGTTACAGGGGCATCTTCCGGCATTGGCGAAGCCACAGCGGTAGGGCTAGCCCGGGCTGGCTTCAAGGTATTTGGCACGAGCAGACGGACAGCCGCAGCCGGGCAGCGTTCGTTCGAGATGCTGACGCTGGACGTGACTAGCGATGAGTCCGTCGAGGCTGTTGTCAGAGAGGTGATCAAGCGTGCCGGGCGCATCGACCTGCTCGTGAATAACGCCGGATTCGGTGTCGCCCCGGCCGCCGCCGAAGAGAGCTCGCTCGATCAGGCCAGGGCGATCTTCGATACGAACTTCTTCGGTATCGTGAGGATGGTCCGGGCAGTCGTGCCACACATGCGCGAGCAGCGTGGAGGCCGCATCATCAACATCGGTTCGGTGGTGGGATTCCTGCCGATGCCGTATATGGCGCTGTACTCTGCAACCAAGCACGCGGCCGCAGGGTATTCGGAATCGCTCGACCATGAATTGCGCACGATGGGCATACGGGTTTCAGTTGTTGAGCCTGCCTACATCAATACTCCGTTCGATTTGAACCTGATGAAGCCCGACGCTCCCCTTGAGGTGTATCGGGAGGTTCGCGCGACCGTGGAGAAGCGGCTGCAGGAGGTGCTAGTGGGCGCCGACGGACCGGGTGTGGTGGCTGAGATGGTGGTGAAGGCGGCCCAGGCAGATCACCCCAAAATTCATTACGCGCCCGGGCTCGCCCGCCGTATGAGTCTGATGCGCAGATTTGCGCCCGCCAGTGTGCTCGACGCAGGGGTTCGAAAAGACCTTCGACTCAAGCCGTAGTCATCCTCTCTTCCTTTATAGCTTTTCCAGAATCGAAACCCAGGTGAAAAATGAAAGCCTTCATTCTTGAGCGGTATGGGAGATCCGGTGGGGTGCGCATTGAAGAAGTGCCTGAGCCGGAACTTCGTGATGACGAGGTTTTGGTCCAGGTGCATGCCGCAGGCGTGAATCTGCTGGACTCGAAGATCAGGCACGGAGAGTTATCGGGCGACAGCCAAAACTGACCCCCTGGCGACAGAACTATTGACCCCCTGATACCAAGTAGCGTTCATAAAAGTATTGCATATATTTGTCCATGGAGGAGTTCATGGGCAAAGCGGCGAGGTTTTCTGCAGCGCGGGTCCGAGATCTGGAGGCCAGTGCCGAGGAGCGCTGGAGCCGGGAGGCGTTCC
>JANXPB010000186.1 GCA_025357545.1 Holophagaceae bacterium
CGAGCCGCCTTTCGGCGGCTCTTTGGCTGAGAGTGGGGGATTCGAACCCCCGAAAGGCTTGCACCTTTACACGCTTTCCAGGCGTGCTCCTTAAACCACTCGGACAACTCTCCAGGTCGTGGCTCCCCGTGAACACAGGGAATATCGAAGGTAACACGGGGGTGGGGGGAGGCCAAGGAGGGGTTTCCTTCGGACGGTTGATGTACCTGCTGAATTCTTGAATAGCGGGGCAGGGTGGCTCGCGCCGCATGAAAAGAATTCTGTGGAGGGGATTCCCTTCCGGCGCTTCGCGGATCCAGGCCGCATCGCTGGTTGGCCCCGCAGTACCGGCTGCGACCGCTTTCGCGTTCTCTGCCTATCCCTACTGGCGCGCATCTACCGTTCGAATCCCTCTCTCTCCGCCAATAAAAAGCGCCGCCTTTAACACCCTGGAGATCGCGACCCACCGGCTCTTTTGGGATTCACTCCGGCCCTCCGGGCCTCCGTTCCGCACGAATTGCTGGCACGGCGCTATTCCCTGCGGTCGCTCTCGCGCCCTTCGGGGCGCCTAGCTGCCAGCAATTCTGTGATTCGAATCCCTCTCTCTTCGCCAACAAAAAGCGCCCTTTCGGGCGCGTTGGCGGAGAGAGAGGGATTCGAACCCCCGGTAAGTTGCCCTACGTCTGATTTCGAGTCAGGTGCCTTCAACCACTCGGCCATCTCTCCAGGACCATCCAGATTATCAGGATTTGGTGCGCTTGGCTTTGAAGAAGGCCTGGAGCTGGGCTCGGCATTCGAGTTCAAGCAGGCCACCGCTGAAGGCGATGTCGTGGTTGAGGCGGGCGCTTTCCAGGGCTGGCAGAAGGCGGCTGACGCCCACTTTGGGATCGCTGGCGCCGTAGACAACTCGGGCGACGCGGGCGTGGATGAGGGCGCCGAAGCACATGAGGCAAGGCTCTAAGGTGACGAAAAGAGTGGCGCCACTTAGGCGGTAGTTGCGCAGGTAGCCCGAGGCGTCGCGCAGGGCCTGAATCTCTGCGTGGGCGGAAGGATCATGCTGGGAGATGGGGCTGTTGTGGCCTCGACCTGCCACTTGGCCTTCAACTACGAGGATGGCGCCGATGGGAACTTCGTCCTTGCGGTCCGCCTGCTCCGCTTCTTCCAGCGCGAGCCGCATGAAATAGAGATCATCCCCGGACCACATGATTCCATTGTCCCGATCTGTTATTGCTTTGGGGGAAACGATTATTGTCTCTCGACCCGCATGAATAAAAAAGCATAATTTTGCATAAATTCACTGATACAATCGTTGAGGTCCCCCCAGGACCGAGTTCATCCACGCCCCGCTGAGCCACCAGACTCGCGGGGTTTTTGCAGGGGGAAGCGATGCGGGCCCATCTGATTCTCAAAGACGGCACGGTGTTCCGGGGCCGTGCGCCATTGGGATTCGGCGGCGGCGGCGAAGCGGTCTTCACCACGGCCATGGCGGGCTACCAGGAGATCCTCACGGATCCCAGTTTCGCGGGGCAGATGGTCACCATGACCTTCCCGGAGCAGGGCATCTATGGCATTCATGCGGGATTGCAGGAGTCTTCGAAACCCTGGGCCACGGGAATGCTCTGCCGCCGTGTTTCGGGCACGCCGGATCACACGCTGTCCGAGAGTGATCTTGGAAGCTGGCTGAAGCGGAACCGCGTTCCGCTCCTGACGGAGCTGGACACGCGCGCGCTCACCCAACATTTGAGGGACGCGGGCTCTCAACCCGCGCTTATCTGGACCGAGTCGGACGGCGGCGTGGAAGAAGGCAAAGCCAAGGCTGGCGGGCT
>JANXPB010000239.1 GCA_025357545.1 Holophagaceae bacterium
TCAGAACGTCGCGAGACAGTTCGGTCCCTATCTAGTGTGGGCGCAGGATATTTGAGAGGATTTGTCCTTAGTACGAGAGGACCGGGATGAACTGACCTCTGGTGTTCCAGTTGTGTTTCCAAATGCAATGCTGGGTAGCTATGTCGGGAAGTGAGAAGCGCTGAAAGCATCTAAGCGCGAAACACCCCTCAAGATGAGATATCCCCACGAGACCCGTCGAAGACCACGACGTTGATAGGTCGCATGTGTAAGTTCCGTAAGGGATTTAGCTAAGCGATACTAATCGGTCCATCGACTTGATCCTTCCATCAATTAATTCCATCCTAAATCGAAGTGCGAGCCAGGAAGGCTTTTGCGACAACAAAAGCCGTAGAGCGCACCAAGCCAGACAGGGCGTGAGCCCAGGCTGGATTGGTAAACGGCCTGGATTGCCGGCCCATGCTCCCCCGCAACAGCGGAACGCATCGGCCATGGTGGCAACCCCACCGCACGGACATCTAAAGAGAGAGACCTAACCAACTCCTCCCTCGCCCACCACCCTTCTCAAGTTCTCACCCTTCGTCGCGGCTATACCCCGGGGGTCACACCCGTTCCCATACCGAACACGGCCGTTAAGACCCGGAGGGCCGATGATACTGCCTCTCACAGAGGTGGAAAAGTAGGTCGCTGCGACGTTAAAATCACTAGCCCCCGCGAAAGCGGGGGCTAGCTGTATCTGCTGGAATATCCCTTGGAGCCCTCGGGGCCCGAGTTAAACTAAGTGTTTACACCCTTCGAGGAGCCCATGCCCATCTCAATCCGCCTGCCCGACGACTCCCTCCGCCAGTTGCCGGACGGGGCCACCGGCACGAACCTGGCGGAGAGCATCGGGCCACGCCTGGCTGAAGCGGCCCTGGGCATCCGGGTCAATGGCGGCAAGATCGTGGACCTGTCTACTCCCCTGAATGATGGTGAGCAGGTGGCCATCGTCACCAGCAAGGATCCGGATTCTTTGGAGTTGTTGCGGCATTCCGCGGCCCACCTCATGGCCCAGGCAGCCAAGCGGGTCTTTCCGGACGTCAAGGTAGGCATCGGACCCGTCATCGAGGATGGGTTTTACTATGATTTCTGGATTGATAAGCCCTTCTCGCCGGAAGATCTTCAAGCAATTGAAGCAGAAATGCGCAGGATTTCAGAAGAAGCGCTGCCTGTCGACCGCGAAGAGTTGAAACGGGATGATGCGGTCACCCGTTTTGAACAGTTGGGCGAGTCCCTCAAGGTGGAGATCGTCTCCAGCATTCCCTCGACCGATACAATCTCGGGCTATCGGCAAGGTGAATTTTATGATCTTTGCCGCGGACCACACGTCCCCAATACGAACCGCATCAAGGCCTTCAGGCTGCTCAACACCGCCGGCGCCTACTGGCGGGGCGATGAGAAGCGGCAGATGCTCTGCCGGATCTATGCCACCGCCTTCCACACCCAGAAGGAGCTGGACGAGCATCTGCACCGGCTGGAGGAAGCCAAGGCCCGGGACCACCGCAAGCTCGGCAAGGAGTTGGGGCTCTTTTCCTTCCACCCGGAGGCCCCGGCCTCGCCCTTCTTCCATCCCAAGGGCGCGGTGGTCTACAACGAGCTGGTGGCCTACATGCGGGAGCTCTACCTGCGCCATGGATACAGCGAGGTCATCACGCCGCAGATCATCGACGTGGGTTTATGGAAGACTTCCGGCCATTACGACAACTTCCAGGAAAACATGTACTTCACGACCGTCGAGGAACGGGAGTACGCGGTAAAACCCATGAACTGCCCCAGCCACTGCATGATCTTCGGCACCGGGAAGCACAGTTACCGGGACCTGCCCATCCGTTATGCGGATTTCGGCCGGCTGCACCGCTATGAGCGATCTGGCGTCACCCACGGGCTGACTCGCGTGCGCACTTTTTGCCAAGACGATGCCCACATCTTCTGTTCGCCTGACCAGATGAAGCCGGAGATGGCGGCCTTCTTCGCACTCATCCGGGAGGTCTACGATGTCTTCGGCTTCGGCGAGATCCGCGTGGCATTGTCCACCCGGCCTGAAAAGCGCCTCGGCTCCGACGAGATCTGGGATGCGGCGGAAGGGGCGCTCGCCGACGCCATGAAGGATGCGGATCTACCTTTCACCATCAACCCCGGTGAAGGAGCCTTCTATGGCCCGAAGATCGAATTCCAGGTGCTGGATGCGCTCAAACGGCCCTGGCAGCTGGGCACCCTCCAGGTGGATTACTCCATGCCCGCGCGCTTCGGGCTCAAGTTCACGAAGGCCGACGGCACCGAGGAATCCCCGGTCATGCTGCACCGGGCCATGCTGGGCAGCGTGGAGCGGTTCTTGGGCATCCTCATCGAACATTGCGCTGGGGCCTTTCCGACCTGGCTGGCGCCGGTGCAGGTGGCGATCCTGCCCATCACCGACCGGGTCCGCGACTTCGCGGCCAGTCTCGAGACCCGTTTCCGCGCCTTGGGGATCCGGGTGGAGTTGGATGCCCGCAACGAAAAGGTCAATGCCAAGATCCGCGACGCCCAGCTGCAGAAGGTCCCCTACATGCTGGTCATCGGGGATCGTGAGGCGGAGGCGGGTACAGTATCCGTCCGCCACCGCCACCTGGGCGACCAGGGCGTAAAGACCGTGGACGATTTCCTGGCAGCGCTGCAGGCCGAAATCCGAGGTCGGGTCCGCTAAGTTCAGAAAAGATGGTTGGAATGGGCTCCGGCCCTTGATAAACTTATCGTTCTTTGTATTCGTCCCCTATGGAGGTTTCTCATCCGGTCTCTCGAAACGCGCATCAACGACGGCATCCGCACGCCGGAAGTCCGAGTCATCGACGAGGATGGAACGCAGCTCGGGGTCATGACGCCGCAGCAGGCCATCCGCATCGCCGAAGAAAAGGGCCTGGATCTCGTGGAAGTCTCCCCCACAGCCACCCCTCCGGTTTGCAGGATCATGGACTATGGCAAGTACAAGTTCATGGAAGCCAAGCGCGAGCATGCTGCGAGAGCCAAGCAGAAGAACATCGTCGTCAAGGAAGTGAAATTCCGCCCCCGCACCGATGACCATGATTTTGAATTCAAGGTCAAGCACATCCTCCGATTCCTGGAGGAAGGCGATAAGGTGAAAGTGGTGGTGATGTTCAGGGGCCGCGAAGTGGTCCACCGCGACATCGGCTTCCGGATCTTCGAGGATGTGTTCAGCCGTATTCTCGACAAGTGCATCATCGAAAAACCCGCGGGCATCGACGGCCGCGACATGCACGCCATCGTGGCGCCCCGCCTGGTGGAAGTGCCCAAGAAAGTCAAAGCACCCAAATCCAAGGAAACCGAAACTGCACCATCGAACGAGGTTCAAAATGCCTAAGCTCAAGACCCACAAGGGCGCCCAGAAGCGCTTCAAGAAGACCGCCAGCGGCCGGTTCAAGCGTGGCTGCTCGCACCAGCGCCACATCCTCACCAGCAAGTCGCCCAAGCGGAAGCGGCAGCTGGACATGGGCAGCATGGTGAGCAAGTCCGACACCGCCCGCGTCGCCGAGATGCTGCCCTACGCCTGATGTTCTCCGGGGGAAGCCACGCATGCGTGGTTTCGCTGCGCGCATACCCCCGGACCCCCAGCCCTTCACAGGCAGAGCCTGTTCAGGGCTTGTTCCATAACCCGGCGGCCGATGCCGCCCCCGATGTGGCCTTGAAAACTCCTCCGAGTTGCCACCAGGAAAGGAATTCCCATGACACGCGTCAAACGTGGTCCCAAACGAGTCCAACGCCGCAAGCGCATGCTCAAGTTCGCCAAGGGGTTCTACGGCGCCAAATCCCGTCTCTACCGCTCGGCCAAAGAGGCCGTCGAAAAGGCCCTGGGCTACGGCTACCGCGACCGCAAGGTGAAGAAGCGCGACTTCCGCAAATTGTGGATCGTGCGCATCAGCGCAGCCTGTGGCCAGAACGAAATTTCCTATTCCAAGTTCATGGGCGGCCTCAAGAAGGCCCATGTGGACCTGGACCGCAAGATCCTCGCGGACCTCGCCGTGCGCAACCCTGAGGCGTTTAGCAAGCTCGTGGCCACGGCCAAGGGCTGATCGAACCCCACTCGATGAAGACCCGAAAGGCCGCGTGAGCGGCCTTTCTTTGTGTTGAGGGCCCCATGGATTCGTTCGACCTGTCGCTCCTTGCACCGGAGATCACCGGAGCCCACGCGCAATTCCCAGGCGCACTGGAGGCCTGCGCTGACCTGGGTGCTTTGAACCGCCTGAAAGGTGCGTATACAGGCCGCGAGGGCAGTTTCTCCGCCCAGTTGATGGAACGCCTCAAGGCGGCGCCCAAGGACCAGAAGCGGGAGCTCGGCGTGGTCATCAACGCGCTCAAGAGTGAATGGGAGAGCGCCTTGAAAGCCAGGCAGGCCCAGCTCGAGGCAGCCCGGAAGGCAGGCGGATCCGCCAGCAGTGCTTGGGACGCCACCCTGCCTCCACCGATTCCCCCGGCGGGCGCGCTGCATCCCTTGAACCGCCTGATGGCACGGCTTGTGGAGGTCTTCCGCCCCTTGGGCTACCACGTGGAGGAAGGACCCGAGGTGGAGACCGAGGAGCACAACTTCGACGGCCTGAACATCCCCGAAGACCACTCCGCCCGGGGCACTGCGGACACTTTCTACCTGGCCGGGCATGCCCACCTTTTGCTGCGCACGCATACCAGCCCTGTCCAGGTGCGGGTGCTCAAGCGCCTGGCGCCGGAGCTGGAAAAGAAGGGCGGCATCCGTTTCCTCGCGCCGGGCCGCGTGTACCGCAAGGATGAGATCGATCCCACCCACTCGCCCATGTTCCACCAGGTGGAAGGCATGCTCGTGGGCAAGGGCATCGGCATGCACCACCTCAAGGGCACGCTGGCCTACGCCATGAAGGCGCTCTTCGGCGAGGGCGCCGATGTGCGCTTTCGACCCAGCTACTTTCCCTTCGTGGAACCCGGCTGCGAAATGGACGTGCGCTGCCCGCTCTGCAGCGGCGCGGGCTGCCGTGTCTGCAAAGGCAGTGGCTGGGTGGAGATCCTGGGTGCGGGCCTCATCCATCCCAACGTGCTGCGCTTCGCGGGCATCGATCCCGCCATCTGGAGCGGTTTCGCCTTCGGCATGGGCGTGGAGCGCACCGCCATGATGGTGAGCCAGACCCCGGATCTGCGCCTTTTCTTCGAGAACGATCAACGATTCCTCAAGCTCATGGGAGGGCTGGACTGATGCTCGTGTCGTTGAAGGCCCTCCAGCGGGAACTCCCCGCCCTCACAAAGCCCTCCTTGAAAGATCTCTGCGAAACCATCGCGTCCTTGGGCTTTCCCATCGATGGTGTCGAGCAGGGTCCCGCAGGGGCGGTACTGGAAGTGGATGTCACTCCGAATCGCGGCGACGTCATGAGCCACCGCGGCCTGGCTCGGGATCTCGCCGCCAAGCTAGACGAGGACCTTTCGGCGGTGGAGCTCGATCCGCTGGAGGAAGGCGAGGCCCTGGTGCCGGTGCGGCTGGAAGCCGAGGCCTGCCCCATCTACGCCACGGCCATCCTGGCCCTCGGCGCCCTTCAGGCCACGCCGCCGGACGTGCGGGCCTTCCTTTCCGCGCTTGGATCGAGCCCCAAGGACCTGGCGGCGGTGGATGCCTCCAATGAGTTGCTGCATCGCTATGGGCACCCCACCCATGCCTTCGATGCGGACAAGGTGCAGGGGGGCCTCGCGGTGCGCTGGGCCCGGGAGGGGGAGAAGGTGGTGACCCTCGATGGCATCGAGCGGATGCTCACCATCCAAGATCTGGTTATCGCCGATGAGAGCGGGCCCATCGCTTTGGCCGGCCTCATGGGTGGCGAGAGCACCAAGGTCACCGCCGAGACACGGCGCGTACTGCTGGAATCCGCCTGGTTCGAGCCTCGGGTGGTGCGCGCCATGGCCCGCCGGCACGGCCTTCACACAGATGCCAGCCATCGCTTTGGCCGGGGCGCGGATCCGGGCATGGTGCGCATCGCCCGGGACCTGCTGGCGGCACGGCTGAAGCAATGGGCCTGGGCCTCGCTGGAAGGGGCCTGGACCGAAGGCCATATGCTGCCCCTCCGCCCCGCCATCACCCTCACCAAAGAGCTGCTCCAGCGCATTGCGGGCGAGCCCCTGCCCCTGGAAGATGCCGCCGTTAAGCTGCGCCACCTGGGCTGCGGGGTGGAAGAGAACCACGTGGCCCTCCACGCGGTGCCGCCTTCCTGGCGCCACGATCTGGCGATTCCCGAGGACCTGGCCGAAGAGGTGCTCCGCCTTCGGGGCTATGATCTCATTTCCTCCGCGTTGCCCCCCATGAAGTCGGACCCCGAGCCCCTGTCCGTGGGCTACCGGCAACGGCTGGGCCTTTCCCGGCGCCTGGCCGCCCTGGGTTTCCACCAGACCGTGACCTTGGGTTTCATCAGCCCCGAGGCGGACGCCCGCTTCGCCGACACCTCCGCCGAAGGCCGCACCCTCGGCAATGCGTTGAGCTATGAATACTCCGTCATGCGGAGTTCCCTGCTGCCATCCCTGCAACACATCGCTGAGAACAATCTGCGCCAAGGAGCACGGGAGGTGCGGCTCTTCGAGATCGCGCCCACCTTCCGTTCGACTTCCGAAGGGCCGCTGGAGCGAGCCACCCTGGCCATCGTCTGGGCCGGCGAAACCGGCGGACGGGACCCCTTGACTCCTCAGGGCCCCATCCACCCCGCCGCCCTCCAAGGCGTTCTGGCCTACCTTGGCGCCGAAGGCCAGGTGCGGGCGCTCGAAGGCGGCCTCTTGGCCGCCGAGGTCGACCTGGCTTCGATCCGTGGTGAACTCGGTCGGGTCATTCCCACCTATCAGGGGTTCAGCCGCTTTCCGGCGATGGAAAGGGACCTGTCCTTGGTGCTGCCCTTCATGGTGCCCTTCGGCCAACTTGCCCAGGCCATCAGGTCGGCCTTGGCCGACGCCCCGCTCCAGACCCTGACTTGCGTGGATATCTACCGGGGCAAGGGCCTGCCGGAAGGATGCCAGGCCTGGTTGCTGCGCCTGGTGTTCCTGGGCGAGCGCACCCTCACGGGAGCCGAGGTGGACGGTTGGGTGGCATCGGCCCTCCGGGCGGCCAAGTCCCTGGGAGCGGAGCTGCGCGGCTAGACTGCTAGCAATTGGATTGTTCGCAAGGAGCACCATGGATCTGCTCAAACAGCTAGAAGGCAAGCTCCAGTCCCTGGTCCAACAGCGCAATGAACTGCGGGATCAGGTGGCGGCCCTGATTGCCGAGGCCGAAGAGATGAAGGCCGAGGGGCTCCAGGAGGACGAGGAGTTGCACCGATTAAGGGCCCAGGTGGAGATCCTGGCCCGAGACAAGGAGGCCCTGGTGGCCGAGCGGGTGGCTTTGAGCCACCAGGTGGCGGGCATCCTCAAGCTGGTCGAGGATCTGAAATGAAGCCGCCGCGCATCCGCATTCCTGCGGGCCGGGTCGCCCCGGCCCCCCGTAAACCCAAGCCCCATGAAGTGGATGTGGAGGTTCTGGGCCGGGCCTTGAAAGTCCACACCTTCGAGTACGGCGACAGTCTGGCCCGGGCCAAGGAAGTGCTGGAAGCCGGCTTTAACGACATGGAGGAGGCCTATGCGTTAACATGGGGGAGTTCCCCGGCCGCCTTGGACTCAACCACCTGGCTGTTGATGGGAGCCCTGAACCTGGCGCATCGTGTGGCGCAACTGGAACAGGAAGCCACCCGTACCACCCAAGACCTGGAACACACCCTCTCAAAGTTTCTTGATGACGTTCCGGATGACTCCTACGACTCCCATCCCTCGCCACCTTCTCCCCTCCGGGAGCCGAATGGCCTGTTCGGGAGCGAACCCTGATCCCTGCGAGGCCCGTGCTTTGGCCAAGCGCTTGTTCCGTAAAACTGCCCGGGAGACCTTAGCCCGCCCTAGTGCGTTCCGCGTCGCGGCGCGCCTGAAAGGCGGGTGCTCCGCAAGGAGCGCTGGTAGCCCCCCTATACACTTAGGGAACTCGGCAAGCCCACACGACTGAGCGGGGACTTGGTTGACAACTTGGATAGGCGGGTGACTCCACAACCCCTGGAGACACCTCGATGAATGCATTGATCCTCACGCTGAGTGTGGCGCTTGTCCTGCTGCTGGGCACCGCCATCTATTTCGCCCTAAGCGCCACCAAAGCCAAGGCCCAGGCCTCCGCAGGCACCGATGCCCGCATCCACGCCGAAGCCGAGGCCAAGGTCATCCGCGAACAGGCCATTCGGGCCGCCGAGGCCGAGACCAAAGGGGCGAAGGACCGGGCCCAGCGGGAAGCGGACTCCCTCCTGAAAGAAGCCCAGCTCAAGGCCAAGGAACAGGCCCTAGCTGCCCGCCAGGAAGCCGAAAAGCTCTTGCTCGAGCGCCAAGGCACCCTCGACAAGCAAGAACAACGGATCCAGTCGAAAGAAGAGAACCTGGATAAGAAGACCCAGGCCCTCGACGAGAAGAACAAGGGGTTGGATCAGAAGAGCAAGGAACTGGAAGCGGCCACCGAGAAGCGCAGAGCCGAGTTGGAGGTGCTCCAGGCCCAGCAGTCCGAGGCGAAGGCCCTGGTGGAAGCCCAGGCCAAGAAGCTGGAAGAAGTCGCGGGGCTAACCCGAGAGGACGCCAAGAAAGAACTCATCGAGTCCCTGGAATACTCCGCGCGAATGGATTCCGCCAAGCTGATCCGCCGCATCGAGGAAGAGGCCCAGGAAGAGGGCATGAAGAAGGCCCGCTGGACCATCGGCGCGGCCATCCAGCGGGTGGCTTCCGATGTGGTCTGCGAGACCGCGGTCAGTTCGGTCCAGCTGCCTAGCGATGACCTGAAGGGCCGCATCATCGGCCGCGAGGGCCGCAATATCCGGGCCATCGAGAAGGCCACGGGCTGTGACCTCATCGTGGACGACACACCGGAAACCATCGTCGTGTCGAGCTTCGACCCCATCCGCCGGGAAGTGGCGCGCCAGGCCATTCTCAAGCTCCTGGCCGATGGCCGCATCCACCCCGCGCGCATCGAGGAGGTGGTGGAGAAGACCAAGGTGGACATGGACCAGCACTTGAAGGAAGTGGGAGAGGCGGCCGCCATCGAGCTGGGCTTCCCGGACGTGCATCCCAAGCTCCACAAGCTGCTCGGCCGTCTGAAATACCGCACCAGCTATGGCCAGAACGTGCTGGACCACACCAAGGAAGTGGCCCACATCGCCGAATACATGGCGGGCGAGATGGGCTGCGACGCGAAACTGGCGCGCCGCGCCGGGCTCTTCCACGACATCGGCAAGGCCATCGACCGCGAGGTGGAGGGCACCCACATCGAGATCGGCATGGAGATCCTGAGGAAGTTCGGGGAGAAGGAAGACGTCATCCACGCCATGAGCTGCCACCACGGGGATTTCGAGCCCCGCACGGTGGAGGCCATGCTCATCACCGCAGCGGACGCTCTCAGCGCCGCGCGGCCTGGCGCCCGCAGGGAAATGATGGAGACCTACGTCAAGCGCCTGGAGCAGCTCGAAGGCATCGCCAACAGCTACAAGGGCGTGCAGAAGAGTTTTGCCATGCAGGCAGGCCGGGAGATCCGCATCATGGTGGACGCCGGCCAGGTGAACGACGACCAGGCCTTCTGGATCGCCAAGGACGTGAGCAAGCGCATCGAAGCCGAGATGCAGTACCCCGGCCAGATCCGTGTCACGGTCATGCGTGAAACCCGTGCCACCGAGTTCGCCCGATGAGATAGAGTTGGGCTCACAGTTGTGGCCCGACAACTTGGCTTTCGAGATGAAGCACCAGGCTAAGGAGTCGTGGCAATTCCTACCGCAACGCCAAGGTGATGCTCCATGGCTCCTGAACCCTAGCTCTGATGACGCAAGCTACCCCGCCGACCCAAGCTCCTGGAATCCCGCCCCCATCGGCGGGTGGGGCGGGCGCTTCCCTGGCGGACCGGATTCTGGCCATCACCCAGTGCGGCATGGTGGAGGATCTTTTGCGAGTGCTGCTGCAGCAGGTGGGGTCCATCTACCCCTGCCTCAACTGGCTCTATGGCGAGATCACCGACACCGCCAATCCAGTGGAAGTCGAGATCCTGGCCTTCACGCCCTCCCACTTCCAGGCGGTGTACCAGGGCATGCGGGTGCCCATCCTGCAAAGCGGGTTCAGCCATAGGCTTTACGAACAGCGGCAGATCAGCTACGTGGGTGAGGACACCGACACACTCTCCCTGCTGCATCCGCAGTTCGTCGAGACCTTCGCGCTCACCAGCTTCATGGGCGTGCCGCTGCTCTTTGAAGATCGAGTGATCGGCGCCCTGTTCGCGGCCACTTTCAAGGGCGAGGCTGCCCAGGCGCCGGACGCGGGCCAGCTCGAAGCCTTGCAGGACATCGCCCGGGTGGGCGCCCTTGCCCTGCACCGCATGAAGGCCCAGGCGGCATTGGAAGAGCAGATCCGGCGAGTGTCGCGGCTCAATGAACGGCTCAGGGGATTGCAGATTTCTCTGTCGGAAGTGGCCGTGCAACAGGACCTCGGTCGCGTGCTCCGCACGCTGCTGGAACTGGTGCAGGAATCCACGGATTTGAGATTCTGGATCATCAATGGGATCAATGACGAAGGCACGAGCCTGGACCTGCTCGCTTCGGTAGGATTCCCGAAGGAGGCCGCGCCCCCACCGCAGATCCAGGTCGGTGGCCTGGAGTCCGGCGTCAGCGGGCGCGCCGCGGCCGAGGGGCGGATCGTGGTGGCCAGGGATATTGCGCTGGACCCGCATTGCCAGGCCTATCTGCCCTTCCTTGAACCCTACGGCATCCGCTCGGCCTTTTCGATGCCGCTGAAGAGCCGGGGCGGCGAGGTGCTTGGCGTATTGACCGGATATGCCACCACCGAAGGGGTGCCAACTGAAGAAACCCTGTCCCAGGTGGAGATGCTGTCGGTGCTCGCGACGCTCGCCATCGAGCGGTTCCATCTGTGGTCCCGTCTGCAAAAAGAGCTGCAGCAGCGCCGGGAATCCGAGGCCCTCTACAAGACCCTTGTGGAGGAGTCCCTCACCGGGGTCTACCTGATCCAGGATGGCGTCTTCACGTTTGCAAACCGGGCCATGCAGGAGTTGTTCGGCTACACCGAGGCCGAACTGTTCCACCGCTCCGTTTCCGATCTCGTGGCCCCGGCGGACTACCCAAGGGTGCTCGATGCCCTCCGGCGCCGGGTCTCCGGCGAAATCGCTGGAGCGCACTACACTTTCGACGCGGTCCGCAAGGATGGCAACCAGGTTCCGGTGGAGGTCCATGGCAGCCGCGTGGACCTCATGGGGCGGCCCGCGGTGCTGGGCGTGGTCATGGACATCACCGACCGCCTGCGGGCCCAGGACCTGCTCCGCTCCAGTGCCGAACTAGCCAGGATCCTGGTGGAATCCGCCCAGGCGATGACCTTGGCCCTGGACGAGGATGGGCTCCTGCGCGCGCTGTTCGATGGGGCGGCGCGCCTCACCGGCATGGCCAACTGGTGGCACAACCGCTACGAGCCGGCCGCGAAGACCAGCATCACGAGCCATTGGACCCCCGGCCTGGATCGCTACCTCACCCCGGAGCAGATCCGCAAGCCGGTTACTTTGGAAGACTTCCCGGGCCTGGAGCGGCTCCACTTGGCCAAGGAGTCGGTTTGGTTCGCGCGCTGTGAAGCTGATCCCCAGTTCACGCCGGACTATCTGGCGCTGGTGCCCCATCGTTCGCTGGCGGGAGTCCCCCTTCTGCACGAGGGCGAGGCGGTCGGTGTCCTGCTGGGCGGAACCCTGGGCGAAGAGGGCTGGCGGGAGCTTGCCGAACCCGGCATGCGGGCCTTGGAAAGCCTGGGTGCCACCGCGGGGCTGGCCCTCAACCGGCTCCGGGACCGCGCGGCCATGGAGGCCAGCGAGGAACGCTACCGGCAACTCTTCGACCAGTCCGCGGACGCGGTGCTGCTGGCGGACGCCTCCGGTTTCGTCATGGGGAACGAGGCCGCGGCACAACTCTTTGGAGTGCCCAGGGAATCCATCCGGGGCCGGCAAGTCGGCGATTTCAGTCCCGAATTCCAGCCCGGGGGCGAACGAAGCGAGGAATTGGCGAGGCGCCTGGAGCAAGAAGCCATGGATGGCCAGGTGCTCGTGTTCCCTTGGCTCAATGTCCGGGCGGACGGGAACCTGGTGCATACGGAAATCAAGCTGGGGTGCGTGGAACACCGTGGCCGGCGGCTCCTGCAGGTCATCCTTAGGGACATGACCGAGGCCCATCTGGCCCGTGCGGAGAACGAAAATCTCCAGCGGCAGTTGTTCCAGGCGCAAAAAATGGAGAGCCTCGGCGTGCTCGCGGGAGGCATCGCCCATGACTTCAACAATCTCCTGATGGGTGTGCTCGGGTACGCGGGCCTGGCGGCCGACCATGTGGATCCGGCGGGCCCGGCCGTGGGCTATCTCAAGGCCATCGAGGCCGCGAGCCTGCGGGCCGTGGATCTGACCCGCCAATTGCTGGCCTACACCGGCCGTGGCCAGTTCCAGGTGGAGAATCTGGACCTGAGTTTCCATGTGGAGGGCATGGCGCACCTGCTCGAGGTGTCCATCAGCAAGCAGGCTACCCTCCAGCTCGATTTGGCGAATGGCCTGCCCTTGCTCCAGGGCGATCCGGCGCAGATCCAGCAGGTCATCATGAACCTCCTCATCAATGCAGGAGAGGCCATCGAAGCCCGGGACGGCGAGAGCGGCCTCATCCGCCTGGCCACCGCGCTCGAGCAGCTCGATGAGGCCCAGGTGCGGGCGTTGCGGGAGGGCCCTCCGCTTTCCGCTGGGTCCTACGTGATGCTGGAGGTGTCGGACACCGGCATCGGCATGGACGAATCCACCCTCTCGCACATGTTCGAGCCCTTCTTTACCACCAAGTTCACGGGCCGCGGGCTGGGGCTTTCGGCCATCGTAGGGATCGTATGGGGGCACAAAGGAGGACTGGCCGTGACCTCGCAACCGGGCCGCGGCACCAACTTCCGGATCTACTTTCCGGCTCTCGGTGCTGGGGTGCCGGCCCCGGTTCCGATCCGGCGGCTGGCGGGAACTCTCCCTGCTGATGAAGGACTCATCCTTGTGGTGGATGACGAGGATTCGGTCCGGGACGTGGCCAGCGAATGCCTGCGGGTCGGGGGCTACCGGGTCCTGGAGGCGGCCAGCGGTTTCCAGGCCCTGGATCTGATGGATCGCCATGGCGCAGAAGTGGCGTTGGTGCTCCTGGACATGACCATGCCCGAGATGGGCGGCGAAGCCACGCTGCGGGAGATCAACGCCCACTGGCCATCGGCGCGGGTCCTGCTCAGCTCAGGCTTTCCAGCATCGGCCCTGGCCCTGAAGCTGGACGGGACCGCCCCGGACTTCATCCAGAAGCCCTACACCCCCCAAGATATCCAGGACAAAGTTCAGGGAATCCTGGGAATCCCGCGGTCGGATTCCTGAGCGGACCGCGAGCTTGGACGATCTCCTCTTTCAGGAGTTGAAATGGTCAGCTACGAAGTCAACGTGGATGTGGAGGCCCGCCTCGCGGAAGCCTTCGACCGGTATATGCGGGAGCAGCACATCCCGGAGATCTTGGCCACGGGGTGCTTTATCACCATCGAATTCCAGCGGGCCTCGCCCACCCGCTTCCGCAGCTGCTACCGGGCTGCGGCCCAACTGGATCTGGACCGCTACCTCGCGGAACACACGGCGCGGTTCCGGGAGGATTTCCTGCGGCATTTTCCCGAAGGCGCGATACCCAGCCGGGAAGTCTGGCTACTGAGGGAGGCCTGGGTGTCCAGATCGCCGCAAGAAGCGGATTGAGGGACATCCCGCATGGGCTGAATCTGATTCAGGAGGCACCCCATGTCCAACAGTGACTACTCCCGTGTTGAACGCGCCATCCGCCATCTCTCCGTGCGCCGGGAGATGCAGCCGAGCCTGGGCGAACTCGCCGCTGCGGCGGGCCTCAGCGAATTCCATTTCCAGCGCCTGTTCGCCCGGTGGGCGGGTATCAGCCCCAAGCGCTTCCTGCAATTCCTCACCCTGCAGGAAGCCAAGCGCAGCCTTTCGGAGTCGCGGTCCCTGTTGCAGGCCACCCTGGCACTGGGACTCTCCAGCCCGAGCCGCCTGCATGAACTGTTCATCAGCCTGGAGCGCATGAGCCCCGGTACCTACCGGTCAGGAGGAGCCGGGCTCACCCTTCATTGGGGCGTTGCCGAGACCCGTCTTGGGCGGGCTCTCTTCGGTGCCTTGGGCGAGGGTCTGTGCGGCCTGACCTTCGTGGGGGACGAAGGCCTCGATGCGGCCCGGCGGGAACTGGAAGCCCGCTGGCCTCAGGCCCGCTTCGTACATGCGCCTAAGGTGGCCGAAGCCTATGGAAAGACGCTGGACGACCGGCTGGCGGGGGAGCGCCGGCCCTTGGCCCTGGTGCTCAAGGGCACGCCCTTTCAACTGCAGGTGTGGGAGGCGCTGCTGCGCATACCCGAGGGGCGTGTGCTGGCCTATGGGGATCTGGCCCGTCTGGCCGGAGCGCAGGGGGCCTCCCGGGCTATCGGCACGGCCTTGGCACAGAATCCCATCGGGGTGCTCATCCCCTGCCACCGCGTGATCCGGTCCACGGGAGCCTTCGGCGACTACCATTGGGGCGCGCCCCGCAAACAGGCGCTGTTGGCCCTGGAGCGGACCCACCTCCCGGCGGCGGTGGCCTGACCCTCGGAAGGGGAGCGGCCCTACTGCGCCTCGATGAGTTTCAGCGTGGCTTCGTCATCGGGCAGCTGCTTCACTTTCGCCAGTCGCCGGGCCGCGTCGCGCCAGCGGGGTTCGCGGCGGAACACTTCCTTGAAGATGGGCAGGGCTTCCTGCACCCGCCCGCCGTTCACCAGGGCCACGGCGTGCCAGTAGGGCAATTCCACGATCTGCGGCGCCAGTTTGGCGGCGGCGGAATAGGCTTCGAGGGCATCCTTCCACTGATTCTTGGAAACGAAGGCGTCGCCCTGGTTCATGAGCAGGTAGGCCCGCTGCAGTTGGACAAGCCGCGAGAGCTCGGCGATGGGATCGGGGCTGTCCTCCACCCGCAAATCGAAAAGTTTGTCATTCCAGGGCTGGCCCGAAGGTTTCGCTTTGACGATGAGGATGGCGGCGCTCTGCATGCCGCGGAAATCGCCACCTTCCCCTTGAGCGGCGCGGAGAGCCGCCAGCAGGCGGTCCGCCAGGTCGAGCCTGGGGTCTTTCAAGGCCTCGCGGTAGGCCTTGGCCATGGCGGGCCAGACCGTGTTCTTGCCCATCATGTTGGCCTGCACCGCAAAACCCTCGCCCACGATGCCGCCGGCTTCCGGAATGTCCATGGCGCCGGTGTGGGAGGCTGCGCGCCCTTGGGCGTCCACCATGCCCACCTGTCGCACGGGGGCCTCCGCATCCGCCGATACCAGCGCCCGCAGAGCCTCCGGAGCGCTCTTCCCAGCCTTCATCAATTGAAGGCCGAGCGGGCCATAAGCGATGTCAGGGATGCTCTGGGTGGCCACGGCCCCCACACCCGGCTCCGCGTGGATCACCCCGCTGCCCACATTGAACCAGTGGCTCTGCACCGCCACGCCCAGATCGCCGGTCACTGGATCCCGGGCCACGATGGAAAAGGTGTGGATGGGCCGTTGGGCGCGGGTCGGAGGCGCCTGGGCAACCAAAGCAAGGCTGGCGGCAAGGATGAAGCAGAGGCGGCGCATATCCACTCCTGAGGGGGTGCCACGAGCCTAGCGCACTTGCCCCGCCACCAGCAGCACCAGGGCCGCATCGGCCCAGAGGTGGGTGAGCAGTGCGGGCGCGAGTCCGCCACTGCGGCGGGTCAGATGGGTCCAGAAGGTCCCGGCCAGGGCCGGCAGAAGAAAGGCGGGCAGGGCCCAGATCCAGCCGAATTGCAGCAGCCCCGCCAGGCCATGGTGTAGGCCGAAGGTGGCCCCGTGGACGTAAGCGGGCCAGGGCTTTTCGCGGACCAGGGTGCCCCGCCAGAAAGCCTCTTCGATGGCCACGTTGAATAGGAAAGAGTAGGCGGCCCAGGCCCAGAGCCCGCCGGGCCAATGGGCCACCAAGGCCGCCACGGCAGCTCGCGGAAAGAAGGATAGGGACGGCAGGAGCAGGACTAGGGGCAACAGCGCAAAGGGGATGGCCAGCCCGAACCAAGCCCGTCTGCTAATAGTTCCCCAAGCGAATGGCGCTCGGAGACCCACCACACAGAGCCCGTGATAGGCCAGCACCGCGACCCAGGGCCGCTGGGGTTGGAGCAGCCGCGCAACCCCGATGATCAGGGCCGGCAGCCACCAGGGGACGCGGAACATGGCTTATTCTCCGCCTACAGTGCGGCTTTCAGGGCCTCGAAGGCGGCGGGGAGGCCACCCGGTTTCGTGCCGCCGCCCTGGGCCAGATCCCGCTTGCCGCCGCCCCGACCGTCGATGTGCGGCGCCATCGCCTTCAGCAGCGCACCTGCATCCGCGTCGAGTCCGGCGGCAACCGAGACCAGCAGGGCCAGCTTGTCCCCGGCCACCGTGGAGGCCAGGGCGATGACGGCCTTCGGGTGGCGCGTGCGCACCTGGTCCATCAGCTCCCGCAGCGCGTTGCCCTCCAGCCCCTCGACACTGGCGGTGACAAGCTCGAAGCCATTCACCTGCACCACCGTTTCGGTGGAGCCACCGCCGCTGGCGGCCTTGAGCTTGGCGTCCTTCAACTCCCGTTCTAGCTGGAGGATGCGGCCGTCCTTGGCGTGCAGAAGGGCTCCCAGGGCTTCCCGGGCGGAATTGGTCTGGCGGGAAAGGGCGGTGATGAGCGCCTCGTCCAGCTGCAACAGCTCGAGCGTGGCGGCGCCCGCCACCGCCTCGATGCGCCGCACGCCGCTGGCCACGGCGCCCTCGCTCACCACCTTCACCAGGCCGAGTTCGCCGGTGTTGGCGACATGGGTGCCCCCGCAGAGTTCTACGGAGAAGGCCGGATCGCTTTCGGCCTGGCCCGGAACGGTCATGACCCGCACCCGGTCGCCGTATTTCTCCCCGAAGAGGGCCATGGCACCGGCGCTGAGGGCTTCGTCGATAGGCATTTCCGCCAGGTGGGTGGGCTTGGCCTGGAGGGCCTGCTCATTCACCAAACGTTCAATCTCCGCCAGCTGCTCGGGCTCGATGGGCGCGAAGTGGTTGAAATCGAAGCGCAGGCGCTCCGCATCCACAACGCTGCCGGCTTGTTTCACGTGGGTGCCCAGCACTTCCCGCAGCGCCGCGTGGAGCAGGTGGGTGGCCGTGTGGTGGGCGCGGATGCGGGCGCGGCGCTCCGCGTCCACGGTGGCGTGGACGGCCATGCCTTCTTTCAGAAGGCCGTTGATCGCCACCTTGTGCAGGCTTCGCTTGGCGGCAGGTGTGGTGCAGTCCAACACGGTGGCGGAACCGCCTTCAAACCGCAGTGTCCCAGTATCACCAACCTGCCCGCCGCCCATCGCATAGTAAGGCGTGGAATCCAGCAACACCAAACCTTCCCCTGAAAGTGAGTTCACGCGCTTGTTCGCTGCATCGAATAGGGCCAAGACCTTCGAGTCGGATTGGGTGGATTCATACCCCAAGAAGTGCGTGGCCGGGAGCTCTGCCAGTACGGCTAAATCCCCGGACAATCGCTGGTCATGGGTCTTCATAGCCGCGCGACCCTTGGCCTTCTGTTCGGCCAAGGCTTTCTGGAAGCCCTCCAGATCACACGCGATCGCACGCTCCCGGCACCAGTCCTCGACCAGATCCACCGGGAACCCGAAGGTGTCGTAGAGCTTGAAGATCTCGGCACCTGGCAGGCTGCCGCCGCTGACATCGCAGGCTTCGAGCTGTTTGAGGCCAGCATTGAGTGTTACGGAGAATTGCTGTTCCTCCCGGCCCAGCACCTTCTGGATCCGGGAGGCCTCGGCGCCAAGTTCCGGGTAGGCATCGTCCATGGCCGCCACCACCGCTGGCACCAGGCCTGCGAAGAAAGCGCCCTCGATGCCCAGCTTTTTCCCGAAGCGCAAAGCGCGGCGCACGATCTTGCGCAGCACGTAGCCGCGGCCCTCGTTGCTGGGCACCACGCCGTCGTAGGTCATGAAAGTGGCGGCACGGATGTGGTCCGCGATGACCTGGGAGGCCGTGCGGTTGGTATGCTCCGCACGGTCTTCGGGCTTCACTTTCGCCACCATCCAGATGGCGTCGAAGATGGGCTCGAAGAGGTCGATCTCGTAGTTGCTGTCCTTGCCTTGCAGGATGGAGGCGGTGCGCTCCAGGCCCATGCCCGTGTCGATGCTGGGCTTGGGCAAGGGCGACAGGTTGCCTTCGGCATCGCGCACGTACTGCATGAAGACCAGGTTCCAGATCTCCATCACGCGATCGCCTTCGCCGTTGGGCTCGGCATCGCCGGGGTAATGTGCACCCCGGTCATAAAATATTTCAGAGCAGGGCCCGCAGGGCCCCGTGTCGCCCATCTGCCAGAAATTGTCCTTCTTGCCGCAGCGAATGATGCGCTCAGGCGCCACGCCCACAGCCTTCCATAGCTCCTCGGCCTCGGTGTCGGCCGGAATTCCATCAGCCCCTTCGAAGACCGTCACCCACAGACGGCTAAGGTCGATCCCGAGTCGTTCATTATTCTCATTTCGTGGCCCCGTCACGAAGTCCCAGGCCATGCGGATGGCCTCTTCCTTGAAATAGTCCCCAAAGGAAAAATTGCCGAGCATTTCGAAGAAGGTGTGATGGCGGGCAGTGAACCCGACTTGATCCAAATCATTGTGTTTTCCACCAGCCCGGAGACATTTCTGGCTCGATGCTGCCCTCGTGTATTCCCGATTCTCCTTGCCAAGGAATACATCCTTGAATTGGATCATCCCGGAATTCGTCCACATCACTGTCGGATCGTCCGCTGGGCCGACGACCGGGCTTGACGGGACAATCCTATGTTTTGAGTAGGCGAAGTAGGAGAGAAAACTCGTACGTAGCTGGGAGGTTTTCATGAGGGATCTTTCTTGGTGTCCAGGTGGTGAATTTTCTAGTGTCTGAAGTGCCGCATGCCGCTGAAGAAGAGCCATACGCCCAGTTTCTGCGCGGCGGCGATGACGTCGGCATCCCGTAGCGAGCCACCCGGTTCCACGAAGGCCTTAACACCATGGCGGGCGGCCAGCTCCAGGCCGTCGGGGAAGGGGAAGAAGGCGTCGCTACCCAGCACTGCGCCCTTGGCGCGGTCCCCAGCCTTGCGGCAGGCGATCTCCACGCTGTCCACCCGGGACATCTGGCCCGCGCCGATGCCGACCGCGGCGCCGTCCTTCACCAGCACGATGGCGTTGGATTTCACCGCCTTGGCCAACTGCTGCGCGAGGATCAAGTCTTCCTTGACGGGCTTGGTTCCGGTCGGAGCGGCCTTGACCTCCCAATCCTGGAAGGCTGCGAACTGGTCATCGGGACGCTGCACCAAAAAACCGCCGCCGATGGTGCGCAGGTCCAGGCCCGACGCGGCAGCGGGCCACCGCTTGGGCATGCGCATGATCCGCAGTTGCTTCTTGGCGGCGAATACAGCCAAAGCGTCGGCGCTGAAATCCGGCGCGAGGATCACTTCCCAGAAACTCTGCGCCATGGCGTTGGCCACTTCCACGCCCAGGGTGCGGTTGAAGGCCACGATGCCGCCAAAACTCGAAAGCGGGTCCCCGGCCAGGGCTTTCTGGAAGGCCTCCATCGGATGGGTGGCCACGGCGGCGCCGCAGGGGTTGTTGTGCTTGACGATGACGCAGCCCGGCGCGTCCAGCTGCCAGACCAGCCGGGCGGCGGCGTCCGCGTCCAGCAGGTTGTTGAAACTGAGCTCCTTGCCCTGGATCTGGTCGCAGTCAGCAATGCCCTCCGGGGCGGCGCCCGACGCCACGTAGAAGGCCGCGGGCTGGTGGGGATTCTCGCCGTAGCGGACCGTCTGGCGTTGGGTGAGGCGCAGGGTCAGGTCGTCGGGCAAATGCTCGGACTCGGGTTCGAACTGGCTCGCCATCCAGGCTGCGATGGCCGCATCGTAGGCCGCGGTGCGGCGGAAAGCCACCAGGGCGCAGCGCCGGCGGTCCTCCAATGACCAAGTTCCAGCCCGCTGCCTGTCCAGGAATTCCGCGTACTGGGCGGGATCGGTGAGGGTGGTGACGGCTTCAAAGTTCTTGGAGGCGCTGCGCAGCATGGAGGGCCCGCCGATGTCGATTTGCTCGATGCAGTCTTCATTGGAAACCCCGGGCCGGGCAAGGGTCGCCTCGAAGGGATAGAGGTTCACCACCACCAGATCGATGGGCGCGATGCCGAGTCTTTCGGCATCGGCCCGGTGCGCAGGGGCTTCCCGGCGGAACAGCAGACCGCCGTGGATCTTGGGATGGAGGGTCTTGACCCGTCCTTCAAAGCATTCAGGCGCGCCGGTGTAGTCCGCCACCTCCGTGACCGCCACCGCAGCTTCGCGGAGGGCCTTCAAGGTGCCGCCGGTGGCCAGCAGGTCCCAGCCCAGGCCGCGCAGTCCTTCTGCCAGAGCCAGCAAGCCGGTTTTGTCGTAGACCGATAGCAGGGCTCGGGGCATGGCTCGACTCCAAACTTCCATTGTTTCACGCGGGAATCATGGGCGGAACCTAAGGTTTGCGGGAGGCATGGGAGGGAAGCTGGCAAATCCGGGGCGAATCCTGGATGCTGGTGGAAGGAGTACCTGACATGTCCCTGCGTTCCCGTCTCTTGATGTCGGCCCTGGTGGCCGCCTGCGCCTCTTCCACGATTCACGCCCAGGAGACCTGGGATGCGGGGTTCAAGCTCGTGGCTGGGAATTTCAACGGGGCCACGGACGCGGGCCTGGGCCAATCCAAGAACTATGGCGTGGCCATGTTCGGCGCCTACGCGCTGACGCGTCGCCAAGGGCTGGTATTCGACGGCGGCTACCGCTACTTTCCCAGCGCCACGACTTCGTTCAAGGGCAGCTCCCAGAGCGACAAGACCGACGGCTACTATGCCTCGGCCATGTACCGCTATGCGGTAAGGGGTGAAGACCTCTACGTGCTTGGAGGCTTCCGGACTTCCCGCCTGCGGGCGACGCGGCTCACCTCCAATTCCGATGGCACGAGCTTCGAAGTGAAAGGCCCCTTCACCACCGGGCTGAAGCCCCTGGTGGGCGTGGGCGCCCGCCTGGCGGACAAATACAGCGTGGAGCTGAACCTGGTGGGCTACGAGAGCGCCAGCGTCCTGGGCACCTCCAAATCCGGGGTGCTCGTAGAAGTGGCATTGGGCATTCACCTCTAGGTTGCTCAAGGGTCCGCCCTTGCCCCATTCTGGAGGCTCGAGGTAGGCCATGCCGAAGGTGCTGATCAACGGAGTGGAGAGGGAGGTGCCCACGGGCACCCTGGTGCTGGACGCATGCCACCAGGCCGGCATCGATATTCCGCGCTATTGCTACCACCCGGCCCTTACGCCGGTGGCCACCTGCCGCATGTGCATGGTCGAGATCAAGGGCATGCCCAAGCTCGCCACGAGCTGCACCACCACCGTCGGACCGCCGCCCAAGGACAATCCCGAAGGCATCGCCATGGAGATCATCACGAACTCCAAGGCTGTGGCAGATGCCCGGGCCGGCGTCATGGAATTCCTCCTGTTGAACCACCCTCTGGATTGCCCCATCTGCGACCAGGCGGGCGAGTGCAAACTGCAGGACTACAGCTACGACTACGGCTCCGGCGACAGCCGCATGGGCGAGGTGAAGCGGCGCTACCGTTACGAAGATCTGGGCGGCAAAATCGTCATCGACAAGAACCGCTGCATCCACTGCACCCGCTGCATCCGCTTCACCCAGGAGATCAGCGGCACCCATGAGCTGACCGTGGCCCAGCGCGGCGCCAACCTGGAAGTCACCACCTACAGCGGCAAGAGCATGGACGCCAATCCCTGGGCCGGGAACGTGGTGGACCTCTGTCCCGTGGGGGCGCTCACCAGCCGTGATTTCCGCTTCAACCGCCGGGTCTGGTACTTGAAGAACATCCCCACCATCAGCCGCCATTCGGCCCTGGCCAATCCCGTGTGGGCGGATGTGGACCAGAACCAGGTCTGGCGCTTCCGACCCCGGCCCACCGAAGGCAAGGTGGCCACTTATTTCATCAGCGACCAGGAACGGGCCGCCTATGCGGACTACAACCTGGGCAGCGGGGCGCGCCTGCTGAAGCCCCAGCTCAAGGGCCAGGAGGCCAGCGTGGAGGCCATCCGCGAGGCCCTGGCGGCGGTGGGATCGGTGGCGGTCATCGGGCAGGGGGTCTTCGGGTGCGATGCCGCCCAGCGGCTCGGTGACCTGGCCTCCAGGCCCGAATGGCGCTTCGGCGCAGGGGACAAGGGCTACGCCATCCAACTGCCCAAGCTCCAAACCCATACCGACGGGGTCTACAACCGCCGCGGCTTCTCTGAGCGGGGGTTCCGTTTCTCCAAGCTCGACGAACTGGAGCAGCTCGTGAAGGAAGGCACCGTGCAGGCCCTGGTGGTCCTCTACGATGCGCCCTTCTCCGGCGCCAAGGAGACCGAGCGCCTGAAGGCCCTGGTGGCCTCGGCCCCGTTCAGCCTGGTGCTGGAATCGGTGCCTTCGGAACTCGGGAACAGCGCCACGGCCCGGCTGCCCATCACGACCTATCTGGAAGAGAGCGATTTTGTGACCAACCACAGCGGCGAGCTGCGCCGCTACCAGAAGGCCCTCGAGCCACCCAAGGGCGTGCGCACCGTGCCCGCCTGGGTGAAGGACCTCGCCCTGCAGCCCGCGGTTCCCGCCGCGGTCTGAGGTGTTCCCCACGGGTCCGCTGATTCTCGCCTACGACGCCGAGTGCAGCCTTTGCTGCCGCCTGATGGACCGGCTCAGGGAGCGGGACCGGCTGGGCCTGCTGGTTTTCTTCCCACTTCAAGGCAAGGACCTGGTGCTTTTCGCCCCGGAGCTGGCGGGGCGGAATCTGCATGGCGAGATCCACGGTCTGGAGGAGTCCACCCGGCGGGTCTGGAGTGGCGCCGACCTGCTGCCCCACGTGCTGGGGCGGCTGCCCCGCTGGCGCTGGGTGGCCCCGGTCCTTGGCCTGCCCGGCCTCCGACAGCTCGTCGCCTGGGTCTGGCGGCGGCGGGCCGAGCGGCGGTTCCGCATCAGCGGCAAACAGCCCTTCTCGGACCGCTTCTGAAGGGCCAGGCCAGAAGTTTATTGCGGGGCGGACTCCGCCCGTCATCCTAGGGGCCATGGGCCTTCACGACATCATCGCCAATAGTCTGATCCACTACCTCACCGAGGAGCTGACCGGCTACCAGCGCAGGGTGCCCAATGATCTCAAGCGCCTGGCGGAGACCATGGAGCCCTGCGACATCCTGCTGGTGGAAGGCAACAGCCGCATCAGCCAGATGATCATGTACGTCACCCAAAGCTCCTGGAGCCACGCGGCCATCTACATCGGCGATGCCCTGCTGCGGTGGGGCGGACCCCACGCAGAGGAGGCCCTGGCCCACTATGGCGAGGACGCCGCCGCGCTGTTGGTGGAAAGCGACATGATCCAAGGCGTCACCGTGGTGCCGCTCGCCAAATACCGGGACCGCAACTTGCGGGTATGCCGCCCCCACAGTCTTCCCGAAGAGCAACGGGACCGGGTCCTGAGCGTGATCCTGAGCCATCTTGGCGTCAAATATGACCGCCGCAACATCTTCGACCTGGCGCGCTACCTGACGCCTTTCCATCTCCTGCCCCGTAAATTCCGCCGCCGCCCTTTCTACTTCGGCAGTTCCGGCAGTCGCGAAGTGATCTGTTCGGCCCTCATCGCGAAGGCCTTCTACAAGGCCAGCTACCCCATCCAGCCCATGATCCGGGTGCCGGATCCGGTGGCGGGCGATCCATCCCGCACCCGCACCCTGGCGCGTCACCCCAGCTACATCATGCCCCGGGATTTCGACCTCTCCCCGAATTTCGAGGTGCTCAAGCTGCACCTGACCGGGCAGGGGCAACTACCCCTGTCCGAGATGGCCTGGGGCTGAGGGACCGGAGTTGCGGTGCTCGCATTGGGTTTAGGCTCCCACCGTCCTCATCGGGTCGTCCCAGAAGGGGTAGAAGCAGTACCACTGTTCCGGATGCTCGCGGATGAAGCTTTCGAGCATCGCGACATAGCGGCGCATGCCGGCTTCGATCTCCTGCATGCGCTCGCCGCGCCTGGCGCGGAGGTAGATGGGCTCCGTGAAAACCGCATGGAAACGCTGCTCGGCGTCCATGAAGAACAGGCCGCACAGGATCGGCGCGCCGGTCATGGCGGCCAATTCCCAGGGCCCCCGCGGGAAGAAGGCCTCGCGGCCGAAGAAGGGGATTCTCACGCCATTCATGCTGAAATCCCGGTCCCCCTGCATGCCCACTAGCTTGCCCTCCTGGAGCACCTTCACCAGGGGCAGTGTGGAAAAACCCACGCCATCCACCGGGATGCCCACGACGCC
>JANXPB010000012.1 GCA_025357545.1 Holophagaceae bacterium
CCGCCGATGTAGAGATCGACGGGCATCCAGGCATCCACCGCGGCCTTGTCGAAAGGCAGGTTCTCGTTTTTCGGGTCCAGGTAGCGCAGGAAGTACCAGCTGGAATCCACAAAGGTATCCATCGTGTCGGTTTCCCGCCGCGCCGCGCCACCACAGATCGGGCACGTTGCATCGAGAAATGACTTCGACGTGGTGAGCGGCGAGGCTCCCACGCCGGTAAAGGCCACATCTTCGGGAAGCCGCACGGGCAGGGCATCTTCGGGCACAGGTTGGACGCCGTGCACGGGACAGTGAACCGTGGGAATGGGCGTGCCCCAATACCTTTGCCGCGACAATCCCCAGTCTCTCAACTTGAAAGTCACGGCCTTGTCGGCGCGGCTTTTGAGTTTCGCGATCATCGCGTCGGCCGCGGCCTCGCTGGCGAGTCCGCTGAATTCGCCACTGTTGATAAGGGTCCCTGGCTCCCACGGGTTTTCACTGGCAATGACCTTGGGAATGGCTAGGCCGTACTTCTCGGCGAACTCGTGATCGCGCTCATCGTGAGCGGGCACGCCCATCACGGCGCCGGTGCCGTAGTCCATCAGAACGTAGTTGGCGGCGAAAATCGGAATCCTCTCGCCCGTGAAGGGATGCAACGCAGAGAGCGCGGTGCGGTGGCCTTCCTTTACGTTCGCCGTCATCCGCTCTTCACGGCTCTGGGCCTTGATGCGAGCGCAGAAGGCCGCCAGCTCTGTATCCCCGGCCGCATCAGCGGCGATGAGCGGATGCTCGGGGGAGAGCGCCAGAAAATTGACGCCGAACAGCGTGTCCAGGCGCGTGGTGAAGACTTCAACGTCCCCGTGATCCTGCACCTCGAAGCGCAGCCGGGCGCCCTCGCTCTTGCCGATCCAGTGGCGCTGCATGGCCTTCACATTGTCCGGCCAATCCAAGCGCTCCAGGCCCGACAGCAACTCGTCGGCGTACTTGGTGATGGCGAAGAAATACTGCTCCAGCGGCTTCTGCACCACCGGGTGGCCGGTGCGCTCATCCTTGCCGTCGACGACCTGCTCGTTGGCCAGCACCGTGCCAAGGGCCTCGCACCAGTTGACGTTGCGCATGGCGCGGAACACGTCCCCACGCTTCCACATCTGCAGGAATAGCCACTGATTCCACCGGTAATAGTCCGGCAGGTAGCTGGCGATTTCGCGGTCCCAGTCGTAACTGATACCCAATTTCTGAATCTGGGTCTTCATATCAGCGATGTTTTCGCGGGTCCAAAGCGCGGGATGGATGCCGTGCTTGATGGCCGCATTCTCAGCGGGCAGTCCAAATGAATCCCAACCCAAGGGATGCATGACCGCCTTGCCCCGCATTCTTTGGAACCGGGCCGCCACGTCCCCAAGGGTGTAATTCCGCACATGGCCCATGTGGATCCGGCCACTTGGATAGGGCAACATGACTAAGGCGTAATAAGGTTGGCGGGCTCCGATATCGTCTACTGATATACTAAAAGCTCCTTCTTTCAGCCATTTGGACTGAATCAAGGTCTCCTGGGACAAAGGCTGAAAGGGCATATCTCTCCTTGATGCACTCGTAAAACTGGCTTACAATTTGCTGGAACTCTGTCCCAGGTGTTATCGCCTCGGCACCCCTTGCGGGCGGCAATATTTTCATTTCACAAAAAATACCATTGACCTGGAGCCGAATTTTCGTTTTTCTCTAGAGTTGAACTAGTCCTGTCTCTCTCTCTAACGTCCCGTCTCTCACAACCCTTCCCAATCTCCCCCTTTTGGAGGCTCTATGAACAACCCCAATCAGAAACTCCGGAATGCCTTTGGCATTTCGGCTCTTACAGCGCTGTCGCTGGTGATGGTCGGCTGCGGCGGTTCGTCGTCGTCAGCCCCGAATACCGCCACCACCAACCTCAGCCCCAGCGCACCCATCGTGGTCGGTCCTACCACCGCGATCACGCTGCACCCTGCGTTCTACAACCTCAGCTCGGTCGATCCCGAGGGTGATCCGATCACCTTCGTCGTCACCGGCGCTGGCGCCACCGGCGCGGGCAACACCGCGACCCTGACCGCCACCACCGCGGGCCCGACCACCTTCACCGTGGTCGCGAAAGACAACCACAACAACACCTCGGCCGCGAACAACACCACCGTTCAGGTGGCCGCGAACCGTCCTCCCCAGTTCCTGAGCCAGGCCACGGGCCAGCTCATCGGCTCCACCAACACCATCAACTGGACCACCTTTGTGGTTTCCGCCCAGGACCCCGATGGGGATGACGTGGCCTATGCCGTGACCGGCACGCCTACGTTCCTGGACAACACCGGTGCCACCGTCTCCGGCGGCGCCATTTCGATCAACGCCACCAGCGGCGCCGTGAGCTTCACCGGCACCGTTCCCGCCGGCAAGACCTCCGTCACCGCCAACTTCACGGTGCGCGCCACGGACAAGCTCCCCGGTTCGGGCGTCGTGCTCGGCGCCACCGCCGACCAGACCACCGTCCTGACCTTCTTCAATGGCAACCTGCCTCCGGTGATCACCACCAGCAGCCTGCCCAACCTGCCCCTGAACCACTACATCCCCACCACTCAGGGCGGCACGGGCTTCGCGCTCGCCGCGTCTGACCCCAATGGCGTTTCGGACACCAACGCCCTGGTTTGGAGCATGACGGCTTCGCAGCCCGGCCTCCAGCTCAGCTCCAGCTCCAGCTCCCTGTCCACCGGTACGGTGACGGGCCCCAATGCCTACGTCCTGACCAACAGCAGCTTCGTGCCGCTCACGTCCTCGTCTCAGTCCATCACGGTCACCTTGACCGTGACTGATCCCGGCGGCCTGACCTTCACCAAGGTCCTGACCATCTCGTCGGTATCTGATTCCGTCCCGACCTTGAACTCCAACGTCTACACGGAAACCGTGTCCGGCGTCGTGGCTTTCGATCCTTCCCGTGTGAAGGGCGACATCACCGGCCGTCCCCGCTTCTACCCCGGTGTCATCAACTGGATCGCGTCTCCTTATGGCAACTACGCCCCTGGTGAGAGCAACAACTACACCGATGCCCTGGCCACTGACAACACCTTCTCCAACTACTCAGGCGCGTATCCTGGCGGCTTCCTCGGCGCTTTGATTGATCCTTCTGCCCCCGCCGCCGGCTGGAATGCCCGCACGCTGTTCAAGGACAACGAAGGCGACGGCGTCAAGTACCGCATCCTGCCTGGTTCCGTGTTCGTCGCAGGCACCTTCTACAACACCGTTGGCCAGACCTTCACCCTGATCTCTCAGGGCAGCACCGCCAATACCTTCCCTCAGATTCCTTTCCCCGGTGGCACTTCGCCCCGCTCGGATGAATACCCCACCGTGGATGCCAACTTGGGCACCATCGGCTGGCGTCCGGTCGTGACCGAAGAAATTGGCTTCGGCTTTCCCGCCTTCGGGTTCACCGACAACCTGGGTCGCCGGATGTGGACCCTGCCCTCGGCTTGGTCCTTCACGGTTGAAGCCAACGAGCAGGTCTTCAATCCCACCACCAGCACCTTTACCACTGTCGCCACCAACAAGGGCCAGCAGAACTACACCGTCAAGGTGCAGCCCAACAACCGCCCCACCATCGGCCCCTTGAACACCATCCCGGGCGCCTTGCTGACCGTGCCCGGCGCGGCCATCAATCAGGTGGTCAATCCCCTGACCACCGTCTCCATCGGTGGCGGACCTTCCTTGGATCCCACGGCCTTTGGCCGCCCCAGCATCCAAGAGCCCGAGTCCCGTCGTTATGACATCTCCGGCAGCACCGATACCGCCTTCGCTGGCGTCTTCGACTACGCCGCCGCGAACACCGCCAAGCCCGCCGTCTGGCGTTGGCTGGTAGCCCGTCCCGGTGGCGACGTCACCGTCAACGGTAATTTTGTCTCGAACATTCCCGCCGCTCTCGACGTGGAAATCTACGACCAGGACCAGACCACGGTTTCGGGCCACCAGGATGCGATCTTCGCTTCCATGGGCACCCCCACCGTGCCTGCCGCCGACACCACCGGCAACGTGCCGGCGCCGACCGCTGGCTCCGTGTCCTTCTACAATCCTTGGCTGACCGCAGGCAACGCCGGCGCCTTCCAGGTGAATTGGGGCCCGAACCGCATTCAGTACTTGATCGCCCGCGTCACCGCGAGCGCCGCCTACTCCTTCCCGGTGCAGGTGCGTGATCAGTACGAGCGCATCAACAACCAGAGCCTGGGCATCAACCCCATCTTCGGCACCGTGCGTTTCACCAATGCCCGTACCCGCAGGGTCTGGGACGCCAACGCTGAAGTCGGCGCGTCCAGGCGCGGCGGACTACTCCTCGCCAGCGCCAACCCTGGCGATAACGTCGTCGGCGGTCCCACACGCTACACCTTCTCCTACCTGCCCTTCCTGGGCACAGGGTCGGTGGATGAAACCAACATGAGCACCTTCCTGTTCA
>JANXPB010000022.1 GCA_025357545.1 Holophagaceae bacterium
CTCCGTCAAGAAGCTGTGCGAACACTGCAAAGTGGTCCGCCGTGAAGGCATCATTCGGATCATCTGCAAGAAGAACCCCAAGCACAAGCAGCGTCAGGGATAAGGAGCATCAATGGCACGTATCGCAGGCATTGACCTTCCCGTCGGCAAGCGCATCGAGATCGCGCTGACCTACATCTACGGGATCGGCCGCGCCAAGGCGCACACCATCCTCACCAAGGCCAAGGTGGACTTCGGCACGAAAGTGCGCGACCTCACCGAGGACGAAGTGGGACGTATCCGCAAGGTGATCACCACCGACGAGACCGTCGAGGGCGACCTTCGCAAGAACATCAGCATGGACATCAAGCGGCTGATGGATATCGGCAGCTACCGCGGCCTGCGCCACCGCAAGGGCCTCCCGGTCCGCGGGCAGCGCACGCACACCAACGCGCGGACCCGCAAGGGCAAGCGCAAGACCGTCGCCGGCAAGAAGAAGTAGAGCTGAGGATCCGACATGGCTAAGACACAAACGCGGACCGCCGGCAAGAAGGTGGTCAAGAAAAAGGAAAAGAAGAACGTGCCCCACGGTGTGGTGCACGTCCAGGCTTCCTTCAACAACACGATCATTTCAATTTCCGACCCCATGGGGAACATGTTGGCCTGGGCTTCCAGCGGCAACCAGAACTTCCGTGGCACCCGCAAAGGCACGCCCTTCGCCGCCCAGGTGGCCGCAGGCGTGGCCGCCGAGGCTGCCAAGGAGCATGGTGTCCGCAGCGCCGACGTGCGCGTCAAGGGCCCTGGCGCCGGGCGTGAGAGCGCCATCCGCGCCATCAACGCCGCCGGCATTTCCGTGACCAGCATCCGCGACGTCACCCCCATCCCCCACAATGGTTGCCGCCCGCCCAAGCGGCGCCGCGTGTAAAGGAGACAACACATGGCTCGATACTCTGATGCCGTTTGCCGCCTCTGCCGCCGCGAGGGCATGAAACTCTATTTGAAGGGCGAACGCTGCTTCAAGGAGAAGTGCTCCTTCGAAACCCGCAAGGGTAAGCTCCCCGGCCAGCACGGCGCCGGCAAACTCAAGAAACCCACCGGCTACGCCTTGCAGCTTCGCGAGAAGCAGAAGGTGAAGCGCATTTACGGTGTGCTCGAAAAGCAGTTCCGCCTGTACTTCCAGAAGTCCGACGCCAAAAAGGGTGTCACCGGCCATAACCTCCTTGGCTTCCTTGAGAGCCGCCTGGACAACGTCGTCTACCGCCTGGGCCTCGCGCCCAGCCGCGCCGCCGCCCGCCAGCTGGTCATGCACGGCCATGTGAAAGTGAACGGCAAGCGTGTGGACATTCCTTCCTTCCAGACCAAGACCGGCCACAGCATTGAGCTGGGCGAACGCGCGAAAGCCAACGAGGGCGTCAAGACCTCGGTGGAAACAGCGGCCGGCCGCGGCATTCCCAAGTGGCTGACCCTCGATGGCGGCGCCTTCACAGGCCAAGTCATCGCCTCGCCCACCCGGGAAGACATCACCCTCGACATCAACGAACAGTTGATCGTCGAGCTCTACAGCAAATAAGGGAGAGGAAAGCATGCTGAACCTCAGCGATTTCCAACGCCCGCGTTTCGCCGAAGTCAATCAGGCCAGCCTGAGCGACACCTACGGTGAATTCGTGGCCTACCCCTTCGAACGTGGCTTCGCCACCACCGTGGGCCACGCCCTGCGCCGGGTGCTGCTCAGCAGCATCCAGGGCGGCGCGGTCACGCACCTCCGCATCAAGGGCGTGCAGCACGAGTTCACGAC
>JANXPB010000028.1 GCA_025357545.1 Holophagaceae bacterium
TCTGTTGTTCGCGCTATTTGCAATCTCGCTACTGGGAGCTTTTGAAATCCGTTTGCCGGCCTCGTTGCAGGCCAAGCTCCAGAGTTCCGGCCCCCGTGCAGGGTTGGGCGGGGCATTCTTCATGGGACTCATCCTCGGGCCCATCAGCGCCCCCTGCGTAGGACCCTATTTCGGCTCGGTGCTCACGGATATTTCTCAGCATGGGCAAGTTGGCCTCGGGGCGTTGAAGGCCTTTTTATTCGCCCTGGGCATGGGCGTCCTCTTCATCGCGGTCGGCGCCTTCTCGGCTGCTCTGCCGCGATCAGGGGATTGGCTGGTGAAACTCAAGCAGATCATGGGGGTAGTGATCCTTGGCTTTGCAGTCTGGACACTGCGCTACATTCTTCCTGCTTGGTCCACCTGGGCCTTGTGGTCCGCGACGACGCTCATCGCCTCTGCGGTGCTAGGTGCCTTCGAGCCCGCCCAGGGACTGCTGTCTTCCCTCCGCCGAAGCCTCGCCCTTCTGCTACTCGCAGTGGGTCTTCTGGCAGGCTTGCGCGGAATTGAATTGGGCCTCGACCTCCAACTGCTGCCAGCCGGTAGTGCCACGAAAACTGCAGCGGCCCCTTCCATGTGGCTGAGCCAGGATCTGGAAGGCGCCCTGGCCAAGGCCAAGGCCGAGCACAAGGTAGTGGTCGTGGACATCTACGCCGAGTGGTGCGCCCAGTGCCACGAGCTGGACGAAAAGACCTGGCCCGATCCCGCCCTGCAGGCCTGGCTGGCCCAAAAGGCCGTGCTGGTGCGCATCGATACCGACAAGCAGCGCATCGATCTGGCCGCGAGGCTCAAAATCATTGGCTACCCCACGGTGATCCTGCTGGATGAGAATGGCCGGGAGCTGCGGCGCATCCAGGGTTTCCAGCCACCCGCGGTCCTGCTGGGATGGCTGAGGCAGTAGCAATCCTCAGGGTTTGCCCAGATACTTCGCCAAGGTGCGTTCCAGTGATTCACCGCGCAGATCGCGCTCGGTGGCGAGGATCCGGCCGTCGGGGCCCACGAGAATGGGCTTGGGAATGCCTTTAACGCCGTAGGCCTCCGCCAGGGGGCTGCGGAAGCCGCCCTCCACATAGGCGTGGTGCCAGGGCATGGGATGGGCTGCATCGGCGCGGTAGGGCGCCACATCCTCCGCCTTCTGGTCGAAGCTGAGGCTCAGCACCTGCAGGCCCTTCTCTTTGAACTTCGTGTAGACCGCGTGGAGGTTCGGCATCTCGCTGCGGCACGGGCCGCACCAGGTGGCCCAGAAGTCCAGGAGCAGGTACTTGCCTTTGAAATCCGCGTTGGTGAAGGTCGTCTTCGGGTCGTCGAGGTTCGAAACACTGAAGCCTGGCGCGGGGGCGCCCACGGCGGTCTTGGCGGCGAGATCCAGGGTGCGGTGGGCCTCCAGGGTGTAGGGCTCCTTCGAAAATTCCTGGTCTAGTTTGGCCAACGCGGATTTCCAGCTGGCTTCATGCCGGAGGTAGAAGCCCTCCTCGAACTGGCGGTAGAACAGCGGGCCCCGGACGGCCGGGTCGGGGTGCTGCTCGCGGGCTGCGGCCAGAAAAGCCTCGGCGGCCAAGGCATCCGTCATCGCTCCGGCCACATTCAGCAGAAGGTGGGGCTCCAGGGACCAGGCCCGCGAGGTGGGCGGCACTTCCTGGGCGATTTCCTGCCGCAGTTCCTGGGTGACTTTCACACCGGCCCGGGGCATCAGGTAGAGCCGGGCCACGAGCAGGGATTGGCGGACTTCCGGGCGCTTCTCGGACTGGAGGCGGGTGCCCAGGGAGTCCAGCAGGGGCCCCAGGTGCGGATCGAAACTCCCACGGGATTTGCCGAAGGAGATATGGAGTGTGTAGGCTTCCTGCACAGCCTTCATGCGGGTGCTCACCTCATCCAGGACAGCCTTGGCGTCAGCGGCCGCACTGGCGGGGGCGCCCTCAGCGGGAACGGCTTGCACCGGCGGCAGGAACAGCAGCATCAGGGCCTCGCGAGAAAGTTCAGGATCCCAGTAGACCCCGCAGCAGCTCAAGCCCTTGTTCAGTGCGGCTCAGGTACCAGGTCATAGCCTGGCCGTCCACGAGGGCCACGGTGGCCCGCGGGAAGCGTTTTTGGAGCTCGGCTTCGTGGCGTTTGGTGAATCGGTAGGGCTCCGTGGGCAAAAGGATGCAAGTGGGGTCCAGCGCCTCTAGTTCCGCATCTGTCAGGCGCGGATAGCCCTCCGGCCCCAAGGGGCGGAAGCCTGCTTGGCGCGCAAGATCGCCGAGGTAGGTGTCGGGTCCCGCGGCGATCCATGGATCTTTCCAGACCAGCGTGAGGGCGCCGGGGCCCTTGCGCGGTTTGGACCTCAGCAATCCTTTCAAGTGGTCGGTCCGGGCCTTCGCCACTTCCTGGACGCCCAGTAGTTCCCCCAAGCGCAGCCAAGTGGTCAGGCAGTCCTTCAGGGTTCGGATCTCCATGGCCAGCCAGGGAATGCCCGCCTTCGTCAGGGCCACCGCCGCCGACACCGGGTTCTCGTCCTTTTCCAGAAGCACAAGATCGGGTTTCAGATCGAAGATGCGCTGGAAATTCGGATCCTTGGTGCCGCCCACTTCCGGCACCGTGGCGCGGATCCACTTGGGCTCGAGGCAGTAGCGCGTGCGCCCCACCAGCCGGGACGCCAGCCCCCACTGCACCAGCAGCTCCGTCACGCTCGGCACCAGGGAGATGATGCGCTTTGGCCCCGATGCGAGGGGCGGGGTTTGAGGGGCGGGGAGGGACGCTAGCGCCGGGTCTTTCTTCCCCGCCCCTCGCACCTCGAACCTCGTGCCTGAGTGCGGATCCTCCGCCTTCCCCTGCCCCACCTCGCACAGCGCCAACGCTGGGCAGTGACCGCAGTCGGGCCTGCGGGCCTCGCAGCAGCGGCGGCCATGGAAGATGAGCTGGTGGTGCAGTTCGATCCAGTCCTCACGGGGAAAGAGACGGCAGAGGTCCGCCTCCACCTTCTCGGGCGTTTTGGCCTCTGAGAGCCCCAGGCGACGCGCCACCCGGAAAATGTGGGTGTCCACCGCCAGGGCCGGGACGCCGAACGCGTTGGCGAGGACCACATTCGCGGTCTTCTGGCCCACGCCGGGCAAGGCGGCGAGCTGCGCCGCATCGTTGGGCACCGCGCCTGAATGCCTAGCCAGCAGCGCATTGGCAAGGCCCAACAGGTTCTTGGCCTTGTTGTGGTAGAAGCCCGTGCTTCGAATGAGAGATTCCAGCTCCGCCGGTTTGGCGTTCGCCAGGCTGGCGGCATCGGGATAGCGAGCGAAGAGGGCGGGTGTGGTGAGGTTCACCCGCGAGTCGGTGCACTGGGCGCTGAGCACCGTCGCCACCACCAGCTGGAAAGGGTCCTGGTGGTCCAGAGCGCATTTCGCATCGGGATAGGCCTGCGCCAGACGCCCCTGCAGATCCTTCAGTTTGGCTTTGGTCCATCGCATGGAACCAGTCTAGACGGGCCGCGTTTCAAGGGGCTGGCGGCAGCGTGTAGTCGAAGGCGTAGAAGTGCTTCCCGTCCCGGATGTCGATGGTCATTTTCCCGGTCAGGCCGGTCAAACCGCCGCTGCCGGAATCGGGCACCACCGTGACGGACAGCTCCGGCACGCCGCGGGTCATGGTGCCGCTGTGCTGCAGCACGAAGGTGCCTTTGCGGCCTTGCAGTGTGCCGGTCACTTTTTCGATGGCCACGTACCCCGCCGAGTCCTTCACGGCCGTTCCGATCATCAGCATCTGCCCCTGGCTCGTGGCAGCAAGTTCGCCATGGAACTGCTTGTCGATGGACATGCGCCCCAGGCCAACGTCCGAGCCGGGCTCGCCAGTGAGAGGCACGAGTTTTACCTCGAAGACGCCGCTGATATGGGTGGTCATGGATGACTCCTTTTGAGGTGCCATTTTGGTTTGCGCGGGTGACTGGGCGGCCAGCGACACGTACGCAACCGCCCAGCAAACTTGGACAGCGCGTTTGAACAATGCTTGCATGGATCCTCCCTGTGCTTGCGTCTCAGGCCATACGGTAGCCTGGGTGGTGCTGAAACGCGATGGCACGATCGAAGGAGAAGGGCGCGTGCCGTTCTTCGACCGTCTAGAATGAAGGCTGAGGTACCAATGACTTTACTGCTCACAGGAAAACTCGACTGCCAGGAAACC
>JANXPB010000034.1 GCA_025357545.1 Holophagaceae bacterium
GCCGAACTTGGGCCAGCGCAGGGATTGTCCAACCCCGAGATCTGAATCGACCTGGGTTTCTGGGCCCGCGCCGGTGTTGAAGACGCTGGTCTTATCGACGCCCCCGGCATTCCGCACGATGCTGGTGCCGTTGTAGGGTGTGGGGCCCGTCAGGCCGGGATTCAGAAATTTCGTCTTCAGCCAACCATCAATGTTGGGCGCCACGTAGGGCGACTCGAAGTTGCCATTGGTGAGGGCCTGGGCTTGGGCCCGTCCGCCCAGGAGCGCCAGAAGCAGGAACAAGCACCGGAGAAGGGCCTTCGGGAGCCAAGAGCAGGATGCGGGGCGCATGGTCGTCTCCAGATTGAGGACTAGGAAATCAAGGGCACAATTTGCCCGATCGGATTTAGTATAGGCTTTTTTTTGTGACCCATGGCACTCGCAAAAGTATAATTATTTCTTCCTCATAGCCATAGATGGAACCTAGAAGGTAGTTAGAAAATTAAATTATTTAAATAATTTTTATCATTTATATCTATGCAATCAAACATCCAAGCCTCCCACTGCACCCAGAGGGCTGGGTGGGGATGACAAGGGCTCGGATGTAGCACCCGTGCAGGCGCAAAACGAGAAGGGCCGCCCAAGTCGGGTGGCCCTTCTCGTTCTCGCTAGCGCCTACCAGGTCAGGTTCAGCCGATAGCTGTTCGCGTTGAAGACACCCACCGGACACCGCACCACCACGTAGTAGTAGAAGGGCGTCGCCCCGTTGTTGCGGATGGAAGCGATGTTCACCGCGCCACCGGCGCGGGTGCTTTGCGCCACGATTTGGCCGGCTTGGTTGTAGAGGTACACAAAATAGCTTTGGTTCCCCGGTGGATTGGGCGGAGTGAGCGTGGCGGTGAGAGTCGATCCAGCGGGGAGGGTAATGCGCCAGTAGTCGAGGTCATTGGCGGGATTGATGCGGCCGATGCACATCCCAGGCGATGGGACGGGGGTGGCGGTGCTGTAGGAGTTGTTCGGCTCGACCTCCCCTAGGGCTGGCAGGACCGTGACCGAAGCCGAGGCCGTATTGTTGCCGGGGTTCGGATCGAAGACCGTCGAGCTGGTGGTAGCGGTGTCAGTGATGACCGTGCCGGGAGGCGTAGCTGGGAGCACATTCACGAGCATGTTCAGGGTACGGGTGCCTAATACCGGCGTGGCTCCAATCCAAGTCCCAGTAAGGGTCCCGGTGCCCCCCACGGCCGGTTGTGGGGCCAGGACCGCGCCAGCGCTACCCGAGGCTGAGAGGAAGGTGGTCCAGGTCGGAGTGGTGGTGGTGGTGGCCACATCCAGGGCCGCGCCCGGTCCGTTGTCCGTGGCGGTCATGGTGAAGGCGAGGGTCTCACCCTGGTAGACCGTGGGGCTCGGCGCCGCCACGTCGGTGAGGGACAGGTCGGCCTGCGATACCGTCACGCTCGCGGTGGCCGTATTGTTCGCCGGGATCGGATCATTGGTCGCGGCGCTGGTGGTGACTGTGTTGGAAATGATGGTGCCTTCCGGCGTGGCCGGGGGTGTGGTCACCACCATGTTCAGGGTGTGGCCCGTCGAGGCGGGCGTGGTGCCAAACCAAGTCATGGTGAGGGTCCCGGTGCCTCCGAATGGAGGCTGCGAGACAATGGTCGCGCCTGCGCTCGGGGTGGCGGACACGAAGGTGGAGCCTGCGGGAACTGTGGTGGAGATGGTCTGGTTCTCGGCGCCTCCGGCTCCGTTATTGGTGGCCACGTAGGCGAAAGTAATATTTGCTCCGGGGGCAACCGTGGGGCTGGGCGAAGGGGTGTTGGTGATGGACAAGTCTGCGGTGGCCTGGGAAACGGGACTGCTGATCACGGGGACATAATTCAGCACGATGTTGTCCAAGCCCACGCCAGCGGTGCCATTGACCGGATTGCCGACGCCGGAACTGTCCTCGGTGTACTCGAAACGCAACTGCACTCGTCGGCCCGTCATGCCCGCCCCAGGGAACTTCATGGTGACGTGCTTGGTCCCCCCGCTGAAGCCCGACCAGACGGACATATCCTGGAAGTAGGCGGCGCTATTGCTGCGCGGAAGATGCTTCGGGAAATGGTTTCCGACACCGGACGTTACGTTGGATTCCGCGAAGGCTTCCGCGAGCACTGAGCGCAGGAGGTTGCCTGGCGTCTGATCCGTCACCCGCACCGTGAGGCCGTCATAGGCCAATACCTTTTTGGTGGGCTCGTCCTCCAGGTTGTAGGCGAGATCAAAGTCCAGCGTGAGGTAAGAGGGTAGGGCCGCCGGGATGGTCGCGGTGACCGGAGAGAAGAGGCGTATGAATCTCGTCGCACCCGTATTGTTGGCATGGAAGACGGCCGGCGAGCCCCCGGCCATGAAGGTGTTGTTGGTGAGCCACGGCACGTTGGGTCCGCCTCCGATTGCGCTGCTCCAGCCCGCCGGTAGAGCAGGCATGACGGCCGCATTGAAATTCTCGTTGATGAGCGCCGAGGGCGCGCCCGGAGTGCCCGTGGGCACCCTGAAGGGCAGTTCTGTATCGCCCGTGGCCGTCTTCACGCTCAGGACGAAATCAATGTAGGTTCCGGCCACGAAGAAGGGGTCCAGCAGGATCGTGAAAGGCGTGTTGTTCGGCGAGGTGGCGCCTGGGGCCGTGTTGGGATAGGCCGCGGAACTACTGAGAATCGTGATGCCAGGGGTGGCCGTGGACAGGGTGCCGGTGATTCCCGTGAGGGTGGCGGCGCCCACGATGGGATTGATCACGTAATTCCAGAGCGGAATGCTCACGTTGAGGTACTCGCCGGGATCAAGGTTTCCGTTGGCGCCAGCCAGGACATTCAGTTCGGTGAAAGCCTGAGTAGTCAGGCGCAACGGGGCCACGATATCCGTGTCCGGACTCGCGTTGTAGTAGGTGTCCGGGGTGTCCAGGGATCCAGAGGTGGGCTGCCCCTCGTCGTAGCGGGGCGCCACCGAGGTGCCGGCGAAGACAGAGTGAGTCACCCCCGACTGGGCCACGGCTTGGTGGTAGTCCCCCAGGTTGGGCTGGCTGGTGTCGTTGCCATACCCCATGTGGAAGGGGCGATCCGAAAGGGGCGTGGGCGGCGTCCAGGTGAGGCCTCCGTCCGAGCTGGTGGTATGCATGATTTCGCCAAGGTCCCCCGTGGCCGCGTAGCCTTGGTCGTACCACTCCACGTGGACCTTTTGGGTTCCCTGGTCTACGGTCACCCAGGGATAGAACTGGGCACCATCGTTGCCTGGATCGGCGTCCAGGAGCACGGCGCTGGACCAGGTCGCGCCACCATCGGTGGAACGCTGGAAGGCGATATCACCGGTGCCCAAGGAGTTGTTGCGCTGGTAGACCACGTAGACGTTGCCGTTCGTCCGGTCCACCGACATAGAAGGGAAGCTGTTGACACGGTCCAATCCCACGATCTGGTCCACGGGAGTGAAACCGGTGGTGATATTCGCGGGAGCGGCCCAGGTGGCGCCGCCATCGAGCGACACCGCCGCGGATTCATTGTACGGATTGGCGCGGTTTGACCATACGACATGGGTACGCGTGGAATTGTTGATGGACGCCGGGGGGGCGGAATAGTCCGTGGCCTTCCCGAAACGGGGCAAGGCGGCCTGGGCGCTATTGTCCGTGATGAGGGTTTGGATGGGAGACCAGGTGGCTCCACCGTCATCAGAGAAGGTCGAAAGGATGGAAATGCTCGCGGCAAAATTGGACCAGGTGACCAGGATGCGCCCGGTCTCTGGATGCACATCAATAAACTCCTTGTCGGCAGAAGCGCCGGCGATGAACGAGGGAGTCACCTCGATAGGCCCTGTCCAGGTGGTCCCGGTCGAATTGGAGACATGGATGCAGAGACCCTGCCGCCCATCGCTAGGGCGTACGTAGATGGAAGAATAGATGAACCGGTTGTTCACCTTGTCGAACTTGACGTCGGGATCGCCGAACACCGAGCCGCCGACGACTGTAGGCAGCCGACCGGATCCACCGGGGCCGACGGGGACTTCAGTCCAGGTGGCGCCGCCGTCCGTGGACCGGGCGACGCCCGACAGGCTGGTGGGCGCGGCGTTGAACCCGCGGGAATCGTTGTAGCCCGCGATGAGTATTAGCCCGGTGTCGTTGATGGCAATGGTGGTCTCGGCCTGCCCACCGTTGGGCACGCCCAGCGAGTTGTTGATGATCTGATCCTTGCTGCCGATCTGGCCGACGAAGAGCGGAAGCGGCAATTCGAAAACAGTCGGCTTTATTAACTCGAGGACGGCTTCGTAGCCATCGGGCGCATTCATATGGGTGGACACATCGGGCCAGGGGGCCACGCCCGCGGCGATGGCGCCCATGGCTGACATTTGCAAGGCCATCATTTCTTCGGTGGTTTGCGGCTCCTTTCCTTGAAGGCGCATGACCTCCTGGAAGCTGGGAATCCGGGGCGCGGCAAGACCGTCATCTCTGCGCAGCTTGGGGTTGGGCCGCGATTGCGGTGATCCCGAATCCTGGTCCAGCGTGCGGCCGTTGGTGGATTGGGGGGTGGATGTAGGCAAACCGCCAGCAATGAGAATCGCAGGCAGAACCCCAATAACGAGGCTTCTGATCATGGGTGTCCTCCGGAAAGCTACAGGACGATACTCCTTAATTGGATGGGCAAGAGGCAAAAAATTTCGAGACTCGGGTCAGGCCGAACCTGAAATTTCCGATATGTCAGATAGTGATCAGGCACCCCCGTAGACTGCCCAGTGCGCATTGCCTGAGCCACGGGTGGAGCCTTTACAGAATTCCTGGAATCAGACCTGGATATTGCGTTTGGATCGGCCATCCAGGTTGGGATTTGCCGCAGGTTTCAAGCTAGAGACCTGACGCGGAGCTTCGTCCGAGTCCTTTTGAGGGCGCCCAGTTCAGCGGTCGAATATTCAAAAAAAGGGCCGCCTTTGGGCGGCCCTTTCGGTGGTGTGCTTCGTCTACCAGTTCAAGTTCAGTCGGTAGTTGTTGGTGTTCGAAACGCCAGCCGGGGCCCGCACCACCACGTAGTAGTAGAAGGGCGTAGTGCCATTGTTAACTACCTGGGCGATGTTCACCTGGCCGTTGGGCAAGGTTCCCTGTGCTACGACTTGGCCAGCCTGGTTGTAGATATAGACAAAGTAACTCTGTGTGCCCGGAGGAACGGGTGGCGTGAGCGTCGCAATGAGCTTCGCCCCGACGGGGAGAACGATGCGCCAGTAATCGATGTCGTTCGCTGGGTTGATGCGGCCAATGCACATCCCGGGCGCCGCCACGGGGGTAGCGGTGCTGTAGGAGTTATTGGGCTCAGCGATTTCAATCGTCGCCGGGTTCACAGTCAAGGTCGCCGCGCTGCTGGGTGTGCTGCAGGTGTTGCCGTCCGTGACGAGGCAGAAATAGGAGGCACCGTTATCGCTTGGGTAAGAGGCGATGAATGAGTAAGAAGGATTATTCAACCCCACGGGCAAACCGTTCCGATACCACTGGTAGCTAAGGGTCGGTGTGCCCGTCGCCGCAACCGTGAAGGTGACATTCTCACCGTTGAAGACCGTCTGAGGCGCGGGGTTCGTGGTGATGGTCGGAGGAGTGCAGACCCCGATCGTAACGGTGGCGGTAGCGGTCACAGAAGTGCCCGCAGCATTGGTGGCGGTCAGAGTGTAGGTGGTGGTGGCCACCAAGGGACCTGTACCGATGGAACCCCCGGCCACCGGCGTGACACTGCCGATGCCCTGATTGATGCTAGTGCTAGTAGCGCCCGTGGTGGCCCAGGTCAGAGTAGAACTCCCACCGGAAGGTACGATGCCGGGTGAGGCCGTGAACGAGGTGATGACCGGCGCCGCCACCACAGTGATGGTGACGGTGGCGGTGACCGGTCCGCCTTGGCCTTGAGCGGTCAGCGTATAGGTCGTGGTGACCGCCGGAGAAACAACCGATGAACCCGACGCGGCCACCGCGCCAATGCCTTGGTTGATGGCCTGGCTGGTGGAGTTGGTGACGGTCCAATTCAGCGTGGCGCTGTTACCCGCGGTGATTGTGGTGGGTGTGCCCGTAAAGGAGCTGATGG
>JANXPB010000054.1 GCA_025357545.1 Holophagaceae bacterium
TGGTGAAAAGCCCTGAGCACATCCACACCTACCGCATCACCCCGTTGTCCCTCTGGAACGCCTCGGCCTCGGGGGTGACCTGCGGCGAGATGCTGGAAACGCTCAACACCTGGTCGAAATATCCCTTGCCCCAGAATCTGTTGCAGGAAATCGAGGACCACGGCACCCGCTACGGCAAGCTGAAACTCGTGAAGAAGGGCGACCGACTGGCGCTGGAGATGGACGACCGCGGCCTCTTCTGGGAAATCGAGAACCAGAAGTCCCTGCAAGGGATGCTGGCGGAACCCTACCCCGACGAGAAGGGCATCTTCCTGCACGATGGCATGCGGGGCGAGGTCAAACTCCAGCTCATTCGCCTAGGCCATCCCGTGAAGGACATGGCCGGCTACAAGCCCGGCGACGCCCTGCCCTTCCAGTTGGCCTCGACCCTGAAGCAGAATGGCAAGCCCTTCGAGCTGCGGCCCTACCAACAGGCCGCCATGGATGTGTTCCACGCAGGCGGCGGTCCCGAAGGCGGCGCGGGGGTGCTGGTGCTGCCCTGCGGCGCGGGCAAGACCGTCATCGGCATCGGCTGCATGTCCAAGCTGCAGACCCACACCCTGGTGCTCACCACCAATGGCACCGCGGTGAAACAGTGGCGCCAGGAATTGTTGGACAAGACCACCCTCACCGAGGGCGAAGTGGGCCTCTACACCGGCGACACCAAGGAGATCAAACCCGTCACCATCGCCACCTACCAGATCCTGACCTACCGCCGCAGTAAAGAATCGCCCTTCGAGCATTTCAGCATTTTCGAAGCAGCCAATTGGGGCCTCGTGATCTACGACGAAGTGCACATGCTCCCGGCGCCGGTCTTCCGGGCCGTGGCGGAATTGCAGGCCAAGCGGCGCCTGGGCCTGACCGCCACCCTGGTGCGCGAGGACGGCAAAGAGGAGGACGTCTTCTCCCTCATCGGCCCCAAGCGGGTGGACGTGCCCTGGAAGATGCTCGAGAAGGAGGGCTTCATCGCCACGGCCCACTGCCTGGAGATCCGCATTCCGCTGCTCACGGACGAGCGCATGGAATACGCCGTGGCTGACCAGCGCCAGCGCTTCCGCATCGCCAGCGAGAGCAGCCTGAAGTTCACGGTGGTCGATGAACTGTTGAAAGGCCATCCCACCGATTCGATCCTCATCATCGGCCAGTACCTGGAGCAGCTCCGCATCCTCGGCGAGCGCCTGCAGGCTCCGGTGCTCACGGGCCAGACCCCAGAAAAGGAGCGGGAGGAGCTGTTCCGGAAATTCCGCTGCGGCGAACTGCGGGTGCTCATCGTCAGCAAGGTGGCCAATTTCGCCATCGACCTGCCGGATGCCTCCGTGGCCATCCAGATTAGCGGCACCTTCGGGTCAAGGCAGGAGGAAGCCCAGCGTCTTGGCCGCATCCTGCGGCCCAAGGACGGCCGCAACATCAGCTACTTCTATTCGTTGATTTCGAAGGACACCACCGAGCAGGAGTTCGCCCGCAACCGCCAACTCTTCCTGACGGAACAGGGCTACCGCTACATGATCGAGAGCCGCAGCTTCGACTCGGCCGGCCACCTCAGCGACCCGCTGGTATGGCGGCAGCTGCTTGAGCAGACGGCTGGTTGAGCCCTCGGCGCAGCAGAGCGCCGCTGACCACTGCGCAGAGGCTTCCGGCCGCGTCGTCGATCGGAGCCTTTGGACCCCGGCCCCAGGCACCCGCGGCGTACTGCGCCATCCAGGCTGGCGCGGGCTGGGCCGAGATCAGTCGGGCCTCGAAGGGCACTCTCAGGGACTATAGGGTGTCGCAGACCTTCCACATCAACCTCGAAGCCGCTCCGGCTGCCCATGATGACTTCGGGTTCATCAGCGGCCTCCCAGGAAGCTGGCGAAGCGCCAGTAGAGGGGGATGCCGATCACCACGTTGAAGGGGAAGGTGATGCCCAAGGCCAGGGCCAGGGAATAGGTCGGGTTGGCCTCGGGCAGGGTGGTGCGCACCGCCGGTGGGGCGGCAATGTAGGAGGCGCTGGCGGCCATGGCCCCCAGCACCGTGGCGCCCCCGGCCGTGAGCCCCGCCAAGCTGCCCAGCCACACGCCGAGCAGGCCGTGGACGAGCGGCGCCACCGTGCCGAAGGCGAGCAGGAAGGGGCCCACCCGGCGCAGGTCGCCCAGCCGCTCCGCGGCCAGCATGCCCATCTCGAGGAGGAAGATCATCAGCACGCCCTTGAATCCCGAGTCGAAGAAGGGCTGCACCTGTCCCCAGCCCCGGTCACCCATGAGCCAGCCCACCACCAGGCCCCCGGCGAGCAGCACCATGGTCCGGCCCGTGAACACCTCATGGAGGGCGTGGAGCAGGGACGGGGGGACGGACTGGGGCCCGGGGCCTCCGCCGAGGGCCGCCGCCTCGCCGCCGTCCGCCTCGAGGCGGACGGTGGGGCCCTCCACGGCGGGCTCGGTGGCTCGGACCTTCGTCAGCAAGCCCAGGGCCAGGGCGATGTGGATGCCGGGGCTCTCCAGCAAGGCCAGCAAGGTGGGCATGAAGGCCTCGCTGGTCCCGCCCATGGCCCCCACGAACTGCTGGGCGGCGATGAAGGTCACGGCAGAGACGGAGCCGTAGTGGGCGGCGATGCCCGCGGCATCGGCGGTGGAGAAGCGGCCCAGGCGCCGGAGGGCGAAGTAGGCCGTCAGCGGCGTGATGCAGCCCAGCAGAATGGTCACCGCCGCGGGCTTGGCGATGGTAGCCCAGCCCACGTGGCCCAGTTCGTGGCCACCCTTCAAGCCCAGGGCCAGGAGCAGGTAGATGGCGAGGCTGCTGTACAGGGCCGTGGGGAGGCGCAGCTCGCTGCGGAGTAGACGTGCAGCGAGACCCAGCGCGAAGGCCAGGACGATGGGCGAGAGCAGGTTCGCGCGGAGGAGGTCGAGGGTGGACAAGGGCTGGTCTCCGTGAAGCGGGCTGGTTGGCAAGAAACAGTGGGTGAAGGCTTGGGAATAGATGGATCACATTACATGAATTTAATTACATGTATCATGAAACACGCAAAACCGGGAAGATGTGTAAGGATGAATCGCCCTTTGTCGAGAAAATCGCATTCCAGAGCCCCGACCATGCCCTGGACCTTCCTGTCCAACCACGCCCACGTGCTCATCTGCCTGGCCCAGGAGCCGACCCTGCGTATCCAGGATCTGGCGGACCGGGTAGGGATCACCTACCGGGCCGTGCAGCGCATCCTGGACGAGCTCGAGGCCGAGGGCTACCTTCGCCGGAGCCGGCGACCGGACGACGCCCGCAGCAACGAGTATTGGGTGAATCTGGACCTGCCCCTGCGGCATCCCATCGAGCAGCACCAGCGGGTCTCGGCCCTGCTCGACCTGGGGAGGATGCAGTAGCCCTTGTCTGCCCTAGCGCCAGAAACCTGGATGCAGCAGGGACTGCGCCCCCAACCAGCGGTCCAGAGGCCAGGTGAGCAGGGCTGCCAGCAGGCCCGCTAGCACGTCGTCTGCGACCACGCCCCAGCCGCCGGGCAGGCGTTGGGCGGCGTTGACCGCCCCGGGCTTCCAGATGTCGAAGAGTCGGAAGAGCAAGAAGGGCGCCACCAGCCGGACCACCCAGAGCATCGCTGACTGCGGCTGCAGGGTCAGGGTGAACAGCAACGGCGTGAGGGCGATCCAGATGCCCACCCACTCGTCGGCCACGATGAAGGCGGGATCCTTCTGGCCGGTCTCCTTCACCACATGATCAGCAGCCCACACGGCCAGCAGGGTGATGCCCAGAGGGGCCGCCAGCAGCAGCCAAGGAGCCCAGGAACCGCCCGCCGCACGCAGCCCGGCCACCAGCAGCAGCCAGGCGACTAGCCCCGCCAGACTGCCCCAGGTCCCCGGCGCCGGTTTCAGGTACCCGCTGCCGAAGCCCGAGGCCACCCACCAGGCCCATCGCGGAGCTTTGTAAGGTGCTTCGGTGGAACCACCGACGCTCGACTCGCGATCCTCGACGCTCGCCTGCTTTTCAGACATGGCGCAGGGCCTCCACGATGCGCAGCTTGGCGGCCTTGAGGCCCGGAAAGAGAGCGCTGAGTTGGAGCGTGAGCTGCAGCCCGAGAAAGACGCCCAGGTAGACCATTGGCACCCAATGGATGTTCAACTCGTAGCCGTGGCTGGTGCCTGGCGGGCTCGGCATCTGAAGGTGCATCGCGTTGACGGCGACGCGGAACAGCAGCGTCAGCACCAGGCCGCACGCGCTTCCCGAGAGGCCTAACAGGGCGCCCTCCCATTGGAGCAGCGAGGTGAGCTGCCCCGCCTGCAGGCCCATGGCCCGCAGCGTGCCGAATTCCCGCACCCGCTCCATGACGGACATGAGCAAGGTGTTGGCCGTGGCCAGCAGCACCACCAGGAACAGCACCAAGCCCATGAACCCGAAGATCGCCAGATAGAGCAGCTTCACCTGCTTATAGAAACTGGCCAGTTCAAACCAGGGCAGCGCCTGGACTTCCTTGCCTGCGAGCGCCTGGACGCGCGGCAGTTCCAGCGCCGTGTCGCCGGGGCGCTTGAGCAGGATGGAGAGCCGCGACCGCGCCGGGCCTGCGTCGACAAGGTTCGCAGCGCTATCCAGGCTCACCGTGAGCAGCCGGTCGTTCAGTTCCCGCAGACCCACATCCTGGAGGCCCACAACTTCCACATCCACGGCATTGAGCCCGCCCTCCTTGTTGGTGGACATGAGGGTGAGAGAGCTGCCCACAGCCGCGCCCAGGCTTTTCGCCAGGCCCACCCCCAGGATCACCTCGCGGCTGCCCACCTCGGTGGCGAGCCAGCGGGAACCCTCGCCGCCCTTGGCTTTGGCGCCATCCTTCAGGCTGTCCAGCACCGCCATGAACTTCGGCTCCCGCCCGGGATCCACCCCGGTGCCCAGGAAGGCCACGCTCTTGGGGCCATTGCTGAGCAGGCCCATGAACTGGATGCGCGGCAGTACGTCCAGGATGGCCGGATCCTGGCGGAGCCTCGCCGCCAGGGCCTCGCCGTCCGGAATCGAGAACTCCAGGCTCTGGCCTTCATCGCCTTCCAAGGCGCTGGGGTGCAGCAGCTGGATATGGCCGATGCCGCCGCGGATGGCCGCCTGGCTGAGGCCGTCGAAGGTCTGGGCCATGAAGCCCCCCGCGAGGCTTAAAGCCATGAAGCCCGCGATGACTACCAGCAGTGTGAGGCCCGTGCGGCGGCGGTTCCGCAGCACATTGCGCAGGGCCAGGCGGGCCAGGATCATGGGGCCATCCCGAATTCGAAGGAGCTGGGCAGGGAGGACGCGGAAACCCCGTTCATGCGGCACCTTCCGTCGCGGTGAGCCGGCCGTCCTGCAACCGGAAGACGAGATTCGCGCGGGCGATGACCGAGGGATCATGGCTGGCCACCAGGAAGCTTACGCCTGAAGCCTTGCACTGCGTCGCCATGAGGTCCATCAGCGGCCCGCCGTGGGCGTGGTCGAGACTGGCGGTGGGTTCGTCCGCCAGCACCAGCACGGGTCTCGGCGCCAAGGCCCGGGCGATGGCAACGCGCTGCTGCTGGCCGCCGCTGAGCTGGCCCGGGCGGTGTTCCATGCGTTCCGAAAGGCCCACCTGGTCCAGGGTTTCCGCCGCCCGCTGGCGCGCCGCAGCCTCGTGCAGGCCCTGAAGCTGCAAGGGCAGCATTACATTCTCCAAGGCCGACAGCACCGGCACCAGGTTGAAAGATTGGAACACGAAGCCCAGCCGCCGCAGGCGAAGGTCACAGCGGGCCTTCTCCGGCAGCCTGGAAACCCTCTGACCCTGCAGGATGACCTCGCCCTCATCGGGCTCATCGAGCAACCCCGCCAGTTGCAACAGCGTGGTCTTGCCCGACCCCGAAGGCCCCGCCAGAACCGCCAGGCAACCCGCCGGGACCTCCAGGCTCACGTCGAAGACGCCGGCCCTTTCGCCGCCGAGTTCGTAGGCCCGGGTGAGGTTGTGCAGTCGCAGCATCGCTCCAGTCTAGCCTTGGATGTTCCGCTAGGACCTGGCGAGAACAGCCGCTTCGTAAGCCTCGGTCGATTGCTCGATACCGCCCTCCACCACTTCGCCGATCAGGTCGTAGGCGTGGCCCTTCGTGATGCGGACCTTCTGGATGGTCCCGATGACGGGCTCGCCGCCGACGATCAGCACATTGCCGTCGACTTCCGGGGCCTGGCCCTGATGGCGGCCCTTGAGGATCAGTTCTGTCTCCTCGTGGAGCCCTTCCACCAGGACTTCCAGCACCTGACCTTCCCGGGCCTGGTTCTTGGTCCGGGCGATCTTCTGCTGGATTTCCAACAACTGCCGTTTGCGGCTGTTCTTGGTGCGCTTGGGGATGGGATCACCCAGGGCGAAGGCGGGCGTGCCCTCCTCGGGAGAGTAGGTGAAGACGCCCACATGATCAAACCGGGCCTCCTGGATGAATTCCTTCAATTCCTGGAAGGCTTCCTCGGTCTCACTGGGGAAGCCCACGATGAAGTTGGAACGCAGGGAAATCTCCGGGCAGATGGCGCGGAATGTTGCGAGCAGCTTCATGAAACTTGCTCTGGAGCCGCCCCGGGCCATCTCCTTCAGCACCTTGGCATCCGCGTGCTGCAGGGGCAGGTCCAGGTACTTGGCGCAGTTTCCGGTCTCCGCGATGGCGCGCATGACGCCCACGGTGAGGCGGTTGGGGTAGGCGTAGTGGATGCGGAACCAGCGCAGGCCTTCCACCTTGCCGAGGGCGCGGATGAGCTTTTCCAGGGCGTCGGGATCGCCGAAATCCCGGCCGTAATCCGTGGTGTCCTGGGCCACCAGGCTGATTTCCAGGATGCCCTCGGCCACCAGGTTATTCGCTTCGGCCACCACGCTCGCGACGCTGCGGCTGCGCTGGCCGCCCCGCAGTTTGGGGATGATGCAGAAGGCGCAGGCATGGTCGCAGCCCTCGCTGATCTTCAGGTAGGCCGTGGCTTTTGGCGTGGTGAGCAGTCGGGGGCTGTGCTCGTCATACAGATAGTCGGGATTCTGCTCGGGCTCGAAAACCAGGTCCCCGGCGCCGATTACTTCAGCAATCTGCTCGATGTCCCGGGTGCCCAGGCAGGCGTCGATTTCCGGAATGTCCGCCAGCAGCTCGTCCCGGTAGCGCTCCACCAGGCAGCCCGCCACGATCAGCTTCGTGCACGCGCCGTGCTGTTTCATGGACGCCGCTTCCAAAATGGCGTCGATGCTCTCCTTCTTGGCGGTGTCGATGAAGCCGCAGGTGTTTACCACCAGCACATTGGCCTGGTCCATCTGGTTGGTCAGGGTGTAGCCCTTGAGGCGCAGGTGCCCGAGCATCACCTCGCTGTCCACGAGGTTCTTGGGGCAGCCGAGGGACATGAAGCCCACAGTAGTGGTGGAAGGGCGCATCTGAAGCTCCGGGCCTAAGCCGTTGCGAAAAATTACTTGGTCATTTCGATAGTGGACCGGCTTGTGGGGACTAACAAACTAACCAGAGCTGCACTGGTTAGTTTGTAACGGACCCTAACCATCCAGGATAGCGCGAACGGCAATATTTACCTTTTGAAAATCGAAGGCAAGCTCCCCCTGTGCTACCCTTAGCCCGATTCTGCGCAGGGGAAGATGAAAATTACGCTGCTGGTGGAGGGGATCCGGCACCCGGTCACGCTGACCGAAGAGGGGATCACCATCGGCCGGGGCGACGCGGCCACCATCCGCATCATGGCCAACGCCGTGAGCCGGGTGCACTCCAAGTTCTTCCTCCTGGATGGCAAGCCCCATGTGATGGACCTGCGCTCCCTCAACGGCACCACGGTCAACAGCCTGCAGGTCAATGTCCCCATGCCCTTCAAGCAGGGGGACATCATCCTGATGGGCGAAGTGCCGGTGCAGTGGGTGGGAGACGCGGACCCCACGCCCATGAGCGGAATCAAGCTGGGCCCCACGGGGACGGGCTCCTACATGCTGAATGCGCTGGCGGCGCCGAAGAGTGTCCGCTCCGGCATCTCCCTGGAGGACCGCGCCTTCGACGCTTCGGGCTCCATCATGGTGCCCCATGCTTCCCTTGAAAAAATGCTGGCCCAGCACCAGAGCGAGCAGAGCACCAGCGGCGCCGCCTCCCTGTTCCAGCGCCTGGCCTCCATGGCCGGCACCCTGCTGCGCGCCTCGGACTTGGCGGAACTGCTGGAAGCCGTGATGAGCCTCGTAACGGCCCAGATCCTCTGCCAGCGCGGCTTCATCCTGCTGGCCGGGCCCGATGGGGAGTTGCTGCCGGAATATGTCTGGGAAGAGAAGCCCGGCGCCAACAGCGCCCCCATCAGCCGCACCATCGCCCGCACGGCCATGAAGGACCGCGTGACGATCCTCACCACGGACGCCCGCATCGACCCGCGCTTCGCCGCCGGCGACAGCATCAAGATCCACGGCATCACCTCGGCCCTTTGCGCACCGCTCATCGTGGACGATCAGTCCCTGGGCGTGGTGTACCTGGAATCGTCCTTGAGCAAGGGCGGCTTCCGGCGGGAAGACGAGCACCTGCTTTCGGCCATGGCGAATTTCGCCGCCGTGGGCATCCAGCGCGAGCGCGAAGCGCGCTTCCGCCAGCGCCTGGAGCGCTACCATTCCCCGGCGGTGGTGGACCAGATCCTCAAGTCCAGCCAGAGCCTGGAGTCCCCGGCGCTGCAGGCCCAGCGCAGCGAGATCACGGTGCTCTTCGCCGACATCAGCGGCTTCACCCGCATGAGCGAGGGCATGGAGCCTCTCAAGCTCGCCAACATCCTGAACCGCACCTTCGAGGCCATGACCGAGCAGATCTTCGGCCGGGGCGGCACCCTGGACAAGTACATCGGCGACGCCATCATGGCCTTCTTCGGGGCGCCCCAGCCGGAGCCCAACCACGCCCGTCTGGCGGTGGAGGCGGCCATCGCCATGCAGGAAGCCCTGAAATTCCTAAACGAGAACCGGCCCGAAGGCTACCCGGAATTGATGATGCGCATCGGCCTCAACAGTGGCGAGGCCTTTGCGGGCGACATCGGATGCGAGAAGCGCATGGATTACACGGTCATGGGTTCGACGGTGAACCTGGCCTCACGGCTCGAAAGCGGCGTCGCCAAAGCCGGCCAGATTATTGTGGGCCCGCGCACCGCCGAGCTGCTGGGGGTCAATTCCCTCAAGAAGATGGCCCCGGTGGCCCTCAAGGGCATCGAGCAGGAGGTCACCCCCTACGAAGTGCCCTGGCAGGACGTGACACTTACCTTGGGGTGATCCCTATGGGCTATGGGCTATGGGCTATGGGCTGCTGGCTGTGGGCTGGGGCTGCGGGCTTGCCTTATAGCCCATAGCTCATAACGCTCAGCCCAAGTACGCTTGGTTCCCATGGACCAACCTGAATCCCTCCATGTCGACAAGCCCTGGGAACGGGGCCCCATCCGCAAGCGCACAGCGCGAGCGGGAGCACTGGCCAGTGGACAGTGCGATAGGGGGGTGGTCGGCGGAGCCGCGGGCCCCATCCGCAAGCGCACAGCGCGAGCGGGAGCACTGTCCAGT
>JANXPB010000067.1 GCA_025357545.1 Holophagaceae bacterium
TTTATCACCGACTTTTTTGGTGATCGTGGCGACATGGACAGACAGATCGGAGAGATTCATACCCACAAAGATAGGTCGAAGCGTTCATGGATCAAGATATTATTCTGTCTACATGATGCAACCCGAAATGAACCCAAACCCAGACCACGCCTGCATCCATTCTCGAAATCCATATGGAACTTCAGCCCGATAGCCCTCCACATCCGGTTACCGACTAGGTTTCATCCAGCCCTGGGTTGCGAGCGCATCACCTCAAAACCACCGGGAAAAGCGGGTCATAGGAGGACATCGGATGTGCAGCGGCGGGACCTCCGGGCTACTTCGCGGAAACCTCAACTGTGAAAGTAAAGCGCTCGGCCGGTTCAGCATCCTTTTCGAAGGGTCGTTTGAGCACGAATTTCAAGGTGCTGGATCCCTCCTGCAGGGCTTTGTAATAAAACACGGTCGTTTCCGTGGCGCCGGGCATTTGTTTGGGGGCGGCTTCATGGACGGGCTTGCCGTGGGGTTGGAACCGTTTCGGGTCAGGGTTTTCCAAGGTCCATGAATAGCCAGTGCCAGGGTTCCCTTCCAGGCGAACGGCTAGGTGGCCACCCTTGGCCATATGAAGGGTCGCATCATGGTCCTTCTTGCTCACGGTCAACACTTTGCTCACCTTGGCGGCTCTGGGCGGGTGGGAGGGCGCATCAGGTCGCGCAAGGGCTGCGACAACCCGGGCGTCCGCCGCCGTCGCGGACATCAGGAGAGCGCCAAACAGGTAGATCAGCTGGGTGGAATTGCGTTGGGTCCACATTTGTCAGCCTCCTCGGGTGAGGTAGAACATGTTCACATTGTTAGACAACGCCGATCCCTAAACAGTCCACCCCAGCCAGACCGACTGGGGTGAACCTTCGGCGTGAACTATAGTTCTGGCCTGAATCAATAAGAGCCGTGCTTCGCCTGGACCCATGCCGAGGCGTAACCGATGTTGTTGCTGTTGTATGAGATCCACATGTAGCCCTTTTCGGCGCCATAGCCACAGGTGTCGCCCCAGGAGGTGCCCCAAGAATTCCGCATCAGCCAGGCCTGCTTGGTGTCATCCCATCCAATGAGCACTACGGCGTGGTTGATTCCGTGGGTCGTGTCGTGTTCGTTGAACACACCACCGACATAATGTTGGAACGCGGAAGTGGCATAGACCGCGACGGCAACCGATCCATGGGTGCAGATAGCCTGTTTGATCTGGGCGACGGTGGGGATTCCACCGGAGGGGCCCACGAACCCCCAAGCCACGGCCTTATTTGGTGAAGGCAGCCCGGTCCAGGCGGGTTTCATGGAGGCCATGTCGTTGTGTTGGTAGGGGCAAGCGGTCTCGGGGGCCACACCATGGCTGATCATCCAATTGAAGACCGGCATGTACCAACCGCCCCCGCAGCTGCCCGCACCGGCGCAGGTGAGGATCTGTTGTTCGGAGAGGTCGACGTTGGTCCCGTTCACCATGCGATTGCTGATCTCCCAGGCCCCCACGGCCGCGAAGTCCCAGCAACTGCCACAGGCGGACTGGTCCCGGATGGGGGTGACCTTGCCGGCCGCCCGCTCGTCCCATTTGCTGGCGGAAGCGCTGCATGTGGGCCGGATGATGAATTTGAAATGCGGGTTGAGCTTGACGAACTCCGCGCGTTTGACGTCATACATGCGGATTTGATCAAGGCTCTTGGCATTCACCTCGGTGGCGATCTGGGCGAGGTTCGCGGGAATGACCGTGCCGCAAAGTTGTTTCAGGTCCTTCTCGGCTGCAGCGGTATAGCCAACGCTGAACGTGAATTTCTGAGCCACGATATTGGCCCGCAGTTCGGATAGCTGGACTTTGGCCGCGGCGGGGGCGGCCGCTTCCCGGTGCTGATAATCCGGATGGAGCTGGGCGATCATCTTTTGGTTCGTTGCAGCATCCAGCGAGACCTTTTTTTGGTCGAACTTCTGGGCGAAAGCGGGGCCAGCGCAGAGTACCGCTAGCATCAACGCGCAGGCCCTGGGATTAGTGCCTCGTAACATGAAGTACCTCCATTTGGTTGAGTTCGCACCGAATAGGTGCAGGGTTTGAAAATGAATAAATTGAACACAAATTCGTAAAGAATTAAGAAATATGATTTATAAAATTTATAAATATGAATATGTAAAAAAAGCGCTTGGATGAAAACTACAGCGATTTGTGGATAGCCAAAATTAGATCTCATTAATTCTTGGTCGAAACCCTTCGCGCGTCAATGTACAGACGCATTTATTTCATCTGATAGGGCAAATTTTGCCGAATCAGACCCATGGAATGGACAAGATATTTAACCGGGCGTCAGCTGGATTTGTTCCAGCCTATGGGATGTTAGGGCATCATTCACCCAACCCCTACCGTCCCGCCTCACTGCCTTGACCTAACCCTTTTGTCATGCCACCACGATCGCCTTGCATCCCTAGTTCCTTGGAGGACCTATGCGCTCACTCCCCTTTATGCCGTCCATGGCGATACTGCTTTTGGCCCTGCCTTGCGCGAGCCGCGCTCCGGCCCAAGCGGCCCCGAAGGCGCCAGAGTCGGACTGCTTGACCGAGAATGCCAATCTCAAAAACAAGATGCAGTTCTTCGTGTGCCTCAATGCCAAACGCGAGTACTGCCAGGATCAACTGCTGAAGCTCCAGACAGAATGCCCACCGGGTTCGGTCAAATACAGTGGCGCCTACAACAAGTACCTGGCCGTGAAAAACAAGGCCAATCAACTTTTGGACATGGTGGTCGCGGAACTGAAATACCACGACAAGACTCCGCCCGAGAAATTCAAGCAGCTCATGAAGGAGGTCAGCGACAGTACCCAGGAATTCGACCGCTACGTGCTTGGTACGACCTGTGAAGGCGCCAGCAACCGCTTCCTTCCGCTCCTGATTCCGATCATCACCGCGGCTTTGTTGGACCGCAGCCGCACGTTGCTGGACGGTTGGCTCTCAGGAAACCAGAACATGAAGGAACAGCGCGCGGCTGAACTGGCTTCGCAGCGGTGGAGGTCCCCGAATGAATTCGGCGCTCCAGCCCCGGTAGTCCCAGTCCCCGTGGTCGCGCCGGCCACGGATCCTGCGTCACCGCCATCAGGGCAGTGAACTTGATGGTGACGAGGAATTGCAACATGAAGTGGAAACGAACCATGGGTGAACTTCGCTCCAGCAGGAACGGTTTCCTTGCCCAAGTTTTCGGACTCGGGCTCCTTCTGGGCCAGGTGCTGAATGCTCAAGAGCTGTTGAAGTCTGCGGCCCCGGTGATGGTGTTTGAAGGGGCCGAGGCCATCCTGAAGGTCGCGGTGTCCGATGATGGGAATTCGGGCTTGATTTTCCGGCAGGACGGCAGCCTTAGGACTGTGGATTTCCGGAGCGGCCGGACCACGAAAAAATGGGGGCAAGTGCCGGACCGCATCATGGCCATGGCCCTCGCGAACGCTGACGCTGAAACCTCGCGGGTGGTCATTATCGCAACTGAACGGGCTCTTTGGTCTAGCGACCTGGATGGCGCTGATGCCTTCCAAAAGGTTTGGGAGACCAAAGCCAGCATTTATGGCGTCAGTCTAGCGCCCAACCGGGAGCTAGCAGCGGTAGCCACTTCGGAAGGTTGTTTCGTTTTGAATCTCCAGACGGGAGCCAAAGTCTTCTCCACCAGTGAAGCAGACTGTCCCGTGGCCCTCTTCTCACCTGATGGGATGGCCCTGGCCATCGGCCTGGGCAAGCAGGTGCGGATCTATGAAGCCGCGCGCTTCACTCAGCAGCAAGCCTGGCCCATGGACTTCTCACCACATACGTTGGCCTACGCGGCCAACTCCCGGTTCATTGCCGTGGGCGGCGATCGCGAGACCATCGTGGTCAAGGAAACTGCGGAAGGCAGGACGATCAAGACCCTGAAACTCGATGCCGCCGCCCAGGATGGAGCGGTAGTGTGTTTCGCGGGTGACACGACGGGGCTGTTTGTGGGTTCCGACCATCGACTTGTCGTCTTTTCGGGCCTCGACAAGGAAAAATCACCAGCGAAAACCATCAAGACCAAGGATAGGATTCTGTTCCTGGCTTTTTCAAGAGCTTCAGCGTCGCTCTTCGCGGTGACGGAGGGGAGCCGGTCCCTTGGTCAATGGGGCGTTGCCCTGCCCAAACCTTTGACGGGAACTCTCGCCGGCACCCAACTTCGCAATCCCGCTGCGGCCCCTCCCGCCCTTACTGTGTTAAGCCCGACCGCAGCGACCCAGGTCAAGAATGGGACCCTTCAGCTCACGTTCAAAGTGAGCTCCTCTGTGGACCTTCCGGTTGCCAGAGTCAGGGTTCTGGTGGACGGCCGACCCGCGCGGATCACAGTGGCCACACCGACCACCGCAGCGACTGCCCCTCCCGTTGAAGGCGCGATCACCGGCCCTTTTGTGAATGGTCAGGAATACACCTACCAGGTGGCTTGGGCCGATCGGGATGCCACCTTGCTGGTCCAGTCGGAGAGCCGCGCGGCCACCAGCGTCCCGGTGGTGGTGAAGCTCCGGGAGAACGAGCTTGCCCGAACGCAGCCCAAACTCACAACCAAGGTGGCACCTCCAACTCTCACTTTGACGATGGCTGCCCGGAGCGAGACTCCGTTGAATTCAGCAGTCACGGAGCCGATGGTGGAGCTCCTGGTGCGCGTCCACAGCTTCCCGGACCAGCCGGTGCTGCAACTGAAGATTCTTGTGGACGGCAGACCCGTCTCAGCCAGTGGAATGCCCGAAGCCAGCGCGGCGCCCTTCAATCCTGTCGTGGGGTACATCAGCGGGGAAAACTACAAAATTCCGGTCCATCTGCCCCGAAGGGACAGCACCGTGGCGGTCATCGCTCAAACTGCCTATGCCGATAGTGAAACCGCGGTGGCCAAACTCGGGTGGAAGTCCCAGGCGGCCTCGGTTTCCCCATCGACCACCCGCCTGATGGAACCACCGACCGCGGAACTCCCGGCTTCAGGCGTCAATCCTGGCACCAGTGACGGCGAGGGCTTGAGGTCGGAGGAAGCGCCGCTGATTCGGAAAGCGGATGGAACTCGCGACAGTGATGCGACCCGGATCCTGGACGGCCCCCGGCAGAGCCAATCCGTACCCTTGGAGGTAGATGCCAATGGTCGGTTGCGTTGGCAGAGCCCGAAGCATGATGGCAAGTCAAAACCAACGTCGCGGCAACCCGGGGAAAGCGCTCCCATCGGCGTTCAGATCCTGTCTCCAGCCAGTGGCGTCACAAGCAAAGAAAAGGAAATCCTGCTCACCGTGAAAGTGGGATCGACGCCCGGTCATGACATCAGCAAGCTCCAAGTATTGGTGGAGGGGATTCCGGTTGATGTGGTTCCCACCACCTTGAGCGGTTCGGCCTTGAGCGGTCCTCCGGTGAATGGGCAGGTCCTCAAATACCGCCTGATATTGCCTCCCCAGGATTGTCAGATCACCGTGTTGGCCGAGAGTGCCGCCAGCCATAGCAAACCCGCGACCATCCGCATTCTTCGCGGCGGGAAAGCGGCTCCTGCCGGTGTGGCCAAAACTTCCGGTGCATTCAGCTCGAACGGGTCTGTGGGCAGAATGGCGAAGCCGCTCGTCACCATTACGGATCCCCCGCAAGATTCGGTGGTCAAGGGGAACACGGTCCGTGTGGGTGTGCGAGTCAGCGTTCAGCCGGGCCAGGCGGCCCCGGTTGTCCGGATTCTGGTGGACGCGCAGGATGCCAAAGCGGACCGGGCTCCGGCGATACCAAGCGCTCCCGGCGCCCCCCTTCCGGCCGCCGATCGGGGCGCCGTGGAGGAAATCCAGTATTTCACCGTCGCCATTCCGAGCAAGGACTGCACCTTGATGGCCTACGCTGAAACGCCCTATGCGACCAGCGATCCAGCCCTGCTGAAACTGCGGTGGGATCGGTCGGGGTTGTCCAACCCTTCAACTGGACTGCCCACGCTCTATCTCCTTGCGGTGGGCGTGAGCAAGTACAAGGACAAAAGCTATTCCCTAACCTATCCGGCCAAGGATGCCCGCGATTTTGCGGATGCCATGAAGGCCCAGAAGGGCAAACTCTACAAAGATGTGGTGATGAAAATTCATACGGATGAAGCCGCTACGCGGGACAACGTCATGGACGACCTGGAATGGATCCAACGGCAGGCCACCCAGCAGGACATGGTCATCGTATTCTTCGCGGGCCACGGCATCAACGACACGGTCACTGGGAATTATTACTTCCTGCCCCACGACGCCAACCTGGAGGCGGTCAAACGCACCATGATCCCAGGATCGGAAATCCACTCCACCCTGGCGCGGCTGACGGGCACCCGCCTGCTGTTCATGGACACCTGCCATGCGGGAAACATCACGGGAACAGCGGTTCGCGGAGTCCCCGACATGCGGCAGTTCCTTCAGGATTTGAAGGACGGCGGGCAGGGCTTGGTGGTCATCACCTCTTCCCGGCCGGGGCAGAAATCCCAGGAGCATCCATCCTGGAAGAACGGAGCCTTCACCAAGGCCTTGGTGGAAGGCCTGAAAGGCAAGGCCCAACGGGACAAACAGGGCTTTGTGACCTTCACGGCGCTGGATGCCTACATCACGCAGAGGGTGAAGGAATTGACCAACGGCACCCAGGCCCCAACCACCCAAAAGGGCACCGAGGTCTCAGATTTCCCGCTGGCCTTGGTCGATTAGCGGACGCGGTTGGATAACCAGGATTTTTGCCTGTTCCGCATCGGCTTCAGAGGTCGGCTGCAGGCCGACGCGATGGGTGGTGCTCAGCGCAAGGGCTAAGCGAGTTACGGCCCTTCTGTCGGCTGAAGGCCAATGCCGCCCGTGGTAACCTTTGCGAAATTCAGGTCCACCTCTGGTGGTAGTTATGATGCGGAGAGACTATCTTTTTCCCTGATTCCTTCGTGATCCTTATCCACGCGCCGGGCTTGGCGCCGCAACGGCTTGAGATCTCCCAGGACCGTACGGTGATCGGGCGGGTGGCTGGGGATATCGTGCTGCCCGACCCGCTCTGCTCACTAACCCACGCTGAAATTCTGTTTGATGGCAAATCAGTCCGGCTGAAGGACCTTGGCAGCACCAACGGCACCTTCCAGAACGGCCAGCGCGTGACCGATCTGGTCTGGAAACTGGGATCGAGCATCCAGATCGGGGGCCACCGGCTGGAGTTCAAAGAGATTCTTCCGGCCTCCGTGGGGCCTGGTGGCACGATCGTAGCCGCCAACATCGAGGCGCTCAGCGCATTGCCTGTCCAGTTCTATGTCCTGGTCATCTACCCCCCGGACCAAGCTCCCCTTACGCAGAAATTTTTCCAGGCCCGATCGGTGGTGGGGCGAAAAGAGGGCGACATCGTGTTGGCGGACCATGGGTGCTCCTCCACCCATGCGGAAATCCTTTTTGATGGCAGCACCGTGCAAGTCAGGGATCTGGGCAGCACCAATGGCACCTGGTGCAATGGCGAGCGCATCACCGAAATGCTGTGGGCCCCTGGGGTCACGCTCAAAATCGGCGCCCACAAGCTGGAGTTGAAGGAAATCCATGCGGCAGCGGCGCCCAAGGTTGGCGCACCGATCCTCAACGACCCCGGTCTTGGGGGCCCACAGGACCCTCCTAAGCCCGCATCCACCGGGAGACCCCCGAAGAGTCTGTTGGTGGCCGGCGCCGTCCTCGCCCTCGGCGTCCTCGGATTGGGCGGTTGGCTGCTGGCGCGGGTGCTCGGGTTTGAATTGGGAGGGGGCGCAGACTCTCGACCCCAGCTTTCCGAATCCAGAGAAGCCACGGTGCAGTTTGTCTGGTTCGCGGGACAGGCGGGCCCCACTGCCACCGGAGGGGTCGCTCCCGCACGCATTCGCGTGGGCCCGAACAAGACCGGCACAGTATCCGTCGGAGTTTCCGAGGAATTCGCCGGCGGGGGCGGCAACCAGTGGCGCACGGCCATCTGGCTTGCGGCCTTCAACGCCACCCGGGCGGTGGGGGCCTCCCTCGCGGATTACGAATTCAATGTCCATGTGGGCGGGCATACGGATGGGCCTTCGGCCGGCATGCTGACCACATCGGCCATGTTGGCCCTTCTGCGGGGCAGGGAGATTAGGCCGGACACCACCATGACCGGCACCATCAACCCCGATGGCACCGCCGGCCCCGTGGGTGGGATTGTTCAAAAGATGGAAGCTGCCAAACAGGCTGGCCTCAAGCGTTTCGGCTTTCCCATCGGATGCCGCAACCACAAGGATCTGAAAACGGGCCAGGACGTGGACCTCATCGAGGTTGGCCGGCGCCTGGGGCTGGAAGTCAAAGAGATTGGGGACCTCAACGAGGGCTATGAGTTCCTGACCCATGACAAGCTGCCCCGCATCGAACCTATCGCCGAAGCGGAAATGGAGCCCGGTCCACAGACGCAACTCCAGTTGCGGGCCAAGCTCCAGGTCTGGAAATCGCGCATTGAAAGAAAAGCCTCAGAACTAAAAAAGGAAGCCAAGGCCTCGGGAGTTCCGCCCCAGGTCTATGGGCCCTTGCTGGCCGAGGCCGACAAGGCCTATGAGGCCGCTAAGCGGGACGAGCGGAATGGTTTCCTCATCTCGGCGCTCCAGGGCTACGTCCAGACCGCGCTCTCGTATTCGGTGGCCACCCGGGTGACGACAGCCTACGCCTTCATGATCAAAGGCGATGAATCCGGCCTCATTGAATCCATCCAATCCGGCTCGGAGATCAAAGGTGAGATTGATGCCTTGGGTCAGGAAATGGAAATCAAGACCCAAGCCAAAACCCGTGGCGGGCAACTGAACACCACCTATGCCTTCACGACTTACGTCAAGGCCCGGGCCTCGGCCCTGATCGCTGATGATTTCCTGGCGGCCTCCATTAGTCTTCTGAAGGACATCCAGGGACGGAAACTCCTGCTTAGACAGGAGAGCCTAGGCACGCTCATGACGCGCATCACCCTCCCCATGCGGTTCTACGAAATGTCCAAGGTCTATCTCGAATTCGCCAAGGATCTTCAGGACTTGATGACCGAGGAGGGCGACACCAAGCCCCTCAGTGCACGGTTCGTGGATCGCTCGTCGACTTGCTATGCCTCTGGAGCAGCCGCGGTCCTGGCCTATTTCGATGCGCTCATCACGGAGGAGGCGGCGAAGGTCAAGGGGCTTTCCCTCGAGGAGGCCCAGGCCCAAATCGCCACCCGGGAGATGGATTATTTCCTGGCGCGCAAAGCGAAGGCGCTGTCGGAATACACCGGTAAAAACGGAATGAACGAAGGTGTGAAACTCATGCGCCTGGCAGCGGCCAGCTCTGCCTTGCTCGATGGCGCCAAGCTCGTGAATAAATGGTATTCACTCGGTGGGAGCTATGACGCCAATGGTGGCGTGGTCCTGGAAAATCGCCGGGCCCTCACCGCCCAGCTGGAACTGGCCCGGCGCAACGCCAGGGAAGCGGCGGCCCGGGCCAAAGATGCCGTGGGGTTCGTCCCCACGCCGGCGCGGCTGGCTTACCAGGTGGCCGGCGCCCGCCGGGAGGGCAATGACAGCGAAAAGCTGACGGCCCTGGCTTCCTATTGGCAGGCCACCTTCTGGAGCGAATTGGCGATTTCCTCGAGCAAGTAGCCCTCTGGCCAGGCGGTGCTCACGATACCTGTACGCAGATCCAACCCAACTCCAGGACAGCTCATTCAGCCGCACTTGTTTGGAGCGGGAAGGCCCAAGGGCCTAGACTGTACCCATGTCCTTCACACCCGGTTCCAAGCACGGCCAGATGGCCGACATCAACATGACACCGATGATCGACGTGATGCTGGTGCTGCTCATCATCTTCATGGTGGCGGCCCCTATGTTGACCACGGGTGTGGACGTGAACCTGCCTGAAGCCAAGACCGGCAAGAGCTTGGAATCCGAGGCCCTCACCGTCACCTTGACCGAGGATGGCCGGATCCAGTTTGGCAAGACCTTCGTCCAGTTGGGCGTGCTGCAAAAGCAGTTGCGGGAGCAGGCCAAGCTGGACCGCAAGCGGCCGGTGATGGTGCGGGCGGACCACAACCTGCCCTATGGCCGGGTGATCGCCGTGGTGGACAGCATCCGCGAGGCGGGGTTCTCCCAGGTTGGATTTGTCACCCAGGCCTCGCTGGAAACTGAAGGTAAGTGATGTCCCAGGATCTGCAGGCCCTCCTCCAGGAGCGCGCGGCGCTGGGCCGGACCAGGCCCGGCGTGGCCCTAGGGCTGGGCGCTGCGGTCTTCGCACTCCAAGCCGGCAGCGTGGCGTTGTCCATGGTCCTTGGCCAGAACAGCGCCGCCGTGCCTGAGCCGAAAAAGGTCACTTGGGTCACGTTGCCGGGGGTGGTGACGGGCCCCAGCGGGGGCAGCGGTCCCCAGCAGGTGGGTGACACGGGACAGCGCATCCGCCGGGTGGAAGAGGTCGCCCCCAAGGTCACCGAGAAGCCCGTGGGCCGCATACCGGACGTGGTGGGGACCACCAAAGTGTCGGCGCCGATCAAGGGGACCAGCTCCGATTCCTCCAGCAAAGGGAAGAGCGCCGATTTCTCCAAGGGCAAGACCGCTACGGCCAACCCCAAGATCGGCGCGGCGGGGCAGGGTGATGGCAGCGGCATCGGCGTCGGCGTGCCCATTCCCGGCCTGCGGGCCAGCGGGGCCAGCGATGGAGGAACCGGGCTGGTGGGCGGCCTGGACCAGGCCAATTTTCCCTACGCCTGGTATGTGCAGAACATGCAGAACACCGTCATCCGCAACTGGAGCCGCACCTCCAACGCCCAGGGCCGCGTGGGCGTCTACTTCCGCATTCTTCGGGACGGCACCCTGGAAGGCTGGAAGGTGGAGAGCCCCAGCGGCAACTACGCCCTGGACCAGAGCGCCATCAACGCCGTGCGCCGCACCGGCCACATCCCCGCCCTGCCCGACGATTTCCAGGGAACCGAACTGGGTGTGCATTTCTGGTTCACCTACTTGGGGAATTGAGGCCCTGGGTCTCAAGCTCTAATTCAATCCGTAGCTTTTCCGCAGGAGCCACTCCCACGCCGGGGCCGGGAGCACGGCCTTGGCCCAGCCCGCAAGCCGGGCTTCGGGGCGGATGAGGATGCGGCGGGGTGGGTGTTTCCGGGTGAGAGCCTTCAGAATGCAGCGGGCGGCCTGCTCGGGGCTTCCGGCAAAGCGGTCCGCATGGCTTGCCCTGGCCTTCATGAAATTCGCGAGAAGGGGCTCATAGCAGGTGCCTTGGACCCGTCCGGGGAGATCGCCCCAGGCGTGGGCAAGGGTCTCGCGAAAGGAACTGGCGATGGCCCCTGGCTCCACCAGCACTACCGGGATTTCTTTCCCGATTTCGAGGCGGAGGGTTTCCGCCAGCGCCACCACCGCGTGCTTGGAAGCGCTGTAGGGCCCCGCGAGGGGGATGCTCAGGCGCCCGAGCATGGAAGCCACGTGGACGATGCGGCCTTCGCCTCGGGCGGCATTGTCCCGAATGAGCGGCAGGAACGCATTGGTGACCGCCTGGAGACCCACCACGTTGGTTTCGAATTGCGCCCGAAGCTCTTCAGGCCGCAGGAATTCCAGGGGCCCCATCTGTCCGTAGCCCGCGTTGTTGATGAGGGCCACCAGCCGCAGATCCGCACAAGCCGAAACCGCCGCAGCAATGCTCTCGGCCGAAACCACGTCCAGGCTGAGGCAGCGTAGATCCTCCCCGCCGGGCAGATCCTCGAGATCGGATATGCGCCGGGCGGTGGCCACCACGCCCCACCCGACGCCCCGGCAGGCACCCACCAGGGCCTTGCCAATGCCTGTGGAGCAGCCGGTGATGAGGACGAATTTCCGGGATCCAACCTCACTCATGCAGGTACCTTCCCAATGGAAAAGAGGCCAGAAGCGCGCAGCCACCAGCCTCCAGTTTCCAGTTCTGACGCGAGTCCGGGTATTAACCTCAGGCGGCCTTCTTTTTAGGCGTAGCTTCCTTTTTGGGTTCAGCTTTCTTGGCGCCGGCCTTGGACTCTATTTCCGTGGCGGTCATGGTGTAGTACACGGTGACCTTGTCGCCCTTCTTCAGGGCAGTTGCGCCCTTGGTGCCTTTGGGCAGATTGATCTGCCAGGACTCGCTGCCTTTCTGCACGGTGATGCTATCAGCGGTCATATCCGTGATGGGGCCGGTCACCTGGTAAGCTTTGGCGCCTGCTGCGTAGCCAAGGATGGTACTGGCCAACAGGCCGGTGATGACGAGGGTGATGGTGCGGATGCGCATGGGAGGCTCCTAGGAACTGGGTGGAAGAATAATGCGAAAATAGATCAGCGGAGCGATGTCGAAAGCCTGCCGCCGCCGCTGGCTCCTGACACGATGCTGGTCTCGAAGTCGTTGAACAGGATCTCAAAGGTGTCGGGGTCATCCCACATGATCCAGTGCCAGGCATCCACGAAATAGGACACGGTGAACTTGGGGATGCCGTCGCATCCCAGCTGTTTTAGGGATTCCTTTTCTTTGGCGGGATCGGGTGACAGGACTGTGGAGGCGAATAGGGTCACGGGCACCTGGATCGCCGTGACCCGCGTCCCCAGTGCCTCGCTGCCGAGGGCCCGGGCATAAGCCTTCAGCACGGGCACCTGAACTTTCAGGGCATCCTGCACAAGTCTGGCTTTTTGGGTTTCACCCTTGCAGAGCCCCCCGAAGAAATCGCCCAGGGCTGCGCTGGGGTTGGTGTCCAGATCCTTTTCAAGCTTGTCCGTGAATGCCCTGGGAATGGGTGCCAGGCTGCTGTCCACCAGGATGACCCCGCGCACGGCCTTGGGGTCTGCCAAGGCGACCCGGATCGCGATGGTGCCACCAAGGCTGTGGCCAACGAGCAGGGCGGGCTCGACCTTTTGTTTGCGGATGAGCTTGGCGATCTCCGCGGCCACCGCGTCCAGGTCCACGGCTTTCTCCTTCAACGGCGGCGCAGAGTTGTCCGCGTGGCCTGGCAAATTCAGGGACAGCACCGTATGGCTGGTCTTCAGCCGCTTGGAAATCTCGGTCCAGACCTCGCGATTGCCGCCGAAGCCATGGATCAGCACGATCCCTGGACCCTTGCCCTCCTTTTTGAAGGCCAGCTCCGAGGCTCCCGTCAGCGGAGCGCAGAGGACGGCAAGCATCAGGGCAGGAAGCCAGGGACTCATGGAGAGCATGATGGGCCGCTAGAAAATTCTTACAAGGTTGAATCCAAGGGTCCAATCACCGCCGCGGTTGGGTCCGATGCCGCGGTAGTCCCCCGAGAGCACCTGATGGGGGGTGGTGCCCCCCACATTGGTCGCCAGCAGCGTGAAGCGGTGCCCCTTGGTGCGGAAGGCGTAGCCCAGGGCCCAGCCGCTCTCCAGGCTGCGGGTGGTGGTGCTGTCGAGTTGAACCTGGAGTTCCTTCACCTTGGAAGGCCGGGGATAGTACTCGCCCATGAGGCTATGCCGCTCGGCCATGTCCCAGCGCAGGCCGAATCCCGCGGTGGTGACTCCCTTGCGTTGGGTGCTGGTGGAACTCAAGTAGGTGGGAACCACCAGCAGCGTGACGCCTCCGCCGCTCCAGGACATGGGCACCTGGGCCGCTGTTCCCACCAGGCCCTCCCGGGCGTTGACCGTGAAGCTCAGGTCGCGGATGGTCTCGTCGTAGCGCTCGACTCTCACCGCCATGCGGAAATCAGGACGTGACACCAGCACCTGGTGCAGAGCGACGGTGAAGGTCTTGTTGTCAGGGGTGCGGTAGATCTGGAAACTGGTGCCGGGTGTTGAAGGCATCGCAAAGTCTAGCCCCAGTCCCGAGTTGGAGTTGCCGTCAAGGCCGAAAGCCTCCTTACTGTTGGACCGGGCCCGCTCCTGGAAGCGGTGGGTGAAGCGGTAGGCGAAGCTCGAATCCATGAGCCCCTGGGCCGTGGGCAGGTTCAGCCAGAGCGGGACTTCGCTCTGTTGGGCGAAGGCGAGGGTGGATGATGCGGCCGCGAGGGCGAGGCCGAGCAGGGCGGTAGGGCGCATTGGAACTCCGATTGTTGGGCCCTAGCTTGCCACAAAAAGAAGTCTTGGGCCTTGGGTCCTCGGATATTCGACAGCAGCCGCGGCACACCTGACCACGTTAGGGCCAAAGGCTGAGCCCTCACTGAGCCTCAAGCCTCCCATCAATCCATCTGCTTGTTCACACCTGGGAGGTTCTGGCCTTCGCCGGGCGCCGGGCGCTCCGTGAAGCGGTGCATGGATTGGCTGCTGGCGGGCACAAGGCCCATGCCGAAAAAAACGAAGAGGACGAAGCCCCAAGCCAGGAGGCTGGCCCAGACCGCCTTGGGGCCCTTGAGGCCAGGCACGTGATGCATGTGCAGGACCCCGGCGTAGACCAGCCAGTTCAGCAGGCCCCAGGTCTCCTTCGGGTCCCAGCCCCAACGGTCGCCCCAGGCGCACTTGGCCCAAAGACTGCCGGTGACTAGCCCACAGGCCAGCATGAAGAAGCCAAAGCGGATCCATTGCCGGTTCAGCGTCTCAAAATCCACCTCGGCCGACCCTAGGGCCAGGGCCCAGAAGGTCCCCGGTTCAGGTGCCCCGTTGCCCTGCCTCAGCAGGGACAACATGCCCACAACGAAGGCAGCGGTGAAGGCCCCGTAACCCAGGAAATAAAACGTTGCGTGGGGCAAGAACCAGGCGCTTTGCAGGGAAGGGGGCAGGGTAGCGAGCTCGAAATCGGCCTTGCCCAGCGCCCAGCCCAGGGCCCCGCACAAGATGAGCAGCGACAGCAAGCCCCGGAGGCGGACCGGCTTGAGCCATTCCCCGCTGAGGGCTATTAAGCCGAACAGCACGCAGAAATAGACGAGGGATTCAGCCAAGGTCTTGAAGGGAGGGCGGTCTGCCGCCAGACCATCGGTGATCAGCGTGTAGGCGTTGAGCCCCCAGGCCAGGGTGAACAAGAGCCGGGCGCCCAGGTAGATGCGATCCTGGACATCCTTGAGCCGGTGCGCGGCGAAGCTGGCGGCATAGGCCAGAAGGGCCGCGAAGTAGGCCAGGCAGGTGACCTGGAAGGCAGGCTCGGCCAGGACGAAGTTGGCGTAGAGCGAATGCATCAGACCTCCTTCACCGCAGCGGCCCGGCGCTTCAATACGGGCTTCAAATAGAACATCCAGGCGGTGCCCAAGAGCAGACAGCCGAAGCCCAGGCAGACCCACCAGAAACCCGGATCGCGCGTGACCATGACGCCGCAGCTGCGGGGATCCTCGGGGTTGTAGTTGCTCAGGTGGAACCAATGGCCCCGGAAAATCAATGGATCATTCATGCTCGCGGTCTTTCGCGTGAGCTCTTGGCCCTGCTCGTCCAGGACCACGAGCACCGCGTGGAAATTCTTGGGCTCCGCCCGCCGGGTCTGGTAGACGAGGCCCACGCGGCGATCCAAAAAGGTCTCGGAGGTGGGCAGGCCATTCGGGCCTTTGGCTTCCAGCCATTTCTCCTCAGCCCGCCCGCTGCCTGGGTCCCAGACCCGCACCCGCAACACCGGACGGTTGAATTTCAAGGCCTCTTTGGGATCGGGATGGGCCGTGAATCCGGGCACATAGTCCGCGTGTTCCAGGGCCGCCACCGCAGTGGCCGACAGGCCTTTCGCGACAAGGAAGGGCTTGTTGAGCGTCAAGGGTTCGCTGCGCGCCACGCGGCCTCTTTCCACGAGCCGGATGGTGCGGTCGGTCCGGGTGAACACCACGAAGCGCGCCTGGGTTTCCTCTCCCTTCCTTTGGTAGCGCAGGCTGAAGCCTTGGGGAAGGTTCGGGGCGTTGAGCTGATCCGACAGGTCGGGATTCCGGGCGCTGAGCATCACCCGCCGGGCAGGTTGGCCGCCTTCGGCGAAGCTGAGCTCCAACCAGGGTTCCAGGGGATTGGCACTACGGGAATAGGCTTGGGGCTGTCCCTTCTCGTCTTTTCTGATGGCGAAATCCGGGTAGTACTTCAGCACTTTCAGTGTGAAGTCCGGGTGCTCCCAGGTGGCCCCCACGGGCGCGTCGTGCTCGAATGTCTGTCCCTTGGAATGCACGACCAATTTTTCCGACTTGGGTGCGCGGGGTTGCAGTTGGTCCAGCAATTCCAGAGTCCAACGGTCCTGGTACACCACCGCAAAGCGACCGCCCGGCTCGTCGCGGCGCGCGGCGTCGCTGCGGTGGGCGAAGAGGTCCCCCACCACCGGCCGCGGTTCGCCAATGCCCAGCATCACGCGTAGGGCGGGCTCTTCGGGCGCCTGGGGATTGTCGATGAATTCACCAGCCTCCAGCGCAGTGGGAAGGAGTTGCAGCACTTGGAATTGCAGGTGGGTGAGGGGCAGGCGCCCTTTCATTCCGGGGGTTACTTCAAAGGCTTTAGGATGCGGTTCGAAGCCGCCCTTGCCGTCGGGCTGCACGAAGGCATAGAGCTTGAATTCCGGGTCGTAGGTTTCGGTGGTGAATCGGTCCAGGCGCAGGCGGAAGCCCGGCAGAACGTAAGCATCCGAGCGATCGGCCTGCGATCCCTTCGTGCGGAAGAAGCGGCCGACGGGTTCCCCCGCGCGCAGCTCCGCGTAGGCCCGCACCGCGCTGAACTTGCCCCAAAGCGCGCCCAGCAGGATCAAGGAGGTGGAAACATGCACCAGCAGGAAACCGAGGCGATGGGCCGGGTAGGGCCGCCGCTTCCAGGCCACGCAGAGCATCGAGAGGGCCAGCAGCGACAGCAGGGCATAGAACCCAAGGCTATGGTAGAGATCCGTGACGTGGGTCCAGGCCAGGAATTTCAGGGTGCCGGGGCCGTAGTGGCGGGCATAGTCGGCGGGGCCGGCCTGTTGCACAACCAGCGTGCCCACCACTAAGGCCATCGCCATGAAGAGCACTTGACTGATGGCGAAGGGCACCGACGTCAGCAACTGGAAGCAGGCCTGCCGCCGCAGCAGGAAGGCCGTTCCGCCAAGGCCCGCCAGCAGGGCCGCGAAGGCGGCCACCTGTTGCCGCGCCTTGAAGCCATTGCGGTCAAGCAGGCTCTCCACCAACATCCAGCCCACCACCCAGAACAGGAGGGCGGCGATTTGAAGCCCGTGGTTCAGATGGAAGGGTTTGGCGATTGGCCTGTCGGCCTGAGGTTGAGCGTCGGTCATCCGGCTAGTCTTTCAGACCAGCGCCAGCAGGCCCAACAGGTAAAAACTCAATTCCACACTCAGCTCGAAGCGGGGCTTACCGGTGGTGAAGCGCTCGTGGTAGTACCACAGGTAGAGCAACGGGTAGGCCGCGCCAACGGTCAGGACGCTGGACACCAACAGTGGATGCAGGGAGGTGAAGGGTCCCGCGAAGGTGAACCAGAGCGAGCCCGCCAGGCCCAGGGCCAACAGTGCGATGAGCACCAGCTTCGCCTTGGGCTTCCCCAGCAGGATGGGGAGGGTCTCCTTGCCCAGGACCTGGTCGTTCTGCATATCGCGGATGTCGTAGATCACGGTGCGGGCGAACACCAGCACCGTCACCAGTCCCAGTGCCGCCAGGGCCTTCGCGTCCCAGGTCCAGGGCCAGATGGAGCGGCCATGCTGCCAGACGGGCACGGCGATGGCGACGACCCCCAGGGCCATGGCCACCAGCACGTCTTTGGAACCCGGAATGGAGCGCAGGCTCCAGCGCTGGCCGCCGAGAGGGACCTCCACTTTGTACATGAGGCCCAGCAGGCTGGCGCCGAGGACCACCAGCAATGGGCGCAGGCCGAAGGAGGCCGCCGTGGCGAGAGCAATGGCGAGGGCCAGCAGGGCCGTGGCCATCAGGATGCGGCGGTTGCGTTCCAGGAAGCGTGCCCGGCCCGGGCCCTTGGCCCCCAGCCCCATGGGGTCGAGGTAGGGAGTCAGGAGATACATGGCCAGCAGGTAGGAGGCTGTGATCAGGGGGTAGCGCCAGCTGAGCCCCAGCCCCATCCAAGCATGCACCCCGAGGGTCATGAGGCCGGCGCCGACGGCCATGAGCAGGGGGGTGCCGAAGGCCGCGAACATGAAGCGGGTGAAGCGGCTCGGCGCGTCCCCCAACTGCTCCATGGTGTCCACCACTTCGTCCACCAGCCAGGTGGGAGTCGAAGCCCCGGCCAGCACGCCGACGGTCTCGTTCCCTTTAAACTGGGTCAGGTCCAATTCCGCGGCGGTTTCGATGTACTGCACGGGCTTACCATAGGTGCGCGCCAGCTCCGCGAGATGCTTGGTGTTGCTGGAGGCTTTGCCGCCCACGACAATGACGTAGTCCACGGTCTGGGCCAAGTGCTGGGCCTCGTCCTGGCGCATCCAGGTGTCTTCGCAGATGGTGTTTTCCAGGATGCAATCCTCGGCGCGGGCCCGGATGTATTCGCTGATCTCGCCGTAGTCCTTCACCGTGAAAGTGGTCTGGGCCACCACCAGCACCTTTTTCAGTTCTTCGGGGCTCAGTTCCATGGCTTCGCCCAGGTTGGCGACGATCTTGGAGCCGTGTTCGGCGAAACTGCGGTGGGCCACGCTTTCCGCATGGCCGTGGCTGCCTAGGATCACGGTGAAATAGCCTTTGGGGCTCCACTTCTTGATCTTGTTATGGACCTTGGCGACTTCGGGGCAGGTGGCGTTGACGATGTGGATCTCGCCGGCCTTCTGGCGCTCTTTCAGGCCCCGCAGGTCCTGGATGGGAATGCCATGGGCCCGGATGACGACGGTGCCGTTCTTCACCTGGTCAGGGGATTCCGCCACCGCCACGCCGCGCTTGCCGATGAGTTCCAGGGCCTGGGGGTTGTGGATGATGGGGCCGAGGGTCTGCACGTTCTTCTGGCCGCTGTTGGACGCTTCCAGAACTGCATCCATGGCGCGCTTGACACCCCAGCAGAATCCAGCGGTTTTTGCGACGATGACCTTCATCCAGGACCTTTCTCGACCCATTCCGTCGGACCTCCCAGAATACCGCCAAACTGCCCGGCCTGCCGCTCAGAGCAGGCGGATCCGATCTCCAGCAACCTCGATGTGGCCCTGTTCCCGCAGCTGTTTCAACAGCCTCGAGAGGGTTTCGGGCGCCATGCCCAGCTGGCCCGCGAGGACTTTTTTGGAAACCTTGAGGCGGAAGGTCCGGTTCGGCGCCGACCGGGCGGTGTCTTCTATCCAGCGTTTCAGGCGGCCGGCGCCGTCATTGCCGCTGAGCTGCTGCACTTGAAACGTCAGGCGGTGATGCCAGGCGGCCAGGCCTTCCAGGACCTTGAGACAGAGTTCCGGATCTGCCCGCAGCAGGGCCAGCAAGGGCTCCTTGGGAAAATGAGCCACCAGACTGGGCTCCAGCGCTTCGGCGCTGGCGGGGAAGATGCCTCCTGAAAACACGGCTGCTTCCGCGAAGCTGTACCCGGCCCGCACCACATTCAGCGTGCTTTCGCCGCCGACTTTAGGCGCGGGGCGGTAAAGGCGGACCTGCCCTTCCAGCACCACAAAGAACCCGGTGCAGGGATCTCCTTCAGTGAAGAGGAGTTGGCCTGATTCAAGCTTCCGTAGTTGCAGCAATTCACCCACTCTCGCCAATTGCACGGAAGTCATGGAATGGAAGAGCGCGGTCTTGGACCAGAGGCCCTGGTAGGCGGCGGCTTGCATCTCTTGATCCTAGGACCTTGGCTGGTGCGCCGCTTGATGGAAATCGCGCTCGGCCACCTTGAGATGCGTCAAGGCGGCCAGCACGCCCATACATCAGCCTGGGTCCCTGGGCGAAGGCCCGCAGGAGGAAGCCATGAGCATTGGGATGCTGGAACGGACCGTAGGAGACCTGGTGGCGGAGCAGCCCTCGCGCTCCCGCATTTTCGAAAAGGTGGGGATCGACTACTGCTGCAAGGGGAACGTGGCCCTGGGCGCGGCTTGCGAGGCCAAGGGCGTGGCCGTGGAACCCATCCTGGCGGCCTTGGAGGTCGAGCCCGCCGTAGAAGAAGACGCCGCCATCCTGGCTCTTTTCAGTTCGGCCGAAGGGCTGGTGGATTACGTGGTGAACAAGCACCACGCCTACCTTCACGAGAATCTTTCCCGGATGAGCAACCTCGTCGAGAAGGTCGCAGCGGTCCATGGCCACGAGGACCCCCGCCTGGAACGGCTGCACAAGGCCTTCGAGCAGTTCAAAGCCGAGACCGAGGATCACCTCAGCAAAGAGGAAGTGCTGCTCTTTCCCTTCATCAAACTGCTGGCTACCGGCCAGCGCCCGCCCTTTCCGCCCACGGTGATGATGCCCATCCGCAGGATGTTGGAGGAACACCTGGCCCACGGCGAGAACCTGGAGCTGTTCCGCGGCCTGACGGACAATTTCCTGGTGCCAACCCATGCCTGCAATACCTACCGCGCCATGCTCCAGGGGCTCGAAGAAATGGAATTGGACCTCCACCGCCACATCCATCTGGAGAATACGGTTCTCTTCCCGTGGGCGGAGCGCATGGAGCGTGAACTGGGCGTGGATTCAGCCGCCTTCGCCGGCCTTAGCTGCCACTGATTTCCCGAAAGGTCGGGCGGGCTTCCCTGATCCTTGGGGAGCCCGCCCAACCTGCGTTTAAGGGGAGGGGCGGGCCTTCGAAAGGGCTGAGCTTTTATCGGGGTTGCAAAAGTTCTGGCCCTGAGGACGGAATTCCAAGTACCTTGGGCAATCGCAAATCCTTTACATCGCAAGGATCTTTGACCATGGCCGCACCCCTCCTGCCCGTCACGCTGACCTGCAACACGGACCTGCGCTTCATCGACCTGATCCAGGTTGTGGGCAGCGAACTGCTGAAGCACATGAGTTTTTCCCAAGAGGACGGTGAGCGGCTGTGGCTGGCGATCCAGGAAGGTATCGCCAACGCCATGCGCCATGGCAACAAGCTGGATAAGCAAAAGCCCGTGAAAGTCACCTTCACGCCTAGCGCCGAGAAACTGGAGATCCGCATCGATGACCTGGGCCCCGGCGTGGACCTGGCCATGGTGCCCAACCCGAACCTCCCAGAAAATCTATTGAAGCCCGGGGGCCGCGGGGTCTACTTCATGCGCGCTGTTATGGACACCGTGGAACTGGAGCGGCGCTCCGACGGCAGCACCCTGGTGCTGGTGAAGCATCGGAAGGCCAAGGATCCCGTAGCTTCCTGACCTCATCGACCCCGCAGGGCAGGATCGAAAAGTTCAGCTTCCAGCTGCTCCAGGCTGAAGTCACAGGCTTGGCGGGACCTTGGCGCCGGCCGCAGGCTGCGTAACCAGCTGACCCAGGTCGAAAACGGCCGTGGCGTCCGGGGCGCGCGGCCCTCCAGCTCGTCCTCGGCGCGGTCCAGCGCGTCCTCCACGCAGGCGTCATGAAGCCAGCGCAAGGAGAGAGGCCACACGAAGCGGGCCCAACCCTCCAGGCAGGCGTGAAGCTCATGCCTCAGGCGGACCCGGCCCGGCCCTAAAGGCTGCACCTCGAACCCGTGCCAGCCAATGAAACCGTCGGGTGCGGTGAAGCGGAACCGCACGGAACGCCCCGGTTGGATACCGTCCACCACATAGCTGATGGGCCCGTGGTAGCCCTTGGTACCCAGTTCCAGGGCGCCCTCCAGGCGCATGGGCGGCCAGCGGTGCTTGGGCCAAAGGCGATCCTTTGGGGTGCCCAGCTCCCGGAGCAGGGAACTGCATGCCTCCAAGTCCGCTTGGATGATTCGTTCATGGATGTTGTGGACCATGGCGGGCTCCTGCGTTGGATCAGATGGTTATGCGTGCATAGGGCTGGGCAAAAGTTTTCAATCGCTCCCGGATGGCCCTGCGGGCGAAGACCAGGGATTTGGGATCCCGGCGCAGCTGGAAGCCTGAGTTGCCCGCCATGCCCAGGGCGTTGAATTCGAAGGCCAGCTGTTCCGGGTCTGCGTGCCGGCCCAGTTCGCCGGACTCCTTGGCCTCCCTCACCAGCCGTGCGAGGGTCTCCATCCAAAGATCCATGCAGCCGAGGATCTCTTCCCGCACAGGCCCCTCCCGGCTATCGAATTCGGCGCTGACCGAAGCAAAAAAACAACCGCCCCGGAAGATTTCCTGTTCCACATAATCCAGCCAGCCGTCGAGCACCGCGCAGAGCCGCTTAAGACCTTTCGGCGCGCGCACGGCTGGCCCGAAGACCTCGGCATTGAAAACTTTCTGGGCGGCCTGGACGGTGGCGAGCTGCAATTCCTCCTTGGACCCGAAATGCGCGAAGAGGCCGCTCTTGCTCAAGCCCAGGGCCTCGGACAGGGTCCCGATGGTGAGACCCTCCAGCCCCTTGACCGAAGCCAGGTCCATGGCTTCCCGCAGCACCGCATCCCGGGTGAAGGCGCCCTTGCGGGGTTTGGGAGCAGCCGAGGAGATCATTGCAAGGGGCATGGGCAGTCCAATCTCAAATTAAAATAGCACGAACGTTCGTTTATATAACATTTTTGAAGGACCTTTCCTGAAGCTGACCAAGCTGGGGTATGGACCGGGATTTCAGCGAGGCGCTAGAGCGGTTGAAGGCGCAGGGGGCCTGCCTGTGGCCGGGGGTCATTCCATCGAGGCAGATGGATGCGCTGGAGGTGGAGTTGGCTGTGGGGCCGCCCCGGCGGCCCGTTCCACTGGAGTACATCGGGATTTGGCTCAAGGGGACGGAGCTCCCCGGCTGGGCCGCGGGCGTTCTGGGGCCGGCAGCCCGCCCCGTGAGGGCTCTGCTCATGGGAAAAACTGCTGAAGACAACTGGGCCATCGCCTTCCACCAGGACACCACCGTGGCGGTGAAGGCCCATCGCGAAGTTCCGGGCTTCGGGCCGTGGGTGAACAAAGCGAACTTCTACCATGCGCAGGCCCCGGCTGAGGTGATGGCCCGGATGCTCTCGGTAAGGCTGCATCTGGACGACAGTGGTGAAGCCAACGGCCCTCTGCAGTGGATTGGCGGTTCCCATGAATTCGGGAAGTTGGGTGCCGCCATGATCGCCACGCTGGCGGCGGCAGGCCCCATCAATACGCTTCACGTGCGGCGTGGCGAAATGCTCTTCATGAATCCGCTGGTGCTGCACGGTTCCGGTCGGGCGTTGGCCTCGACCCCCCGGCGGGTCCTGCACATCGAGTGGGCCGGCCTGCCCTTGCCCGGGGGATTGGAGTGGGCCTGGTTCTGATCCACGGAGGATGCGAGAGCGAATTCGAATGAGGGATGTCGAGCAATCGTGTCATTCGTGGAGCCGCACTGCCAAACTGTCCAGATGACCGAACGACGCCTATATCCCATCGATTGCTTCGCCCTCCTTCACCCGGTATCGCCTGTGACGCTGCGCGAGATTTCGTCGTTGGACATCGAGGTTGCCCGTGGCTGAGGAGCGCCTCTACCTGATTGATACCTTCGCCCTCATTTTTCGGGCCTACTTCGCCAATATGCGGTTGAAGAACGGGGCGACGATGACGGTGGCGCGCATGCTACTGCACATCGTGAACCAGCATCGGCCCTCGCACCTGGCGGCCGTGTTCGACACGCCGGAGCCCACCTTCAGGCACCAGCTCTATCCCGACTACAAGGCCAACCGCGATGCGATGCCTGAGGATCTGCGGCCCCAGATCCCCCTCATCCGCGGCCTCATCGAGGCGCTCAACATCCCCATCGTTGAGCTGCATGGTTTCGAAGCCGACGATGTGATGGGCACCCTGGCGCGGCAGGCCGCGCGGGAGGGCTTGGCCTCGGCCATCGTGAGCCCCGACAAGGATCTACTGCAACTGGTGGATGACGAAGGCCGCATCCAGGTGCTCAACAATCGCGATGGGGAAATCTGGATCGACCGGGCGGGGGTGAAGGAGCGCTTCGGCGTCTTCCCTGAACAGGTGGTCGGCATGCTCACCCTGATGGGGGATGCGTCGGACAATGTGAAGGGTGTGCCGGGCATCGGCGAGAAGGGTGCCCGGGCTCTGATGGAGACCTATGGCAGTCTGGACGAGGTCCTTGCCCACAAGGGGGACCTGAAACCCAAGCAGCAGGCCGGCCTCGAGGCAGCGCGCGAATGGCTGGACCTCTCCCGGCGCCTGGTCACGGTGGTCACGGACCTGGAACTGCCAGTAACCGTTCATGACCTCGTCTACAAAGGCGTGGACCAGGCCAAGGCCCGGGAGGCCTTCAAGGCTCTCGGCTTCCAATCCCTCACCAAGGAATTCACCGCCGCCTCGGGGGGCGAGGGAGGGACTGGCCGCGCCTACCGCCACGCCACGAGCATCCAGGATCTCGAAGCGGCTCTCGGCGAGATCCGCGCCGCCAAGCGCTGCGGCCTGGATACGGAAACCACCAGCATCGATGCCACCCGGGGCCATATGGTGGGCCTCAGCCTCGCGTGGAAACCCAACGAGGGCCTCTATGTCCCGCTGGGCCACCTCAACCCGCCGACAGCGGATACGGAAGGGGCCCTGCCGGGGCTGCTGCCGGATTCGGGTCTCAGCGATTCGGAATTGGATTTGCGTGGCGATGCGGGGGACTATTTCGATGGCTTGGCGGCCCATCTGGATTCCCGCAATCTGAATTTCCGTGAAGTACGCCGGGTCCTGGCCCCTTTACTTGCCGATGCGGGCATCGCGAAGGTAGGCCAGAACCTCAAGTACGACCTCCAGGTGCTGGCGCGCCACGGTTTCGAAGTGCAGGGCGTGGCAGGGGACAGCATGGTGCAGAGTTACCTGCTGGATTCGGTCCTGCGCCACAACCTGGATGATCTGAGTGCGCGCTGGCTGGACACCCGGCCCATTCCTTTTGAAGCGGTGGTGGGGAAGGGCAAGGCGCAGAAGCGCTTCGACGAAGCGGAGTTCGAACCGGCGGTGCAGTACGCCGCCGAGGACGCGGACCTGGCCCTGCAGCTAGTGAACAAGATGGACGCCGCCCTGCGCGACCCCCAGCTTCTCAACCTCTACCGAGAAGTCGATCTGCCCCTGGTGGAGGTCCTGGCCTTACTGGAACGGACGGGCATCCGCGTGGACTTGAAGGTGCTCTCAACGCTGGCCAAGGACATGAATGCCCAGCGTGATGAGGCTGCGCTGCGGGTGACGGAGCTGGCGGGCGAGGCCTTCAACCTCAACAGCCCCGCCCAGCTCGCCAAGATCCTCTACGACAAACTGGGGCTGCCGGTGCTGCAGCGCACAGCCAAGACCAAGGCCCCCAGCACCGACGAGGACGTGCTGCTGGAATTGGCCCTGCGGGAGGACGGCGAAATCGCCCGGCAGCTCCTGAAACATCGGCAGATGGTGAAACTCCTCGGCACCTACGTGGAGGCGCTGCCCGCCATGGTGAACCCCGTCACCGGCCGCGTACACACCAAGCTCCACGCGGCGGTGGTGGCGTCGGGCCGCCTGGCCTCCAGCGACCCGAATCTTCAAAACATCCCCATCCGCACCGAAGCGGGCCGCCGCATCCGGGGCGCTTTCGTGCCCGAGGAAGGGTGGGTACTGCTGGATGCGGACTACTCGCAGATCGAGCTGCGGGTCGTGGCTGCCCTGGCGCAGGATCCGGTGCTGCTGGGCGCCTTCGAGGCGGGTGAGGACATCCACCGGCGCACGGCCTCGGAAGTGATGGGCGTGCCTCTGGACCAGGTGAGCGCCGACGATCGCGCCAAGGCCAAGGCCGTGAATTTCGGGCTGCTCTACGGCCAGGGCGCCTTCGCGCTGGCGGCATCCTTGGGCATCACCACCAAGGAGGCCAAGGCCTTCATCGAACGCTACTTCGAACGCATGCCCCAAGTGGCCAAGTGGATCGAAGGCACCAAGGAGAAGGCGCTGAAGGACTTGCAGGTGCGCACCCACTGGGGCCGCATCCGGCGCATCGCCGAGCTGGAAAGTGCCAACCCCGGCCTGAAGGCTCAAGGCTTGCGGGAAGCGGTGAATACGGTGGTGCAGGGCACCGCCGCCGACATCATGCGCCGGGCGATGGTGCGCCTGCACCGTATGCTGGCGGCCGAAAAACTGCACGCGAGGTTGCTGTTGCAGGTCCACGATGAACTGCTGGTGGAGGCGCCGCCGGAGGAAGTGGAACGCGGTTCGGAACTCCTGCGCGAAGCCATGGAGGGCGCCGACGACTTGGCGCCCTTGGGGGTGAAATTGGCGGCGGAAGTTCGGGCTGGAAAAAGCTGGCTGGAGTGCAAATAGGCCCCCGGGATTTCATGAAGCCGGCGGAAGGAATCCAGTCTTCAATCCGGTGCCTGGCCGTCCCCCACCAGGGTCAGGCAGAACCGGTCCCTGGCGGGGATCACAGCGTCTAGGGCAGCGCGACGATATCCACCGAGGCGTGGGTGGCGGCGGCCAATTTCTCGCCCGGGAGCAGCACCCTCACATCGCCTTTGAGGGCCGTGTTCACGAGCAGTTCCCCGCGCGTGGCGTCGCCAATGACGAACCAGGCGCCCTGTTTCAGTGCGATGGGGGTGGTGGCCATGGTGGGGATGCTGTTGATGGCCATGCGGTGGATGATGCGGGAGGCGCCGATCATGCCATCCCCGGCAATGCGGTCATGGGGGAGCAGCACCACCGCATCCGGCTTGACCCGGTCCAGGTAGCTGGCCGCTTGGCCCACCTGGTCGAAGTTGCGTACGTCCAACACCAGAATGCGGTCCACGTCGGCCACCCGGGCCAGGTCGTTGACCGCATCGCGGCTGTTGGCGTAGTCGCATACCACCGCCAGGCATTTCGCCGCCGGTCGGTTGGCCTTGTACACCGCGACCATCGGGTCGAATTGCCCGGCGAGCAGGGGAACCCCAAGCGACACCAGACTGGATTTGAGGATGATATTGGGTAAGCGCATTGCAGCCTCCTGTTTCGCCCGCCTGGGCTTGAGCGGTTCAAAGATCCGGGTCCATGACCTTGGCCCTGAGGTTTCCCTCCAACGGAAGGAATGAGCCCAGGATCGGCCGCGCTTGAACCCTGAAAATGGCTACGGGGCCGATGCCTAACAAATTGGGGTATGGACTGGAACCGGTGGGGCGAAGCGACAGGTTCCCGGGGGTCCAGCGGGGCCAGGCTTCAAGGCTGATTCATTCGTCCGGGCAGACTGCGGTCCGATCCAGGGCCCTGTGGGTGCAACTCAGGTCATGGACCCTTCGACCCAGGGATTCCCGGGCCAGTACACTGGAAGTTCGGAGCATCTATGAAAATCCTGCTGATCGGCTCAGGTGGCCGGGAACACGCGCTTGCCTTGAAGCTCATGGCCGCTCCGACGCCGGTGAAGCTCTTCGCAGCGCCCGGCAGCGATGCCATCGGGGATCTGGGCACCTGCCTGCCCTTGGCCGCCGAAGATGTGGCGGGCTTGACCGCGTGGGCCGCGGAAAATCGCCCGGATCTCACCATCATCGGGCCTGAAGCCCCGCTGGTGGCGGGCCTTGCGGATGCCCTCAGCGCCCAGGGACTGGCGGTGTTCGGGCACGATGCGGCCACGGCCCGGCTGGAGGGCAGCAAGTCCTTTGCGAAGGACTTCATGAAGCGTCACGGCATCCCCTGCGCCGCCAGCGCCAGTGTCACGGACCTGCACAATGGCGAGGCCATCATCAGTACCTGGACCCACGGCTACCCGATCGTCCTGAAGGCCGACGGCCTGGCGGCGGGGAAGGGCGTGGTGCTGGCCACTACCCAGGAGGAGGCCCTTGCCACCTTGCGGAGCTTCCTGGAGGGCCAATTCGGCGAAGCCTCGAAGACCGTGCTGCTGGAAGCACCCCTTTTCGGGATGGAGCTGAGCCTCCATGTGCTGGTGGACGTGGACGCGAACCACGCGCGGTTCGTCATGCTGCCGGCCTGCCAGGACCACAAGCGCATTTTCGACGGCGATCAGGGACCCAACACCGGCGGCATGGGAGCCTTCGGGCCCATCCCCTTCCTCAAAGCCGAGGATATCGGCCAGTTGCGGGATGAACTGGTGGCGCCCACTGTACGAGGGCTCCGCCAGGATGGTCTGAAGGCACAGGGGGTGCTGTTCCTCGGGGTCATGTGGGACGCCACGGGACCCAAGCTGCTGGAGTACAACTGCCGCTTCGGCGATCCCGAAACCCAGGTGCTCATGCAGCTGCTCAACGAGGACGTGCCGCAGCTCCTGCTGGAAGTGGCGGAGGGGCGGCTGGACCGCGAGCGGGTCAAGCTCCATCCAGGCTGCGCCATCTCGGTGGTGCTGGCGGCAGAGGGCTACCCCGGCGAGCCCAAGCAAGGCGTGCCCATCGAGGTGGGCACTCCAGCCATCACGGTCATCCACGCGGGCACCCGGAAGGCGGAGGGCCGCTGGGTGACCGCCGGGGGTCGGGTGATGAACCTGAGCACCCACGCCGGCAGCCTGGCCTCGGCCCGGGAGCGGCTGCAGGAGGGCTTCGAGTCGGTGCACTGGCCGGGCATGCAATACCGCAAGGACATCGGGCTGCGGGCCCTCCGGCATGCGGAGGCCGGCCTCACGGTGCGGGATCCCTGGTGAAATGGGAGTCTTCATGATCGAGCTCATCCGGGATCTTTACGCTCACCCGGAATGGGCCGACGCCCAGCACTGGCGGACCATCCTGGCCAGCCCGGCAGCGCTAGGGAACGACGGACTGAGGCAGGTGCTCTTCCACATCCATGGGGTCCAGCAGGTATGGCTGGCACGTTGGCAAGGCGCGGACCTCGGCTTCTCCAAGCCCGAGGACTATCCTCTGACTTTGAATCTCTATCCCTTTGCCAAGGCCTGTCACTCGGCCCTCAGGGCCTACCTGTCCCTTCGTTCTGAAGCTGATCTCCCGGCGGCCGTGACCTATCGCAACATCGCGGGGGAAACCTTCAGTCAGCCCTTGAGGGACCTGCTGCTCCATCTGCCCTACCACAGCCAATACCACCGTGGGCAGACCGCCCGGGCTCTGGTGGCGTTGGGTTCCCACGCCCCGGCCACGGATCTGGTGGTGTGGCAGCGGGCGGGGCGAGCGCAGGCCGAATGGCCTTGAAGCCTGGAGGAATTTTTTCTCAAGGAGCCCTCATGTTCGATAACCTCCGCGATCTCTTGAACCACATGGCCTGGGCCGACGGCCAGTTCTTCCACGCCTGGTCCTTGGGGCCCCAGGATGACGCGGAGCTGCGGGAGCGCTGGTCCCATGTCCTGGGTACCGCGACCTTGTTCACGGAGATCCTCCGGGGCGAGCACGAACTTCCCTGGGACAAGATCCAGTCCGGTGAAGTGCGCCCGCCCTGGCTGGACCAACCACTGAAAACCTTCGACGACCTCAAAGCCCGGACTCAGGCCCTCCATGCAAAGCTGGCCTCGACCCTTGCCGGCTGGAGCGAGGACGCCCTTGCCCAGCCGGTCCGCATCCCCTGGTTTCCGGAGCCTCCCTGCGTGATCACCGCCGCCGAGGCGGTCCTGCAGGCGGTGCTGCACACCCAGCATCACCGGGGGCAGTGCATGACCCGCTTGAAGGCAGCGGGCGGAAGGAATTCCAATGTGGACTACATCATCTGGATCTGGAAGGGGCGGCCCGCGGCCCGCTGGGCCTGAACAGGCACCCGACCATTCGAGGGGACCGAACACCGCAGGTGCTTGCAGCAGAGCCAATCTGGATATTCTTGGAGCCATGCGCCCCCTCATTGTAATGCTCCTGGCCGCGTCTCTGCCCCTCTCCGCCCAGTTCTGGGCGCGACTCGCGAACCCTTCCGTCGAGGTGGGCATTCTGCATCCACCCGAACTGGGCTTGAAAATTTCACGAATGGCCCTGGCGCCTGCGCGCAACCCGGCGTCCATGGAATTGGCGGATGCCCTCGCGGCGGATCTGTTGCGGGAGCGCGACCTGGAGGTGGTGGCCAAGGGCGACGTGGACCTGCTGGACCGGGCCCAAGATATGGCAGCGCGTGGAACCGTGGATCCTGATCTGGTGACCCAGTTGGGACGGGCCCTCGGCCCCGTGGTGCTGCTTACGGTCCATGTGAACCGCGCTGAGTTCAAGCATCAGGAAAGCTCCAAGGACACGAAAGATAAGGAGGGCAAGCTCACCGCCACCACACATACCCTCACCACCACCTTGAATTTTGAAGCCGATCTGCAAGTGGTGGACGGGACCACAGGCAAAGTGCTGGGCGTGGCGCAGATCCGGGAGATGCCCGTTGTGAGCGTGAGTTCCGACAAGGGCCGGCCCACTCCACCTGATGAGCATGTGCTCCGTCGGAAGGCCTTCGATGTAGCTCTGGATCGGGTGTTGAAGCTCTTGTTGCCCTGGTCGGAAACCACCAAGCAAATCTACTTTGACGATAAGGCCTACCGCATGGATCAGGCCGCCACGTTGATGAAGGCGAATGATTTTCAGGGCGCCCATAAGCTTGCGGAGTCCGGCGCAGTGGAGGCCGAGGCCGATGCAGCGGGTGAAGCGAAACTCCGAGCTCGGGCCGTCTACAATCTTGGTGTGGTGGCTTTTGCCCAAGGGAACCCCGGATCGGCCATCCAGAAATTCCGCCGCGCCCTGGAGATTCTCCCGGATGCCGGCATCTTCAAGGACGCCCTGAAGGAGGCTCAGCGCGCCGTGGAAGTGCGCGCTACCTACGATCGCTACCAACGGAGCGCCGACCTCACCGCTCACACCGCGAACCGCCCTCGGCCTTCCAGCGACAAGGCCCGCACGCCTGAAGAACGGCTGGAAGATCTGGAGCGCTTGTGGAAGAAGGGGCTGCTTAGCGAGGATGAATACAGGACCAAGCGCGCGGAGATATTGAAATCACTATGAGGACATCTGGTTCTGAATATTATCAATTCTAAATAAAGAAGTTGGTGCCACTACCCCGCATGCACTTGCTCCACTATTTGCGAAACTTGCGGAGCGACCCAGCTTATTGCGGTCAATCCGTTCCATCAAACTCGGACGTTTGAATTTCCTCTACGCAGCTTTCATTTAGCATCGGAGTGCTCATGCGCCGCCTCGCTACGGTTTTCCTCGCCAGCAGCGCCTTGGTCGCAGCAGGCAACGGGGGCGAAGGCAAAGTGGGGCCGGCCCAGGGCCGTGCCTCGAATGTGACGCTGTTCACCGCAGCCAAAGAGCTTCCCGGCATCGCTGAAAAGCCCATCTACGAGCTGCATGGCGAGGTGGCGGGCCATCGGGTTCTGCTTCGCTTCCTGCCAAGCGGCCGCATCTACCTCCTCCAGGTGGACCTCGGCGATGACCAGTGGATCCCGGCGCTTGCCTTCGAGTACGTGAAGATCTACCCGCTGGCAGCGGGCCAGGACCCAGCCCAGGTGGCCGCGAAGCTCAGGATGCCGAAGGCCCATACGGGCCCCATCACACCCTTGGCCCGGGTGCTGATCCAGTTGAAAGGCACCTTGAAGGGCACTGGCAATCAGATGGATCAGACCCAGGAAATGGACGTCTCTTTCTGGGCAGTGCTCGTCGAGCCCCCGCTCAAGGTCTGACCGAGACCTGGTTTCTGGGCGAAGGCCTGGTGGCGCTGAGCCAGCCCCTTGAGCTGGCTTATTCTGGGTGCTGCCCCAATTCGAACCGCGATGGTTCAGCCTCCTACTCCGCCCTCCACCGGCCATACAAGACATCCTGAGGGAGATGCCCTGCGCTCTCGACGCTTCATCTCGACCCTTGTCGCCCGGACACTCCTCTTGCCCGCCCCACACGCATACACTCAAGGGATACTGCGGGATGTGCAGGCGATCCTTGAACAGGCGAATTCCCGCGAGCCACTCCCGGCCGGCGACAGCTGGGGGCAGATCAATGGTGGACAGTACACCATAGCGGCGGCGGGATAAGGATCGGGTCTCGCGAATGTCGCCGCGAGGCCAGGTTTGATACCAAGTTGCATTCAATAAAATAGAACTACCAAGACACCAAGGGCACCAAGTTTCACTTTGTCTCGTGTATCGGCGCAGCCGATGCCGAGAAGAGCTACCTCATGTGGCAGCTTCACGGATCAATTCAGGCGGTTCGGCGGTGGACTCACGCTCTGTGTGATCCACGCCGGACCGCCTGAATTTGCAGGCCTTCAGCCGGCAGGCGCTGCGCGCCCCACGAAGCAAGTTCGAGCAGGGATCAAGGGCGGCGGAGCTTGGTGCTTTTCTCGGTGTCTTCGTGCCTGCTCGGTATCGGCTTTGCCGGTACACGAGACGTAAAGATTAGGTGGTGGTAAATCTATATCTTTTGAGTGCAATTCAGTTTCAATCATCCCGATACTTGTCCCGATCGATCCTGTACTGCTTGACCTGTACCGCCGCAGGGCGCAAAAATAAGCTGGAATCCACCCATCACCCGCTCCACCCGCACTCAGGCGGCAAGCTCACCGAGTCGGTAAATTGGGGCCGGGAGCATTTTCCGTTGGCATGCCGATTCGATAGTGAAACCACGAAATGGACCTTGTGATGCACACTTCCCGCCGTCCACATTCAGGGGTGACCAATGAAGGCAGTTGCGTTTGGATTGACACTTTTGTTGGCAGTCTGCCTCGGCACCAGTTCCGCGGCGCCCTTGCCGCCTTCGCAGGACATCAACCTCACCGCGTTCGCGAATGGCGCGCTGCGCGAGAGTGTGAGTTCCGAATATGGGGGCAGTTGGCAGGCGCGCTGGATCACGGATGAGAATCCGAAAACCGGCTGGGCGACCGAGAAAGGCGCTGTGGGGCCTTTCAGCATTGTGATCTCGTTGCCGGAGCGTTCCGAATTCCACTCGCTGGAGTTCGACACCGCTTCCGTGGACGGTGACGGCGGGCGGCGTGGCGCCAAGGACATCGACGTGCTGGTGTCCGATACGTCGGCGACCGCAGGCTTCACCCCGTTGACGAGCGTCGCGCTCAAGCCCGGCAAGGACAGGCAACATTTCAATCTCACCAAACCCGGCGCAGGCCGCTGGATCAAGCTGGTCTTCAAGAGCAACAACGGCGATCCAGAGTACACCGAACTGATGGAGTTCCGCGCGTTCGGCACGCAGCTCACGCAGACGTCGCTGCCGGCGAATCTTTCGGGCACCTACAGCAGCGACCTCTACGGCAGCTTCCATCTGCAACAGGACGGTGCGCGGCTCAACGGTTGCTACGAACACGACAGCGGGCTGATCCAGGGCGGGCTGGAAGCGCACCTCATGCGACTGACATGGCAACAGGGGCAACAAGCCGAAGGCAAGAAAACGGGCCCGGCCATCATGGTGCTCAAGCGGGATGGCAAGAGCTTCGAGGGTTGGTGGGCGGGCGATAACAGCAATGAATGGAACGCCGACTGGGATCTCAAGAAGGTCAGCGACACGGTCGGCTCCTGTCCCAACTGGAACCCCAGGAGCGCGAGCGGAAACATCGTCGCGACCCAGCTTGCCGCTGGCGAACACGCGCGCATGTATGGCATCAACTTCGATCTCGACAGCGATCACCTGCGCGTGGACGCGAAGCCCGCCATCGATGAATTGCTGCAAGCGCTCAAGGCCAATCCGACGTGGCATGTCAGCATCGAGGGGCATACGGATGCCACTGGCGACGCAGCGCACAACCTCGATCTCAGCAAGCGGCGCGCCGTTTCGGTGAAAGCTGCCCTGGTAGCTGCCGGAATCGCGGCGGATCGCCTAGCGGCGACTGGCTTGGGACAAACCAAGCCGGTGGCGTCGAACGATACGGGAATCGGACGCGCGCAGAACCGCCGCGTGGAGGCCGTGAAGCTGTAGCGCTGGCCTATGCGACCCAGCCAACCTGACTCAGACCGCACTCGCCAGAAAACTGGGGAAGTCGGGCGATGGTGAGCGGGGCGGAGTACGGCACGGTCACGAGAAGCTGGAGGATCTGGGGCGATTGCAGAAGAAGGGGCTCCCCAGTGACGAGGAGTGCAAGGCCAAGCGCACGGAGATCCTCAAGGAGTTATTTGTCGGCGAGGCCCGCGGCGGGGGTTCATCTAGCGTGCAGAGGGCGCCCATCATGGCTCAACCGTCGCACCGCACCGCCCGTTCACATCTCCAGGTAGGTGTGCAGGCGCCGCTGCTCGGTGAGCAGGGACTTGAGGGCCTCGGCGGCGTCCTTCTGGGCGCTGGTCTTGCGGCGGCTATTGGGGGCCTGCACGAGTTGCGCGGGTTCGTAGTGGACACTGCGCAGCATGTGGTCGATGGTGTCCGCCTGGACGATGTGCTGCACCTTGAAATCGTCGTCCTCGTCCACCACGATGTGGGCTTCGTTGGGCGCGCCGAACAAGTTGTGGCGCATGCCCAGGATGTCCTGGTATGCGCCCGTCAAGAAAAAAGCCACGTAGTAGGGCTCGCCGGTCCGGGGCTCGTGCAGCGGAATCTCGTCCCGCACGTCCTTCAGGTCGATGAAGCGCTCCATCTTGCCGTCGCTGTCGCAGGTGATGTCGCAGAGCGTGGCCGAAAGTGTGGGCTGCTCCTTGAGCCGGTGGACGGGCATCACGGGGAAGAGCTGCTCGATGGCCCAGTGGTCGGGCATGGACTGGAAGATGCTGAAGTTGCCGATGAGCTTGTCCGCCAGGCTTTTGTTGAGGTCCTGGAATTCCTCGGGGATGTATTTCAGGCTCTTGTTGCCCAGGATGCGCGA
>JANXPB010000075.1 GCA_025357545.1 Holophagaceae bacterium
CCCTGGCTGCCATCACCCTGAACGCCGCCCGCATCATCGGGGTGGCGGACCGGGTGGGTTCGCTGGAAGTGGGCAAGGACGGCGACGTGGCGCTCTTCGACGGCGACCCCTTCGAGTTCACCACCCACTGCATCGGGACGGTGATCAATGGAAAAGTTGTCAGCGAAGGCGAAGACACTCGGAACCACTGAGGTTCAATGGTCAATCTCCGTCATGCTTGGATGGACAAAGAAGCAGGGTCCAGGCTCAGTTCTTCTTGCTATCAGCCTTGGGTGCCGGGGTGGCGTACTTCTTCATCAGCTCCTTGGAGTTGGCTTCCATGTAGGCCCTCAAGGAGCGGCCGATTTCGGTCTGCACGGTGCCATTCTTTTCCGCGAAGGCCTTGCCAGCAGGGGATTCATAAAACCTTGTGATGCCCTTGATCTCCTCAAGGGAATAGTTGTGGTCGAAGATGCCCAGCAGGATGGGTTCGAAGCCCTCCTTGCTCACCTTGGACTCCAGGTCGCCCCAGAATTTCGGATTCACATTGGGGCTGTTCTTGATCATCGCCTTGATGGCTTCGCGGGTGCCGGCCAGGTTGCCGTCGAGGGCACCGCTGACTTCCAGCAGTTTTCGGATGGCCTCGACCTTGGCCTTTGTGATGGTATGTTCGGTTCCTTCGGCGGGCTTGGCGGCAGGGGCTGCCTTCTTCGTGTCGGCGACGAGATCTGCGGTGAGCAGGATGGCGACGGTCAGGGAAAGGGCTTTCAGGTTCATCTTGAGACTCCACAGGGCCCGGGTGAATTCAGGCCAAATGGTGATTGTCCCACCATGCCTGGCCCTCCGCCACATCCGAGGCGATTTGGGCGCGCAGGGCCTCGACACCCTCGAAGCGGCGCTCCCGACGAAGCCGGTGCAGGAAGCTCACCTCGAGGGGTGCGCCGTAGAGGTCCCCAGCGAAACCCGGCAGGTAGGTCTCCACCGTGAGGCGGCGCCCGTCGAAGGTGGGCTTGTCGCCAACATTGGTGAGGCCGAGCCGTGGCTGGGGCCAGCCACGCCCAGCCACTCCGGTGACATAGACGCCGGCAGCGGGCAACTGCTGCTGCTCCCACCGCAGGTTGGCCGTGGGGAAGCCCAAGTGGCGGCCGCGCCGGTCGCCCTCCTCCACGATGCCCGTGAGGGCGTAGGGATGGCCCAGGAGTTCTGCGGCCTGGTCCACTTCCCCGTGGTCCAGGGCCTCCCTGATGCGGGTGCTGGAGAGATGGCCGCCATCCGGAGCTTTGAGGGCGTGGGAGAAGACCGCGCAGCCTGAATTAAGGCCCCAGGCTTCCAGGGTGGACAGGTCTCCGGCGCGGTCGCGGCCAAAAGCGAAGGCCTTGCCGACGTGGAGCTCGATGGGTGAGAGCGAGCGCTGAATCTGGTGAAGAAAGGCAGCGGGGGAGAGCTCCGAAAAGGCCCGGGAGAAAGGAATCACCCAGGCCAGGTCCATCCCCGAGGCCTCGAATTTGGCCAATCGCTGGGCGAGGGTCATCAGCAGCAAGGGTTTCCTCTCGGGCGCCACGATGACCGTGGGATGGGGGTCGAAGGTCACCACGGCGGCCGGGAGACCGCCTTGCCGGGCCTGGCGGGCAGCCTGTTCCAGGAGTTCCCGGTGGCCCCGGTGGACTCCGTCGAAATTGCCCAGGGTCACCACGTGGGGGCCCGCCGCCGGAGCGGCATCCAGAGCGTGATGCCAGACCTGCATCAGCTCACCTCCGTTCTGGCGGGCCAGGCCAAACTGACCACGACGCTGAGCAACAGCACGGCCAGGATGATGAGGAGTGATACCGAGGTGGGGATCTTCACCCAGTCGGCGCAGGTCATCTTCACGCCGACGAAGGCCAGGATCACCGCGAGGCCGGTCTCGAGCCGATGGAAGCGGTCCATCATCTTGGCCAGCAGGAAGTAGAGGCTCCGCAGCCCCAGGATCGCAAAGATGTTGGAGGTGTAGACCACGAAGGGATCGCGGGACACGGCGAGCACCGCCGGGATGGAATCCACCGCGAAGACGAGGTCGGTAATCTCGACGCTGAGCAGTACCAATAGCATAGGCGTGGCGCAGCGGCGCCCATTGACCCGCAAGAACAGTTGCTCATGGCCGCCGTGCTCATCAAAAGGGACCAGGCGCTTGAAGAGCCGCACGGCGGGATGCAGGGCGGGATCGCGCTTCTCGCCCTCGAAGAAAAGCATTTTCAGGCCGGTGAAGATCAGGAATCCGCCGAAGACATAGATCATCCAGGTGAAGCGGTTCAGCAGGGCCGTACCGGCCAGGATCATGGCGGCGCGCATCACCAACGCGCCCAACACGCCCCAGAACAGCACCTTGTGCTGGTGGCGCATTTCCACCTTGAAACTGGCGAAGAGCAGCACGAAAACGAACAGATTGTCCACGCTCAGGGATTTTTCCAGGAGGAAACCGGTCAGCCATTCGAGGCCCTTCTGGGGGCCTTCGGCCTTGAAGATCAAGGCGCTGAAGAGCAGCGCCAGGGAGATCCACACCGCGCTCCACGCCGCGGCTTCTTTCACGCTGGGGGCGTGGGCCTTCCGGTTGAAGACGCCCAGGTCCAAAGCCAGCATCGCGAACACGAAAAGATGGAAACCCAGCCAAGCCCACCAGGGTGCCGCGTTCAGCAAGGATTGGAACAAGAAGCCCTCCTGTTTCAGTCTACAGGCTGTGAAAATGGCTCATGAGCCTGCCCCGCTTCATCACCGACATTGAAGGCCCTTGCTTCGAAGGCCGCCTGATTCTACTGAAACCTGAGCAGGCACGGCATCTCCATGCCCTTCGCATCAAGCCCGGAAGTGCCCTGGAACTGCTCTTCGATGGCGGACCCTGGCGGGCGGATCTGGCGGGCATTACCAAGGGCGAGGCCTCTGCCCGCCTGGTTCGGCCTCTGCACGAATCCCGTGAGGCGGCCATCCCCCTGCATGCCTGCCTGCCCATTACTTCCCACCTGGCCACCTGGGAGGACTGGCTGCCACCGCTGGTGGAACTGGGAGTCACGCATTTCCATCCCATCATTTATTCACGCAGTGAATTCGACCTCCGTCGCACCCAAGCGAAAGCGGAACGCTGGGTCCGGCTCATCGCCGCCGCGGTGGAGCAGAGCCACCGCAACCTCATTCCGGCCTTGCTGCCGCCCCAGCCCTTCGAATCCCTTCTTGCATGGGAGCTGCCGCAGCGATGGGTTGCCTATGAAGCGGCGGTGGGCACCGTGAATCCTCAACTGGCGGCCGCGCCGCTGGCCTTCACCTGCGGCCCCGAAGGCGGCATCACCGATGATGAATTCCGGGCGCTGCGCTCCAGCGGCTGGCAGACCGTGTGCCTGGGCAGCAGTATTCTGCGGGCGGTGACCACCCCCATCGCGCTGATGGGCGCCATCCAATACCAGCTCAATCGCTAAGGATCGAAGCGGCTGCGCTGCCCGGGATTCATCCTTGGGCAGAGCTCCACCGGCTGCTTGAAAATTCGATGCCGGATGCGGGCGATCCAATCGTAGAGTGCATCGGCCAGCGCCCTCGGCACACTCCGGCCCAGCCGGCCGAGCCAGCGCCAACCGCCGCCGAAGCGATGGAGGATGTGCAGGACCGCTTGGCTGCGCTCTAATACCTGGCCGTCTCCCGTGAGCACCACCAGGCTTTCGCGAAGACCGGTCCGCTCCGGTCCGGGGACGCGTTGCAAGAAGGTTTCCCCCTGCAAGGGCGCAAAGCGGAAGGCCAATCCCCGGTCGCCTCGATTCAGTATGAAACGCACGGCCGCATGGCAGAGCCCGCAGGTTCCATCGTAGAAAAGTTGGTCGTCACGGGCCGTCACCCTTTCACGATGACCCAGATTCCGACCCCGATGAAAGCCGCTCCCGCCAGGTAGTGGATCAGGTGTTCAGGCACCACCTTGAACAGAGCTTCGCCCACGGTGACCCCGAGGGCGGTGGCCAGCACGAGGGCTGCACTGGCGGCCAGGAATACCGTGAGCATCGCGCCGCTCCGGGCGGTGGCGGTCATGGCGGCGAGCTGGGTCTTGTCCCCCAGCTCTGCGACAAACACGGTGATGAAGGTGGACCAGAAGAGCGACCGGGTCATGGGGGCCTCCTATCCCATCTTCGGTCAGATATCGCCGATCCCGGTCATCCGTTCCACGCCTTCCACCCGGCGCGTACGGGCGGCCCCTTGGCCGCCGATGAGCAGGCGGCACCGGGGCGGCAGCCGTTCGAGAAGGTCCAGGAGCAGCTTCCGGGTGGGTTCCCCGGAACTTTGGATCGATAGGCTCACCGCTACGCGGTCCACGTTGAGGGTGCGGGCGGCGTGGGCGATGCTCGCGACCGGCAGGTCCACGCCCAGCAGTTCCACCCGAATCCCTTTGGCCGCGTAGAGCAGGGCCGCCATCAGCAGGCCCAGGCGGTGGCGTTCGCCCGGAAGGGTGGTGAGCAGCACAGCGCCTTTGCTGGGGAGGGGCGGCAGCGCTTGGCGGGTCTGCCGCAGGAAGTCCTCCAGGATTTCGGTGACCAGATGCTCCTGATGGATGCCCAGGGTGCCTTCGGCCCAGGAGTAGCCCACCCACTCCAGAAGGGGGTCCACCACGTGGGAGAGGAACTCCTTCAAGGGTTGGGCGGCGAAGGCGGTTTGGAGCAGTGTGCGGATTTCAGCGCTGTCCATGGCCAGGACGGCCGCCTTCAGGGACTCCAGCACAGGCCCCCAAGCCTTGGGGTGGTTGCGCACCAGGAGTTTGCGGAGGGTCGCGTCATCTGCCTTGACCGCAAGGCCCGGGCGGCTGCCTTCGGCTACCGCCTCGGCGATCAGGCGCAGGCGGCGCAGGTCGCTGGTGAGGTAACGGCGGTGTCCCGAGGGAAGCCGGATGGGCATGGGGAAGCCGTAGCGACGCTCCCACACCCGGATGACATCCGGTGACAGGCCGGTTTCCGAACAAATGTCCCCGATGCTGAGCAGGTCTGGAGTGGCATTCATGGAGAACCTCCCGTCACATTGTCTAATGTAAGATATAGACAATGCAAAGTCGAGGGTTTTTTGTAAACAAAAAAAGCCCCAATGGGGCACGTGTTCAGACGCTCAAGGGCGGATCAGGAGGCGACCAGGGCCTTCATCTCATCGTTACCAAACTCAGAAGCGCAACTCACGACAATGGCGCACTGCCCCGGTTGGCTGGGGGGCAGTTCCACCTGGCCGCGGAAGCCACCTTCTTCGTCGGTCTTCCCGGTGAGCAGGGAGGAAGCTTTCTTAAGGCTGGATACCAGGCGGATAGCCACGTCGGCACCACGCACAGGGTTTTGGCTGTGGGTGAGCCGGGCCCTCAACTGCACGTCAAAGGTCTGGCCAAACACGGGCGACATGGGTTGGTCCAAGACCAGTTCGAGAGTGTCCACTTCACCTTCCTGCTGGAGGTATTCCAGGATGGCCTGGTCGACGCTGCGTTCGTTGAAGACCTGCTGTTCCGAAAGGTCCGGGGGGGTGCTGTCGTACTTGCCATTCTTGATATCCCGGATGATGGCCTTGTGCTGCTCTTCCATCCGGCCCTGGATGACCCCGTCCAGAATCGGCGGGTTGGCCAGCAGATCTTCATAGGATGAGCGGTAACTGTCCAGAATCTCGCCGCCCACGTAGATGAGGGTTTCGATCTTGGGATTGGAGAATCCCTTGTCCTCGGTTTGGACGTGGTAGATCCGGTTACCGTGCCGGACATCGGTGTTGTAGCCAGTGATCATTCAGGCACGGCCCATAAGCAGGGAAGCGTTGATGCGAGGAGCGGCAAATAGTACAGAACAGTGTTTACCGAGGCAATTTCTCGGCCAACTCCGGCATGAGCTCCCAGGCAATCTCCCGGAGCGCCTGATCACCCAGCTTGGCCACCAGAGCTTTGGCCAGCGCATCCATCAGCACCGGATTGGCAAGAATGGCCTGGACCACGGCCTCCGGGTCTGACCCGGTGGCGGCCCCTGTGGCAATGGGTTCAGGCCGTAGGGTTTCGATGGTCGGCACCGGATGAACCAGTTCGGCTTGAGATTCAGGACTCAAAGGCTCTGGTTCAGGCGCGTCAAGATCAGGTTGCACAGGATGCGGCGCCACTGCACCTGCGATTGCCGTTCCTGCGACTACCGTGGGCAAAGCAAGGGCGGCCGGGGACTCCCAGGGAGAGGGATCCTGAGGTAGGGCTTCGTGGGGAAGGGCAGCCTCGTGGCGGGTGGGCATCCCTTCAAAGGCTTCGAAGTCTGGAACTTCACCCAGGTCCGGTAATTCATGAGCCCGAATGGCCAGACCCGGCAGGGCAAGGGTCTCCTCTTCGGCCAGAGAGTCCGGCGTGTCGAGGAAATCAGGCAGCGGGATGTCATGGGCCGTCGGCGCGGATTCGGGGTGCTCCTCGGGCATGTGGGCCAGTGGCACTTCCGGCTGCGTGGGCAGGTCGTCTTCATGGAGATCCCGCAGAGAATCCAAATCCAATTCTTCCAAATCCAGGGTCACCGGGTGGTCAGGTGGTTCCTGGGCGCCGGCCGGGGCGGTGGAACCGGTGGCGCCATGGACCAAGGCGGGCTCGGCTTCCGCCCAGAAATCCTCGGGGGTGAGCAGCAATAGATCATCATTGGCCAGGTCTTTGGGCAGGTGGCCCTCTGTGGCATCCCGGAATTCCGGGAGGGATTTGAATTTTGCTCCGGGCACCGTGGAGAAGGGCGAAAGGACCGCCTGGGAATCGGAGGCGGAGTCGTGTTCCGAAAGCGTCACGGGCGTCGCGAGCAGCTGCTGCACCCGATCCGCTAGTTCGCGAAGTTCGATGGGCTTCTTGAGGAAGCCCTGGATGGGCGCATAACGGAGCTTTTCGGGATCCACGGTATCCAGCACGCCCGCCATCATGGCGATGGGAATGAACGCGGAATCGGGATGCTTGCGCATGCGGGAAAGGAGTTCCCAGCCATCCATGCCGGGCATGGCCGTATCAATCAAGGCCACGTCGAAGCGCTCGCCGGAATCCAGCATCATGAGGGCTTCCTGGGCGGAGCCCACGCACACCAGCTCGATGGAACTCGAGCCTAGAAGCGTTTCGGCAATCTTATGAATGCTGGGGTTGTCGTCCACAAGGAGGAGGCGGGACATGGGATCCTCGGGCGGCTCGCAGGGATGGGATACAGCGATCACGCTACCAGAATCAAGGGGAAGGCAGCGAAGGATTTACAACTCGAGGTCCGGAAAGCGTCGATCACCCTGCTGCCCCCTTCAGCTGACGCAGCCGATCGGTCCCCGCCAGGCGCACCAGGAGAACGCGATCCCCCACCCACACCCAAGCCACGCCGCTCAATTCCCGCAATGCCACTTGCGGTCCGGCGGGCAGCCAACCCCGCACCGAGGTCCGGAGATGCGAAGCGGCACTCCACTCCGCCCGGTAGGCCGAGTGGAGGGATTGCCGCTGGGTCTCTTTGGGAAGGGGTTCCAGGGACTCGTTCCAGCGCAGATCCCATGGGGTCACGGCCCCGCTCTTCCGCCATAGCCAAGCGGCGTCGTAGGCAGGCCATGGGGCCAACTCCACAGGCACCGCGTTCCACTCCGCGGCGTCAATCCCACCGAGCAACCGCTGGGCCCCCTCAAGGGAAGGCGCCAACGCCGACATCTGTGAAGGTGGTTGCGCCGCCAGCACTCCGGGGCCGGTGGCCTGCCGGGTCCAGGCCCCGTCCCGAAGGCGCCAGAGGGTCCAGGTACCTTCGGCGGAAATCCAGAGCCGATCCCACCGAGGCATCCAAAGGCGACTGCCGGGGCGCCAGGGAGTGAGCAGTTTCGGGCCCGGCAGATCCTTGCCATCGTCCCAAAGGTCCGCAGCGCCCGTGATCCAGCCCCGGGGGGGCGCAGGTATGTCCACTTCATCCCAGGGCGCCAAGGTGCCTTCGGGCCACTCGCCTTCGGTGGGCAGGGCGGTCAACAACAGGCGGAGCGGTTGGGCGGGATCCGCCAGGCCCAAGAGGACGGCTTTCCCGTCCCAACTGAAGCGGCTCCAGGGCCCGCTGTCCGCGGCCCAAAGGACGCGGCCTTCGGGTACTTCCAACAATTTGGTCTGGAAACGCCCCCGGCCGAGATGGAGGGTCACCAGCAGGCGGTTGTGCCTGGCGGGGTCCAGGCGGGCGGAAGCAAGGGGTGCGTCAAAGCGGTAATGCCGCCACTCCAGTCCTCGCCAAAGGGCCACCTCGCTGCGCCCCTCCGGGCCGTTCAGCGCCACGGCCTGGTCCCCCATATAGGGTGAGGCGGGTTCCCAGGGCGTACCAAAGCCCCCCTCCGGAGGCCAGGATTCCCATTGATCCGGGTCCTGGGCCCCAATGAACCTGGGCGCCCACCCATCTTCCAGGCGCAGATCCGCCAGGGTCTCGAAGCTTTCCAGATTCAGGGACAGCACCGCTGGATCCAAGGCCACCCCACCTTCCCGTGGGGGCTTGAAAGCCTGCACCACCGCCACCAGCAGAAGCATGCCGGCAATGAATAGCGTGGCGATGAGGTAGCGTTTCGGTGGCACCGCTGACAGATTAACGGGATGAAACCCCGCATCCCGATGGAAACCGAAGTGAAACTGCGCGTGCCGTCCTGTGACGCCATGCGCCCGTTGCTCGCGGCCCTCGATTTTGCCGAGGAGCACCCCATGCAGGATGAGCAGAGTACGCTCTGGGATCGGGACGGGGAACTGTTCTCCCAGGGCAGCGCGCTACGGCTGCGGCGATACGCAGGCCAGGTTCTGCTGACCTGGAAGGGGCCGAAACAGCCAGATCCCATCCTGAAGATCCGCCCGGAAATCGAAACCTTGGTCCAGGATCCCGAAGCTATGGAAGGCATTCTCAGCGCCCTGGGCTTCTCCCCGGTGCTGCAAATGACCAAGCGACGCGCCACCTTCCGCAGGTCCGAGTTGCTGGCCTGCCTGGACGAGACGCCCTTCGGCAGCTACCTGGAACTGGAAGGCGACCCGCAGGCCATCCGCCTCGCCATGGAGCATCTCTGCCTCAACCGATCCCACATCGAGCCGCGAAGCTACCCGACGCTCTTCAGAACGAGCGGCGAGCTATAGCAGCCGCCGGAGCAAAGCGCCTTCAGCATTTTTAATCCACCTTTGGGCGTTGGCCATGGGCCCAGAAGTTAATAGGGCGCGCCGATGGTTGCGAGTACGGAGATGCGGAGTTTCAACCTGGGGGCGCCACTCCGGGAGATGTTGAGCGGTTGCCGCTCAGTGGCGCCGCTCCGGCGGGCCTGCATGATCGGCCTCGGCTCGGGGGCCCTGAGTGAGGTGGGGGGCGTGGATCGCCTTCGCCTGCTCGCGTTGGGCGGGGGTGAGCACCGCGGAACTCTCTGTATGGATCGAGGCCATCTCCACCACCATATCGAGGTGACGGGCGGCGAAGGCGGCGTTGAGGGCATTGAGGTCCCCCGCACCATCCCCTAGAACCACGTCCATCAGGGCTTTTTGTGCGGTGTGGAAGGCCTCCTTTCGGGCTTCCATGCGGCCCCGGTGGTCCTCGTGGATGGTCCGGAGGCGCCTTTGCTGGTCCTCGCTCAGGCCCAACTCCTTGGAGAGGTGGGCGAGGGATGGCGGCATCGGAGGGCCGGGCGGCGGTGGCGGCGCTTCCTGGGCTGAGGGGACGAGGAGCAAAGCCAGGTGGAGCATAGCTGTTCCTTTCGAAAGTTGCGGGAGCGGTCCGCAGAGGAATAATGCGGACCCCCCTGTCCTCCAACGGTAGCAATCCGCGAGTTGCCCAGAGGGCAGGCTGAACCTTCCATAAGGTCGCCGAGCGGTCCACGGCCCTTCTCTGCTCTCCGTATAGTTGGAAGCAGGACGAAACCCATTGCGCCTGCCGAGCCTGCTTCATTCCCTCAACCAGCGCACCCGCCGACCGGGACGCTGGGTGATGCTGCTCTGGCTGGGCGGCCTCTGGAGCGGCGTGCGGCTTCTGCTGGATCCACCCTTCAACCTTCCAGGATTCGTGGACGCTCTGCTGCCACTGATCCTGATGATCGCGAGCCTCACCCTGGCACCCTTGCCTTGGCAATGGACGCGGAACGACGAACCGCTTGCGGGAACCCGGATCGGATTGCTGCAATCCATTTTCTGGAATGGCGCTTGGGTGATTTTGTTGCTAGGGGGATTCTGGGTCCTGGGGATCACGCGACCGCCGCCGCTGCCAGGCCCCCCGCGGAACAACCTTGAACCGTGGGAGCTGAGGTCTGACGGCCCCCCGCCACCCCGCCACCCCGACCACCCGCCTGGCTTCGATGAAGGTGGACGTCGGCCCCCACCGCCCAGGGATCGGCCTACCCACCCTGCTCCGCCGAGGCCTCTGGGACTACCCCATGGGCAGGAGTTATTTCATTTCGGCTTGGGCCTGCTGATCGCCACTGTTCTGGGCCGTCTCATCGCCGAACGCGAGGCCGCCGACGCCCGGGAAGCGGAACTGAGATTGCAAACGGAGAAAGCCCAGGCTCAAGCCCTCCAGTCCCAAATGCAGCCGCATGCGCTGTTCAATGCCCTGAGCGGGTTGGTGGAACTGGCCCGGGAGGATCCAGAGGCCACGGAGGAAGCCCTGGTGGCCCTTTGCGACTACCTGCGTCGCCTGATGTCCCATGGCCGCAGCGAGACCGCCCCGCTTCGTGTGGAGCGCGAACTGTTGCAGGACTACCTGCGCATCGAACAAATCCGCCTGGGCGAGCGGCTGCGCGTGGAGTGGGTTTGGCCTGCCTGGGCGGACGAGCTCAAGCTTCCTCCCCTGCTCCTGCAGCCCCTGGTGGAGAATGCCGTGCTGCATGGCATCGCCCGGGCTCCCGAAGGCGGAGTGTTGCGCATCGGCATCCACCGGGCCGCTGAATTTGTTCACTTGAAGGTCGACAACACGGGTCGCCCGCCGGAGGGGGACCGCGAGGCCCTGGGTCTGGGCCACTTGCAATCCCGGCTGGCCTTCTGGGGGAAGGGACAGGCCCGGTTCGAACTGGTGCGCGAGGGGGATTGGACCCGTGCGCGGATCAGCCTTCCGATGCCATCCTGACAGCGTGTTGAAACCCCTGCGTATCGCCCTCGCCGAGGACGAACCCCTGAACCTCAAGCGCCTTGTCCGGTTGCTGGAGGACTGCGGCTGCCAAGTGGTGGCCCAATGCCTGGATGGTGCGAGCCTGCGGGACTGGCTGGAGGGTGGTGGTCACGCGGACGCGCTTTTTTTGGACGTGCAGATGCCCGGCCTGGATGGCCTTACGCTAGCCCGGAGTCTCGACGCGAGCCTGCCGGTGGTGTTCGTCACCGCCCATGCGGATCACGCCGTGGAAGCCTTTGATGCCGAGGCCCAGGATTTTCTGCTGAAGCCAGTCACGACTGAACGGCTGGTGCGGGCCCTCGACCGGGTCCGGCGCAAATTGACCCTCGGCGCCCCAATCGAAAAACGCAGTACGCGCTACCCCATTCAAGCGGGCGAGGGTCTCATTTTCATGGAGCTGGCCCGCACCAGCCACTTCGAGGTGAAGGACGAAATCGTCTGGGCTTTCGCTGGAGAACGCTGCAAAACCCTCTGGCGCAGCCTCGGTGAGGTGGAAGCGCATTTCCCGGAAGCAGGCCTGATGCGCATCCAGCGCCATCTGCTGCTGCGCCCGGAGGCCATCTTGGGCCTGAGGCCGGGCAGCAATGGTCGGGTCATGGTGCGTCTGAACGGGGGTGTGGAACTGGAGGCCAGCCGCGGCGCCACCCCACGCCTGAAGGAGCGCCTGGGCCTGGGCGGGCGGGATGTGGACCGGGAATCCTGAATCGATTGGCCCGGGTCGTTGGACGCCCCCGACCATTCGGCGTCATTACGGACGGCTCGACCCCGGTTCCGTGCGTTTCCCCTGTCTTAGCTGAACCGTGGGGTGGGGCGCCGCATGCTTCCGAAGGCGGTCGGGCTCTCTGTGATGCAGCGACCACCGTGGTCATCACTTTCAGATCAACGAGGAGGTCCCCGTGCGGCCACAGATCCTGACCCTGTTGCTCCCTATCGCCCTTGTGAGCTGCGCCTCCGGGTCGGGCTCGACCACCGGCGCTTCCAATGGCCCCGGCAGTTCGGCCGTGGTGGGGGGACCCAACCTGCCCGCGACGTCCTATGACTACGTGGCCTATGCAGTGACGAATCTGCCGACGCAGTATTCCGCCAATGCGCCGGGCAACGTGGCCGGCGCGGACAACACGCCCCCCGCCAATCCCATCACTAACGCCGGGGCCACCCTGGGCCGTGTGCTGTTCTACGACAAGCGCCTTTCGGCGAATGATTCGGTGTCCTGTGGGAGCTGCCACCAGCAGGCCCACGGATTTTCAGACCCGCACCGGCTGAGCCTGGGCTTCCAGGGCGGGAACACGACCCGGCACGCCATGGGGCTGGCGAATGCGAAGTTTTACGCGCGGGGCCATTTTTTCTGGGATGAGCGCGCTTCCACCCTGGAGGAGCAGGTTCTGCAGCCTATCCAGAATTCCGTGGAGATGGGGATGACCCTGCCCCAACTTGAGACGAAACTCGCCGGCCTCACCTACTACCCACCATTGTTCCAGGCGGCCTTCGGAAGCCCCGTCATCACCCAGGATCGCATTGCCCGGGCCCTCGCCCAGTTCGTGCGATCCCTGGTGTCCTACCAGTCGAAATACGACCAGGCTTTTAAGGTCGCGCCGGGCGCTCCGCCCAATTTCGCCGCGGTGCTCACGCCCCAGGAATTGCAAGGCCTCCAGCTCTTCGGGCCGGCGAACGGGGTAGGCCGCACCTTGCGCTGCGATCAATGCCACGGCACCCCCGCCCACATCGCGGCGAATGTGGAGAACAACGGCCTGGATGCCGTGCCGGTGGACCTTGGGGCCGGGGGCGGGCGCTTCAAGGTGCCCTCCCTCCGCAATGTCGCCCTGCGGGCCCCATTCATGCACGACGGCCGTTTCGCCAACCTGGATGCGGTGATCGAACACTACAACTCCGGGGTCCAGGACAGCCCCAACCTGAGCCCTCGTCTGAGGGCCGGGGGCACCCCTGCCGGCGCTGCCCAGCGACTTAACCTCAGCACCGAGGAGAAGGACGCGCTGGTGGCCTTCTTGAACACCCTGACGGACAACCCCATGCAGGCGGATCCGAAATTTGCGAACCCATTCTGATTCGAGGAGCTGTCTAGATCCCGAGGCGGTGGAGGAAACCCGTCACGCCTCCGTTCCAGAAAATCTGCAGAAAAGCCTCCACCCAGGCACGGGGCCTTCACGGCTTCCCCCGATGCTGATGGTCCAGAGGTGTACCCATGGTCCCCGCTCCGCTTGAAATCCAATCTCCGCGCTACCTCGTCCGTCCCCTCCAGAGCGAGGACTTCTGGCATTTGCGCCGTCTGGAGGACGAGATCTGGGGCAGCGACGCCACCGGCCAGCTCTGCCCCCACTATCTGCGGCTTTGCACTGAGCTCTATCCCGATTGGTGCTTCCTCGCATTGGATGGCGACCGGCCCGTCGGCTATGTGCTGAACTTCCCCAATG
>JANXPB010000160.1 GCA_025357545.1 Holophagaceae bacterium
CTGCGGCAAGGGCACCTCCAGACGTGAAAAGCCCAGCAACCCGCGATAACGCGCGAAGGCCAGCACCGTGATCATCGCGATCCGACTGGCCGGAGATTGGAGGGGGCGCTTTCGTGACCTCGGGCCCACGGTGGCGGGGGAGGCTTCAATTCGGACTCCAGGTATGCCGGATTTCACCCGTGAGGTTCACCTCGGTGGCATTGGCGTCGCTCACACCAAACTGCAGCACGTAGTTGCCGAAGCGCCATTCCGCTTTGCCTGTCCACGTGACAAGGCTTCCCGCCCGGTGATAGGTGACCAGGAGCGGAGTCCGGCGCCCCAGAAAGTTGAAGCTCTTGCCGGCGGTGATGCTCACTTCCGGCGTGCCCGTGGCCCCCGTGCGCGGCGAGACGCTCAGGCGGTCCAGGCTGAAGACCCGGCGCAGCTGCTCCTGGAAGTTCGCCAGCGCCAGGGTGCCCAGGAGACCCGAACCTGCCGAGGCGATACCGTAATTCAATGCGGTCTGGGCATTGGAGCCCACCGAGGAACCAATGGTGGGAGCGGCTGCGGGGTCCACGAGGATGGCGACGATTTCATCCTGGCGCAGGCTGGGGGTCGAGGAGGGCACCACATTCAATTGATCCACCCGACCGGTGATGCTCATGGTCACCAGGTAGGGCGGCACGTCGATGCGGCCCTGCACATTGATGAAGGGGTTGAGCTGGCTGGGGTCGCTGAAATCAATGGAACCCCGCTCCACCGTCACATCCCCGGCGGGCAGCAGGTTCGTCAGGCTGCCCCCGGGAATGAGCTCCATCTTGCCTTTAAGTCCAGGATGGGCCAAGGTGCCCAGCACTTTGAAGGAACCCAGCGGGATGCCTTCGAGCTTCAAAAGGTTGGTGTCGAAGCGCCAAGGCTGGTTCAGCTTCAGGTCCAAGTCCAGTTTGATGCGGGCCAGGGGATCATCGGGATCGAAACTGGAGAGCGCGGCGGTACCGGTGTTCAGGTTCAGCAGAATGTCTGAAAGGTTGATGTCCGCGTGGTAGGCCATCCGCTCGGCCAGGACAGCCCCATGCAACCAACCTCCATCTTCGTCATTGCCAGAAAGCCGGGCGTCCAGGCTGCCGGCCACTTCGAAGCCCTGGGGCACGTCCCGCATCTGGAAGTCTTCGAGCCTCGCCTTGAAGTCGTACCGGGCCAAGCCGCCAAACTGCCAAACCAGGGAGCCCCAGGCGGTCAGGCTCCCTTGGGCCAATTGGCCACGGAGGGGTTCTGATTCAAGAATGCTGATCTCCCGCCCATGGAACACCACCGTGGCTGTGATGTTCTCCCCGCTTTGGGGGTAGGTACGGATCTGGACATGGCCGCCCTCGAGTTTCAGAACGCCGTCCAACTGGGGATCCGCGGGGGTGCCCTGGATCTGGAGGTCCACCTTGCTGGTGCCGCTGGGCTGGAGGTCCGCCAAAAGGCTGTAGGGATCCACTTCCATCAGGCTGTCGAGGATGGTTTTCAGATGGCCCAGGTCCGCCGAGCCCTTGGCCTGAAGCGAGAGGGGGCCGGTGGTGGTGAAGGGCACCAGGCCACTGAGGGACAGAAAGCCGGTGGAGCTCGGGGTACCGGACCGCCCCGTGGAGCGCTCCTGGGCTTCGAGGGGCAGATCCACCTGGGCCGCCTCCAGGTTGCCGTGGACGAAGGCGGGTTGGGCCTGGGTGAGGTCGAAACCTGAAAAGCGAGCCAACAGCTGGTTCACGTGCCCCTGCCAATGGAAACCCTCGGGCTCCCAGGTGGCGGAAAAATCCGAATCCAGACGCAGGTCCTCCATCAAGTTCCGGGTGATGCGGGCCGCGAGGCGAGGCGTGTCCGCGGTGGCTGCGTCCAGCTTCACGTGCCCGCCGGCACGGAGTTGACCGCCCTGGCTCCAGGCGGCCACGTCCAGGATGTGGCCCGAGGCGCCGCCCTGGCCCAACCAGGCCTGCACTTCGCCCCGGTCGATGGTCAGCGCGCCTTCGAGGTTCTCGATGCTCTGGTCCCCGGCGAAGACACGGGCATGGCTGAATTTCACTTCGCCATTGGGGAGGGAGCGGGGGCCGAAGGTGTTGGCCCAAGGACCCTCTACCTTGGCTTCGAAATCCGTCAGCACCCGCGGCCCCGGGAGCGCCAGCAGGCTGGTATCCAGGCTGCCAGACACATTGCCCCACCAGGACCTGCGCTTCAGGTCCAATTCCATCCGGCCAAGTAGGCCGAGGGCGCCGGTGGGTTTGGGGTCCCCCAGGGCGAGGGCCGCAGGGGATTCGGCGATCCGGAGTTCGGGGATGCCGATGCGATGTTCCGCGAGGTCCATATAGAAATCAGCCGAGAGGGCGGGAACCTGCACCTGGTATGCAGATCCGTTCTCCACGAACCCTGCGCCCCGCATCTCCAGGGCCGCGAAGGGCCCCCAGAGACGGGCCCATCCGCTGGCGGTGCCTTCGATCGGTAAGTCGCCAGCATCCGCAGCCTTCAGGCCTTCGGAGATCGGCAGGCGGAAGGCGCTGAAACAGGCCTCGAATTGGGAGCTGGCGCCGGGGCGCTTCGCCCAGGTGAGCCAGAGGTCCCCGTAGCCCCGGCCTTGGCCCTTCTGCACAACAATGTCCTTGACGCTGAGTTCGCTACCCAGGATCTGGACTTGCGCATCGAGCCGGTCCGCCTGGCCGCCATGCCAGCGGGGATCCTGGATTTTCAGGTCGCCCGTCAAATGGAGGCCCTCTGGAGGCCGGTAGCTCAGTGCGACATCGGCCTGGACTCTACCCGCCATGTCCAACTCAACCACGTCCCAGGCTTTAAGGGCCACGGCGACCCGGGCTGCGTCCGTGTCCATGTGTCCTTCGGCCTTAATCGTTTCGAGGCCCTTCGCCCCCACCTGTCCAGAGGCCTGGCCTGACAGTTCCAGGTCCTCAAGATGCAGATTCAGAGGGTTCAGGTTGAACCGCCCGCGATCCAGGCTCGCGCTGAAATCCCCGACCTTCGCCCCCAACCGCTGGATGTGGCCGGTGGTGCGGGCTTTCACCAGATCGAGGCGCAGGCCTTTGCCGAATGGATCCCCGGGCAATTCGGCTTCGCCATCGAAGAAGGCCTGAAGGTCCCGGGCTTGGCCTACCCGGGAGAAAGCGGCGAGGGGATTGAGATCCACCCTGGCGGCCTGGAAGGTCGTCTTGGTGTGGAGGCCCTTCTTCCACTCGCCTTGGAGGGCCAGGTCGCCGTCATCCGAATGCCAAGTGAGAGTCCGCAGCCGGGCTTCCTTCAGGGTGCCGTTGGCGTTGAAATCCAGCGAGCCGGGAGTGAATCCCAGCGTGCCCGGGGCCAGGTTATTCGAGTGGAGGTGCAGGTCCCACGCGGGCTTTTGGAGGCTGCCCGCCACGTTCACATCAACCGCGAGCTGACCGGTAACGGAGGTTGCAGGTCGGGTATGGGGGCTGGGATTCTGGGCCAAATTCAAGGCTGGTGCCACGTCCAGCAAAGCTTTGATTTTGGCTGAGAGCTGCCGGGATTTGGGCTCGAAGGTACCGCTGGCTTCCAGTTTCTGCCCGCCAAAATCGATCTCAGCCTTGAGCAGCCTCAGGATGGACTCTGAAAGGTCCGCCGTGATTTCCGCATGACCTTTGGCGGTGCCTCCGGGGGTTTTCGCCGCCAGATCGGTGGTCTTGAGCTCGATCCGCACCAGGTTGGGCCCCAAGCCCTTGCCGGTTGCGGAGAACCCCGCATGGGCCTGCGGCAGGTTCCACTTCGGCTCACGGATATCAAGCGTGCCGTCCTTGACTTCCAGCCGGTCCAGCTTGATCTGAGGCAGTGGTTTTTTACTGGGTGGTTTCAGCTTCAGGGCTGCGAGCCGCTGGGTGTCGACGCGCAGTTCCGGGCCCTGGATGCTCAGGCGGTAGATGCGCGGATGCTCCCCGGTCAGGCTCCAGAGGTCTGCCTGCACCTCCACCCGCCGGATGCGCAGCAGGTCGCCGCCATAGCGCAGATCGTTGATGGCAAAGGTGCCCGTGTACAGTCCGATTTCGAGGTTCCGCGCTTCGAACTCCAGGCCCGTTTCCTCACGGAAGGCCAGATCGATCTTCCGGATCAGGAAATCGCTGGTCATGGGCTGGCGCAGGAGCCAGGCTCCGCCCCCCACCAGCAGTCCGCCCGCAACCAGCAGATAGGTGATCCGCCGGGCCCATTTCCGCCGCGGCACCAAGGGCTTGACGACCTTTTCCGCCGCAACCGGGGAGGGAGGAGGAGGTGTTGCGGTTCCGTCATCCATTTCAGTTCTTCTCGCCGCAGCTCGAGCAGGAGCTGGCCATGCGGGCCATGGGGCGGTAGCAGAAACGGCAGAGGCGCTGCTGCGTGCTCGACGTGGCCGCAGGCCTGGCAATGGGGATGCTGCCCGTGGCCGAAGGGCTCAGCACCGCCGTGCCCAGAGGCCGCGTGTCCTTCGCCACGCCGTCCTTCAGTTTCTTGAGCGCGTCGAGCATGGACTGCGCGCTCAGGTAGCGGTCGCCCAGGTTCACGCTGAGCGCTTTCATCACGGCTTCGGAAAGCTGCTTGGGGACGTTGGCATTTTTCAGGTGGGGCGCCACGATGGGCTGCGTCTGGAAGGCCTGGGCGATTTTCAGCGGATCCGCGTCATAAAAGGGCACGGTGCCCGTGAGCATTTCGTACATGGTGATGCCCACCGACCAGAGGTCGCTCTGGAAGACGGCCCGGCCGCGGAAATGCTCTGGCGCCATGTAGGGCGGGGATCCAATGCGGGTGCGCGCGAAGCCGTCCTTCTGCATTTCAAGGATGCGGCTGGTGCCGAAATCCGTGACCTTGGCCACGCCATCCCGGGTCATGAGGATGTTGGCAGGCCGCAGGTCCCGGTGGAGGATCTGGTTCGAGTGGGCGAAGGCGATGGCGGAGCAGATGTCGATGCCGATCTCCAGGGCCCTGGAGGGCGCCAGCGCGCGCTCCTTGCGGATGAGCCGGTCCAGGCTCTCCCCTTCGATGAATTCCAGCACCATGAAAAAGGTGCCGTTCTTCCGTTCCACGGTGATGAGCTCGACGATGTTGGGATGCTTGAGGGCCGCCATGATGCGTGGCTCCTTGAGCAAATCCACGATCTCTTCTTGCTGCTGATGCGGCACTTTCAAGGCGACCTTGCGGTTCACCCAGGTGTCCATGGCCAGGTACACCGTGCCGAACCCGCCGGCCCCGAGCCGGTCCAGGATCTGGTATTTCCCTAGGGTCTGGTCCTTCGACAGCACGATTTCAGCCTTTGTCCGTGTCGCCATTATGCGGGAAAAGGGCTTCGCGATTTTCGATTTTCGAGCGCGAGCGCCGGAATAGCCCGGGTCGGCCCGATGCCATGGATTTCTTTACTCTGCGAGGCCTTGGGCCGCGAGCCAGCGCTCCGCGTCGATGGCAGCCATGCAGCCCGAGCCCGCGGCGGTGACGGCCTGGCGGTAGACGTGGTCCTGCACATCGCCGCAGGCGAAGACGCCTGGGATCGGTGTGCGGCTGGAACCAGCTTCCACCTGCAGATAGCCGGTCTCGTCCATGGGCAGCTGGCCCTTGAAAAGGTCTGTGTTGGGCTGGTGCCCGATGGCCACGAAGAGGCCGTCCACCGCCAATTCGGAATCCGCGCCATCCACGGTGTCCTTGAGCTTGAGCGCCCGGATCTTCTCTACCTTCTCGCCCAGGGGCGTCTCGATGGTCTGGGTGAGCACGTCCTCGACCCCCTTGTTCCAGATGAAGACGATCTTTTCGTTCTTGAAAGCGCGCTCCTGCATGGCCTTGGAGGCCCGCAGCTTGTCGCGACGGTGGATGAGGTTTACCTTCGTGGCGAACTTGGTGAGGTAGGTGGCCTCTTCGATGGCGGTGTCGCCGCCGCCCACCACGGCGATCTCCTTGCCTCGGAAGAAGAAGCCGTCGCAGGTGGCGCAGGCGCTCACGCCGCCCCCGCTCATGGAGAGCTCCTGGTCCTTGCCAATGCCCAGCCACTTGGCCGAGGCGCCGGTGGCGATGATCACCGCGTCCGCGGTGTAGCCAGCCTTGTCGGTCTTCAGCTTGAAGGGGCTGGCCTTCAGGTCCACTTCCAGCACAGTTTCGCTCTTGATGATGGTGCCGAAGCGCAGCACCTGCTCGCGCATCTCCTCCATGAGTTCAGGGCCCATGATGCCTTTGCGGAAGCCCGGGTAGTTCTCCACCTCGGTGGTGATGGTGAGCTGCCCCCCAGGCTGCGCACCTTCAAACACCACCGGGGCGAGGTTGGCCCGCGAGGTGTAGAGCGCAGCGGTGTAACCCGCAGGACCGGTGCCGATGACGACGACTTTGTGATGGGACACGATGGCTCCGAATGTCAAAGGGCGCAGACCCGAACCCTCGAGTCTATCGTGCCAGGCCCCGTTCCCGCAGCAGGGCTTCAGCGGCGGCCACATCGCCGGGCACGTCCACACCCAGGCTCAGGTGAGGCGTGAAGGCCACGCCGATGGGGATGCCCGCCGCCAATGCTCGCAGCTGCTCCAACATCTCGAGCTGCTCAAGGGGATGGGGCGGGAGTTTCGTGAAGGCCTTCAAGGTGTCGGGGCGGTAGGCGTAGATGCCGAGGTGGCGCTGGAAAGCAGCCAGGTGCTCGGGCTTCAGCCAGGGCCTGAAGTCGGCTTCGAAATGGCTGGAATGGCGGAGGTAGGGGATGGGGCTGCGGCTGAAATAGAGGGCGCGCCGCTGGTCGTCGGTGACGACCTTCACGGCGTTGGGGTTGAAGAGTTCATCGGCGGAAGCGAAGGGGCAGGCGGCGGTGCCCATGGGCAGGTCCGGTTGCGAGCGCATGAGCTCCACCACGGCGGCCACCGTCTCGGGGTGCATGGCGGGTTCGTCCCCTTGGATGTTCAGCACGCAGTCGAAGGGTTCCCCCAAGGCTGCGAGGGCCGCGGCCGTGCGGTCGGTGCCTGAAGGTAGGGCGCTGTCGGTCATCACGGCATCGCCGCCGAAGCCCCGCACGGCCAGGGCGATGCGGTCGTCATCCGTGGCCACCACCACGCGGTCCACCCCATCTGCCCGGGAGGCTGCCTCGAAAACCCACTGGATCATGGGCTTCCCGGCGATGAGCGCCAAGGGCTTGCCGGGAAAACGGGAAGCGCCGAAACGGGAGGGGAGGACGGCTAATGTCTTCATCACTCCAGCCTATCGCCGTTGGCATTCCAGAGGCGCTTCCATCACAATCAGGGCTTTGGTCCGGAGGCCATTTTGACGCGACGTCTCGCCCGACCCGTGGGTATCACCGCCACTGGGCAGCACTACCCCGCGAACCGGGTCACCAACGACGACCTCTCCAAGGTGATCGAGACCAGCGACGAGTGGATCCGGCCGCGCACCGGCATCGGCGCCAGGCACTGGGTGGAGCCGGGGCAAGGGGCCTCGGATCTGGCGGTGCCTGCCCTCCAGATGGCTCTGGACCGCCGGGGCATGGGGGCTGAGGAGCTCGAAGTCATCATCGTCGCCACTGTCACGCCCGACACCTTTTTCCCGGCCACGGCCTGCCGCGTGCAGGACGCCATCGGCGCTAAAAACGCCTTTGGCTTCGACCTCTCCGCGGCCTGCTCGGGCTTCCTCTACGCCCTGACCACCGGCGCTGCGCTCATCGCTTCGGGCACCTACACCAAGGTCGCCGTGGTGGGCGTGGACATCATGAGCTCCATCATCAACATGGAGGATCGCGCCACCTGCGTGCTGTTCGGCGACGGGGCCGGCGCGGTAATCCTGGAACCCGTGGCCGAAGGCCTGGGGATCCTGGATTTCGAGCACCGGGTGGACGGCAGCGGAGGCTGCCTGCTCCAGATGCCGGCGGGCGGTTCCCGGAAGCCCGCCAGCCACGCGACCGTGGACGCCAAGGAACATTACGTCCACCAAAGCGGTTCCGAAGTCTTCAAGTCCGCCGTGCGGGAGATGGCCGAGACCAGCCGCCTCATGCTGGACCGCAACGGCTTCGTGCCCACGGACCTGCGGCTGTTCGTGCCGCACCAGGCGAACATCCGCATCATGGAAGCCGCCGCCAAACGCCTGGAACTGCCCTTGGACCTGATGGTGGTGAACATCAACGAGTACGCCAACACCACCGCGGCCACCATCCCCACTGCCCTCCATCAATCAAGGGAGGCGGGCCGCATGCAAAAGGGCGACCTGGTGCTGCTTTCGGCCTTCGGCGCGGGCTTCACCTGGGGCGCGGTGCTGATGCGCTGGAGTTGCTGATGCCCTGCCTCTGCCTGGCCGCTTGACGTGCGGCTCATCGCAGGCTCCCTGAAGGGCCGCGCCTTGGCGGGCCCTGGTAAGGGGGAACTGGATGTGCGCCCCACCGCGGACCGTGCGCGGGAGGCGCTCTTCTCGATTCTGCAGCGATGGCCCACCGGCGCCTTTCTGGACCTCTTCGGCGGCACCGGCGCGGTGGCCCTGGAGGCCCATTCCCGAGGCTATGCCCCCGTCATCTGCGTGGAAGCCCACCCCCAACTCTACCTGCTGAAGAACCTCCGGTTTGGTGGGGTGGAGCTGCTGCGGAAAGACGCCCTGAAGCTGGATCCCGGTTCATTCCACGAAGTCGCGGTGATCTTTGCCGACCCGCCCTATGAGCGCTCGGCGGAACTCTGGGCCCGGCTGGCGCCGACCTTGAGGCCCTGGCTGGCTCCGGGCGGCGTGCTGGCCTGGGAATCCGAGGACCGGACGGACCTGCCCCCGGCGGACGGATGGAAGCCCATCGAGACCCGCCGCTACGGCAGGGCGCGGTTTCACTTCTTTGAAGGGGATTAGGCCACTACACTTCCAGCCATGCTTCGCATCTCAATCAAGACGAAGCTGGGCTTGGTCATCGGCCTGTTGGTGCTCAGCTTCATCGCGTTCAACGTCGTGTACTATCCGCGGCGCGTGGAGTCCCAGATCCGCGCCCAGGCGGAGGTGAGCGCCCGCCAGGTGGCGGAGACGGCGAGCTACGCCCTGGCGCCGGCCCTCAGCAATGGAAATCGTGAAGACATCGCCAATGTGCTGGAAGGTGTGAAGAACATCCCGGCCTTCAGTTTCAGCGTGGTCTACGACTCCAGCGGCCGGCAGATGGATTCCACGCCCAACACGCCGAACTGGGTCGGCGACTACTCCAAGAGCCAGGCCATCTCAAAGGCCTTCACCCGGCCCGGAGACCGGGTCATGGTGGCCGTGGCGCCGATCTTCTACCGCAATGCGCCGAACAAGATGGGCGCCCTCATCATCGGTTTCAGCACCGAGGGCACCCAGAAGGCCGTGGACGAAAACGTGCGCTTGAGCCTTATCGTGGGGCTCACGACCATGGTCTTCGGAATTGCCCTGACGATGTTCATGTCCCGCCGCTACCTGCGGCCCATCCTGCAGCTCACCAATGCCGCGCAGATGGTGGCCCAGGGCAATCTCGAGGGCGTCTCGGTGGACGTGCACTCCCGGGACGAACTGGAGGACCTGAGCCGCAATTTCCAGGTTATGACCAATAAGCTGCGGGTGAGCCGCGACGAAATTGAACGCCAGAACCGGCTTCTGGAGTACCGGGTGCAGGAACGCACTCGGCAGCTCATGGAGACCATCTGGGAGCTGGAGGAGATCCGGGCCAACCTGGAGCAACTGGTGCAGGAGCGCACCAAGGGCCTGGAGCAGAGCCGGGGCGAGTTGAAGGCCTGGGCCGAGACGCTCGAATCCAAGGTCGCCGAGAACACGCGGGAGTTGCGGGAGGCGAATCTCAGCCTGATGGAGAGCTACCAGAAGCTGCAGCAGGCCGACCGCATGAAGGACGAGTTCCTGGCCAACATGAGCCACGAATTGCGCACGCCACTCAACGCCATCATCGGCTTCTCGGGCATGCTCATGCAGGAGGGGGATGAGCGGGTGGGACCGGACGTGCGCGAAGACATCCAGATCATTTTCCAGAACGGCACCCAATTGCTGGGCCACATCGATTCCATCCTGGACCTGTCGAAGATCGAAGCTGGGAAAATGGAGCTGGAACTGCAGGAGACCGATCCCATGGCCCTGCTGGAAGAAGTGAAGGCTCTGGCGGTGGGTTTGGTGCGGCAGAAGCCCATCCGGCTGGTCTTCGAGCGCCCCGAGTGGAGTGCGCGGGTACTGGGAGACCCGACGCGCCTCAAGCAGGTCTTCACCAATCTGGTCGGCAATGCCATCAAGTTCACCGAGGAAGGCGAGGTGACCTTCTTCGCGGAGCGGGTGAACCGGCATCTTGAGATCGGCATCCGGGATACGGGCATCGGCATGAGCGAGAGTGAAATGGGGCGGCTCTTCAAGCCATTCCAGCAAGTGGATGGCAGCATCACGCGCCGCTTCGGCGGCACCGGCCTGGGCCTGGCCATCAGCCAGCGCTTCATGGGCTTGATGAATGGACGCATCCGGGTGGAAAGCAGGAAGGGCAAAGGCAGCACCTTCATCGTCGAAATGCCCTTGATGCAGGAAAGCTCCGTATGAGCCCCAAGCTGAAGATCCTCTGCATCGAGGACAACCCTGTGAACTGGCGCCTGGTGCAGCGGCTGCTGGGCCAGGTGGGCTATGACATGTATTGGGCCGAGGAGGGGCTGCAAGGCTATCAGATGGCGCTCGAACTGAAGCCGGCCCTGGTGTTGCTGGACATCAACCTGCCGGGGCTTTCGGGCTTCGAAGTGGCGATGAAACTGCGCCAGAATCCGGACCTCAACGGCATCCCCATCGTGGCGCTGACCGCCAAGACCATGAAGAGCGACCGGGAAACCGCGCTGGTGGCGGGCTGCGATGGCTATATCTCCAAGCCCATCGACCCCTTCCAGTTCACCACGCAGGTGGAGGCCTACCTGGGGGGGCAGCGCGAGAAGGTGGAGCAGAGCCGGGAGGGTTCGGTGCTGCGCCAGTTCAGCCAACAGGTGGTGGAGCACCTGGAGGCCAGGCTCAAGGAAGCCCAGGACGCCAACCGCAAGTTGCAGGAAGCCCAGGAAGCCCTGGAGATCCGCAACCGGAACCTCTCGCGCCTGCTGGCCCTGAGCCAGAGCATCGTGGCGGAGCACGACCCCCGGTCCCTGCTGTCGCGCATCATTGCTCGGGCGCAGGAGGACCTGGGGCTCCGCGCCCTCCAGGCCTTCCGGGTCCAGGCCGATGGCGGCTACTTCGAAGGCCTGCGCTGGACGCCGGTGGGCATCGAGGCCGCCCCTTCCATCCGGGGCGACCATGCGGCCCTCCAGCGGTTGAAGGGAGTGATGGACCAGGGCCCGATCTTTGGCGAGCGCCTGCTGCAGTCGCCCTTCTGGGACACGGGCCTGGAGCTCGGCCTTTGGACCCAACCATCGGAATCCATGCTGCTGCCCATGTCGCATCGGCAAAGCGAGGGCGAGTTGTGGGGCTTCTGGGCCCTCAGCCGCGAACCCGGGCGGCCCTTCCAACCTTTCGAAGTGGAGCTCATTTCGCTCATCGGCGGCCTGGCCCAGGTGAGCATGCGCAATGCGGAGCTGATCTTCAGCCTGAATGAAAGTTCCAGGGCCCTGGCGTCCAGCTACGAGAGCGTGGAATCGGCCTACATGGAAGTGCATCAGGCCCAGGCCGCCCTGGGACAACGGGAGCGCCAAGCACTGTTGGGGGACCTCTTCCAGAAGCTGACGGATTGGCTTCAGACCCCCGTGGCCGTGCTGCAATCCGAAAGCGTGGTCCTGGACCAGGTCGAGCCGGGGCAGACGGAATGGAAGCGATCCCTGGTGCAGATCCGCCAATCCGTGGCTCAGATCGACAGTGTGGTGAAGGCGCTGACCCGGCGGGCGGGAAGACGGGAGACCGCGCGTCCTGAATGGATCGATCTGGGGGCGCTGTTGATCCAGGAACTGGAACTGATCTCCATGGAAAGCCAGCTCGGTGAAGGGCGCCTGAAGCTGGATTTCCATGCTCCAGAAGCGAAGATCTTCGGGATCTATGGCGATTTTTCCGAAACCATCGGCCATCTGGTGCGCCATGCCCTGGGCGGGCCCACGCCGTCGCCCAGTATTGTGGTGCGCACCATCGTCGCCCCTGATCTGTTCCGCATCGAGATCGAGGATGAGGGCGGCCCGATCCTGCCCGAGACCATCGAGCAGGCTTTCGAGCCCTTCTCGGGGCTGCATGAGGAGCCGGTGCTCGGCGTGCGGCAGCCGGGTTCCGGACTGCCCTCCTGCCGCCAGCTCATGTCCACCTACAAGGCTGCGCTGGACCTCCGTAACCAGGGAGAAGGTACTTGCCTGAGCTTGGCCCTACCGCTGGGAGGCGCATGAACAGAATCCTTTGGGCGGCATCGGTTCCGGTGGCGGTCCTGGCCCAGGCCCCCACGCCGGCCGAATTCAATCCCGTCCTGCAGCCCGGAGAGGGCTTCGCCCTGGCCACGCCGGAGGGGGCCGTGAAGGCCTTCGGGGAAGCCAGGAAGGAGGCTGCCCTGGGCGGCCTGGCCGAGCTGGTCTGGCTGCGGCTGGAAGGCGACGATTGGGGCGCACGGATGGTGAACTTCAAGTGCAAGGGTGAGTTCAACGGCCTGCGCTGCTGGAACCGCAAGGGCCACGGCAAGGTGGATTTGGCCAAAGCCATCGCGGAAAGCTGCGAGCTTGCCTTCCTGGCCTGGAGCCTCGAATCCGCCGAACGCTGGAAGAAGGACTACGGCGAGGGTGTCGCCCGCCTAAGGCTGGAGCGTGCCTTCGGTCCTTTTCTGGGCGGCCGCCTGAAGGCCGGGGACACGCTGCCGCCCCTTGGGCCCGAGTGGATCGGCGAAGGCGACCTGTTGCGCGCCACGCCCGAAACCCTGGCCCGGTGGCTGGCGGATCCCGATCAGGAACCCCTGCGGTCCCAGTGTGCGCGGCTATTGGGCGGCGCCTTCGACGGCTGGATCACCAAGGGTTCAGATTGGTGGTTCAAGGTCGGTACCGCGGCCGTGCCCGGGGAACCCGGAATGACTTCCGCATGGGTGGCCGGGTGCAAGGGCGATACTGCCGTGGTGCTGCAGTTCCCTAAAGGGCGAGGGAAGGCCGAAGGGCTGGCCCGGATGAAAGTGATCCTACAGCTCCCCAAGAAATGATCCTCCTGCCGATGCCGGCGGAAGCCAGATTTTTCAAACCCTCGCCCGGTGGTCGCTGGTCCAGCTGGGTCGCGAACGCCTCCAGTCTCGGCAAACCTATTTATGCCCTTCGGGGTATAAGGGCCCGTAACGCAATAGCCAGCTCGCGCTGGCTGGCGTTCAATTGTGAGGCTCGCAACTTCGATTCCCATGGGTGAAACACCCATCACGTCGGCCTTTGGCCGACATAAGGGCCCGTAACGCAATAGCCAGCTCTATCGGGCGACAGCCAAAACTGACCCCCTGGCGACAGAACTATTGACCCCTTGAGTCGCCGAGGAGGCGACATGGGTGAGGGTGGGAGGACGCTGGTCCCAGTGGAAACGGGGGCCGAGG
>JANXPB010000182.1 GCA_025357545.1 Holophagaceae bacterium
GAACGCACGGGCGGCGGCGTGGATTTCGAAATGACCCTCCCGGTGGTCATGGTTCCTTCGACTTACCAGCCCTTCCCGGAGCCCGTCAGATACAAGGCCGCCTCGAATCCTGGGCGGCCCGCCGCCAACACCGGCAAAGGCGCCAAACCCGGCTCCCAGCAAGCCACCCCCTTGCCGGCCTACCAACCCCAACCCCAACCTCAGCCCCAACCACAGCCCCAGCCGTCCCGGAACCGGCCGGAAGCCAGGCCCGAAAACCGGCCCCGCCGTGGCGCCATTCCCGATGGGCCCTTCCCGCCGCCGCCGTCCAACGGACCCAACTTCGAGGGCCGCCCATGAGCACGCTGCGCACCAGCACCCTGCGTGCCGCCACTGGGGGCGCCCTGCTCCTCGGCGCCATCATAGTGGGGCTCTTTGTGCTGCCCGACGCCAACCGGCAGCTCCTCGTGGAGCGGAAGGCCACCGAGGCGGCCAATGAACGATTGAAAGACCAGATGAAGCAGCTCGGGGAACGCCAGGAGTTGGTGGACCGGCTGGCCCTGGACCAGCAGCACCTCGACAAGCTGGAGAAGAATATGCCCCCGGAGAGCGTCGGCGCACTTCAGTGGTCTCTCAGCCAGACCCTGTACAACCTGGCCCAGCAGAACGGTGTCCGGCTCCAGTCAGTGAAATACGGCCTGCCCAGCCGGGATGGCGCCAAGGGCACCGATCTCGAATCCATCGACGTGGAATTCACCGTGCTCGGCATCTACCCCAGCATGAAACCCTTCATGCATGACCTGGAAGGCAGCGGCCTGCCCTTCGCGGTGGGTTCGGCCCGGCTCGAAGAAAGCCCCGAAGGCGCCCGCCTCGGCGTCAGCCTGCGGGCCTTCCGCCATGCCGGCACCCGCGCCAATCCCAATTCCACCGCGCCGGAGGAAACATGAGCAACGGCGCTTCCCAGGGCATGGATGCGAAGGCCCTGCTCCAGGAACTCAAAACCAACCGCCGCACCCAAGTAGCCCTGTTGGCCTTCGTGGGGGTTCTGGTCTGGATTTTCTGGCCCGACCCGCCCAAGAAGTCCGCTGGAGCCGGGCGCATGGGATCGTTCCAGGCTACGGGCTTGGAGGACCGCCAGCTCTCGGCCCTGCAGAAGCTCCCGGACCTCGCAAAGCTGGACATGCTGGGCGAGCTGCCGAAGCAGACCAAGATGTACCGGGATCTCTTCCTGTTCGAAGGCATCCCGCCGCCGCCGCCCCCGCCGCCGCCGCCGCCCCCGCCGCCGCCGCCGCCCACCGAAATCGAGTTGCTCGCCGCCGCCGAGAAGGCGGCCCGGGACGCCATGTTTTCCACCCGACCCCAAGGGTTGCGGTACATCGGATTCATGCGCAGCAAGACCTCAGGCCTCATCGGCGCCTTTTTCAAAAACGAAGAGCCCTTCACCTTCACCCTCGGCCACATTGAAGGTGGCACCTGGAAACTGGTGAGCCTCTCGGACACCAAGGCCGAATTCCAGAATACCAAGTACCTGGACATGCGGGTGCTGCTGGAGGTCCGGGATTTCGCCGGCGCCACGGGCCCCAGCGCGCAGGTCACCAACGAGTTCTAAGAACTGCCCAGCCTCCCTTCCCGGCCCGCTCATCGGCACTTGATACCCAGACCTGACACCCCGACCCGCTGCTCGAACCGATCCATACCAAGCATCACCGACCCCCTGGATGGCCCCATGCTCCTGAACCCACGTCTCCGTTGCGCCACTCCCCGCATGGCTCAGACCCTGCTCATCGCTGCCGTCCTGGTGGCCGGCCTCGGTTGCAGCCTGCACCGCGCCAACCGCGCCTTCGCCGAGGGCCGCTACGAGGACGCCACCCGGGAGTACCAGTCGATCCTGCGGCGGGATCCCGAAAACGTCCAAGCCCGGAACGGCTACCACCGCGCAGCGCCCTTGGCGGCCGTGGACCACATCGAAAAAGCCAAGGTCCTGGAAAGCCGCGGCCAGGGCGACGAGACCGTGCTCGAGCTGAAACGGGCCCTGGTGCTGGATCCCAACAATTCCATCGCCCTGGACTGGCTGGCCCGCATCCAGCTCGACGCACAGCGGAAAAAGGCCCGGGAATCCGCCGAGGATTATTCAGCCATCAAAGCCAAGTCCGACGCCCGCAGCCCCATGCAGCTGAATCCGCGCTCCATGGAAGGCATCAACCTGACCTTCGCCCGGAAGACCAGCCTCAAAGAGATTTTCGCGGTCATCAGCAAGGCGTCGGGGGTCAATATCATCCCCCACTCCTCCTTCCAGGACGTCCAGGTGCAGATCGACATGCAGGGCCTCAATTTCCAGCGGGCCCTGGACACGCTGATGCTTCAGAACGACCTCTTCTACAAGGTGCTGGACCCCAACACCATCATGATTTTCAAGAGCAATCCCCAGAACCGCGAGCTCTATGAGAATCAGCTCATCAAGACCTTCTACTTGAGCAACGCCGAAGTGGACGGTGTGCGCCAGGTGCTCACCACGCTCATTCCGCAGCTGAAGATATTCACGGACAAGCGGCTGAACGCCGTGACCATCAAGGCCAAGCCTAATGAACTGATCATCGCCACCCATATCGTGAACCAGCTCGACAAGGCCAAGCCCGAAGTGATGGTCTACGTGGAACTGCTGGAAGTCACCGAGAGCAGTGCCGAGCAGGTGGGCCTGCTGCCGGTGGTGGGTCCCACGGATGGCGTGGGCGGGGGTTCCGGCGTCTTCCGCCTGGGGGCCACCCTGGGCATGGATGGTCTGGGCGGCCTGAACCAGAACAAAGGCGCGGTCCATATCAGCAAGTCCGACCTGCGCTTCCTCTTCCCGAGCATCGCCCTGGATGTACTCAAAAGCAACGGCGATGCCAAGCTGGTGGCCAGTCCGAATGTCCGGGTGCTGAGCGGCGAAAAGGGCGAGGTGAACATCGGCGAGAAGATCTCCGTCACCCAGAGCGCCCTGTCCCTGCCCTCCAGCGCCACGGGCGGTGCGGGCGGCGTGGGCGGCCTCGGCGGCCTGCTGGGCGGTGGCGCCCAGACCCAGTTCAACTACGAGGATGTGGGCGTGAAGATCGGCGTGGAGCCCCGCGTCCACCACAATGGCGACATCACCCTGAAAATCGAAGCCCTCATCACCACCTTGAAGGCCGCGTCCACCCCCGGCCGACCCGACTTGGGCAAGCGCGAAATCAAGACCTTGGCCCGGCTGCGGGATGGCGAGACCGCGGTCTTCGGCGGCCTGCTCAAGGAAGAGGAGCAGAAGAGCCTGCAAGGAATTTGGGGCATCACCGATATTCCGGTGCTCGGCAAATTGCTGGGCAACACCCGGAAGAACAAAGCCAAAACCGACGTGCTGCTCACCATCCGCACGGTGCTGGTGCGCAAGCCCAACTATACCGCCGAGGATCTGGAATCCTTCGATCCCGATCGCGCCGTCAGCCAAGAAGGCCCCTTCACGCCCAAGACCGAATCCATCTCCGAGGACATGAAGGAACCCAAGGCGCCCGAAGCCGAAAAGGCCCCGGCCCCGCCCAAACCCCAGCCCGCCAAGCCCACCCCCGTACCGGCCGCCATCGAGCCACCGCCCCCCGCGAAAGTGGAACCCAAGGTGGAGCCCAAGGTCGAACCGCTTCCAGCGGCCAAGCTCGAAGCCAAGACCGACGTGAAGGCCGAGGCCAAGGGTTCCGATGACAATGCCGATCTGGTGTTCTTCATGGCGCCGCCCTTCGAAACCCTGGGCAAGGGCGAGCGGCTGGCTGTCACGCTCAACGCCAGCAGCGCCAAGGGCCTGACCTCCGGCACCCTGAACCTGATCATCGATCCCAAGCTGAAGCTCCTCTCGGTGGGCCCTGGGGAATTCCTCACCGCCGACGGCGGCAGCATGGAACAGAAACCCGGCAAGGACGGAACGGTCTCGGTGACCTTCAAGAAGGCCGGTGCTTCCTTGGACAGCGGCGCGCTGCTGGTGCTCCAGGTGGAGGCCCTGGCCCCCGGCAACGCCCCCATCCTCATCCAGAGCGGCACCTTCATGGTGGGCAAGAATCCCATTCCCGGCCGCTGGGTGAATGCCCTGGTGACGGTGAATTGATGGCTGCGGCCGGTCGGCCCCGGCAGTGGATGGCGCGCCTCTCCCAGCGCGCCTTCACGCTGATGGAGCTGATCATCACCTGCACGGTGCTGCTCATCCTGGCCTCGGCGGTGATCCCCATGGCCACCAACGGCATCAAACGGCAAAAGGAATTGGAACTGCGGCGAGACCTGCGGGAGATGCGCTTGGCCATCGACGCCTACAAGCAGGCGGTGGACCAGCAGAAGATCAAGCCGCCGCCGCTGGAGAACATGGGCTACCCGGAATCCCTGACCATCCTCGTGGAAGGGGCCCAGGCCAATGGCTCCCTGAGCGGCAAGATCCGCTTCCTGCGCCGCATCCCCGTGGATCCCATGACGGGCAACACCGACTGGGGCCTGCGGTCCATCAACGACGAACCCACCAGCACGAGCTGGGGCGGGGGCAACGTGTTCGATGTCTATAGCCAGGCCCGTGGCACCGGCATGAACAACATCTCCTACCGGGATTGGTAGTCCGGGGGAATTTTCCCTTGATGCGGGCCTAGGCCCGCGCTAGGCTTGAGTTTCGTCTTTGCCGTGTCCTTCCGGGAAACGGTGCGATCTTTGAAGCGGATATGGCGGAATTGGTAGACGCGCTAGTTTCAGGTATTAGTGTTCAAAAGACGTGGGGGTTCGACTCCCTCTATCCGCACCATTTTTGGCTCTGACTTGCGCCTTCAGCGCAAGTCAGGAGCAGGCTCCAGTGGAGCCTGCGATCGCTAAAAACCCGCTGAAGCTTCTAGCCGATGCGGAATCCGATGCCACAATTCAAAAGGCGTCCGGCCGCCTCCGGACTATGACCACCACGCGGCCCGGGGCTGCACGGCAGGTGACGGGAAACACCCCCGAAAAGGAGCCTCCCATGGCCCTCACGCTCGAACAGAAGACCATCATCATCGATGACTACAAGCAGCACCCCACGGACACGGGTTCGCCCGAAGTCCAGGTGGCCCTGCTGACCAAGCGCATCAACGATCTCACCGAGCACTTCAAGATCCACAGCAAGGATTACCACAGCCGCCGCGGCCTGATGATCATGGTCGGCCAGCGCCGCCGCCTGCTGGACTACCTGAAGCGCAAGGACAAGGCCCGTTACGCCAAGGCCATCGAACGCCTCGGCCTGCGCCGCTAACCAATTTAAGCCCATCGAAACGCCCGCCTCCGCGGGCGTTTTTTCGCTTAGCGTGGAAGCATGCCCCTCGCTCCCCTGCCCATCCCCGACCGCCCGGATCCCTACGACGTGCTTTCCCGGAAGCCGCTCTACGATTCCGACTGGATCCGCCTGCGCGAAGACCACTTCCGCCACCGGCGGGGACGGGAAGGCCGGTATGCGGTGTGCGGGTTCCGCCGCACCGCGTGTGGGGTGCTGGCCCTGGACGCAGAAGACCGCGTGGTGCTGGTGGGGCAGTGGCGCTATCCGCTCGAGCGGTACACCTGGGAAATCCCGGAAGGCGGGGGCGAGGCAACCGAAAGCCCCTTCGAAACCATCCGCCGGGAGCTTGCCGAGGAGACCGGTCTCGAAGCCCAAACCTGGGAGCCCCTGGCCTTCTTCCATCCAAGCAATGCCTCCACGGATGAGGAAGCCTTCCTATTCCTTGCCACCGGCCTGTTCGCGTCCACTGGCTCCCACGCGTCCGAGGACGATGAAGAGCTGCTGGTCCGACGCGAGCTCTTCGGCGAATGCCTGGCGCGGGTCCTGAGCGGCGAGTTCAGCGACGGCCCCACCGCCATGGCCCTGCTGTCCCTGCAGGCCCGCCGGAGCGGCGTGGTGGCGGCCATGGACGCGCAGCTGGCCGAACGCTTTTTCTTGGCGCCCGCCCAGCACCCCGGGCCGGGCCGGGCCCGGTGGGCCAGCCTATGATCCTCCAACTGCATCCCCAGGATCCCCAACCCCGCCAGCTCCAGCGCATCGCGGACCTGCTGCTGAAGGATGGCGTCATCGCCTACCCCACGGACACGCTCTTCGGCCTGGGCTGCCTGGCTTCGCGGAAGAAGGCCGTGGACCGCATCCAGTCCATCAAGGGCCGCGATCCCAAGAAACCCATGAGCATTTTATGCGCGGATTTCGAGATGCTCTGCCGCTACACCCGGCACCTTGACACGCCCACCTTCCGCATCCTGAAGCAGCTGTTCCCGGGCCCCTACACCGCCCTGCTATCCGCCAGCCGGGCGGTGCCACGCTATCTGGAATCCAAGGGCAAGGCCCATCCCATCGTCGGACTGCGCATCCCCGACCACCCCTTCTGCCACGAACTCTCAAAACTGCTGGGCGAGCCCATCATCACCACCAGCTGCAATCTGAGCGGCCAAGCCACGCTGAACTCCGCCTGGGAGATCGAAGAGGAGCTGGGCCACACCCTGGACCTGGTCATCGACTGCGGTCTGCCTTTGGGCATCGGCAGCACCATCATCGACCTCACCGGTGAAGAACCGCTACTGGTGCGGGAAGGCGCCGGAGTATGGCCCATCTGAGGGCGCCGCCCGCCAGCCCTAACTGGATGTGGTGAACGCAAGGCCGCCTTGTGGCGAAGCGGCCCCAATCCGGGGCGGGCACCATGGGAAGTGGCGAATGATTGACGGATTGTTACGTGAACCCCTTAAGGAGGAACGTAATGATCCGCCCCCGCCTTGGCGCCTTCGCCTTGATTCTGGCCAGTGGAACGCTGCCAGCCCTTGCTCAATCCGTCACCACCGGCGCCCTCAGCGTTTCGGTCCTGGATGCCTCGGGATTGCCCGTAGCCGGGGCCACCGTCCGCATTGCCTCGGGCCAGATCGAGAAAACCGCCATCACTGGCGCGGATGGCAAGGCCTTCTTCCCCTTGCTCAACCCCGGTGGCTGGAAGGTGACTGTCAACAAGGCCGGCCTCAGCGCCCCCAGCCAATCCGTCAGCCTGGCCATCAATGAAACCCATCTGGTGAACCTCCGGGGCGTGAAGGAAAGTTCCGCGACGGTGGAAGTGCTGGGCATCAACCGCACCGTGGACATGGCCACCACCACCACGGGTTCGAGCCTGGCCCTCGACACCATCGACGCCCTGCCCAAAGGCCGGGATGTCTCGACCCTGATCTTCCTGGCGCCGGGCGTGGCCGGATCGGGCTTCGCCCAGGGGGGCTTGGATGTCTCCATCAATGGCGCCTCGGGCGCGGAGAATTCCTGGAGCGTGGACGGCCTCTCGGCCACGGATTTCCGCTACGGCGGCCGCGGCGCCAGCCTCAATACGGATTTCGTGGACCAGGTGGACATCCAGACCGGCGGCTTCAAACCGGAGTTCAGCGCCCTGGGGGGCGTGTTCAACGTGCTCACGAAATCCGGGACCAATGATTTCCGCGGCAGCCTGTCCCTTTCCTTCACGCCGTCGGCTTTCGAGCCACGGCCCAAGCAGACGAATTTCAGTCTGGAGCCGCCGGCCTCATATGGCGTGGACACGGCCTTCTGGGCTGGCGGCGCCCTGGTGAAGGACCGCTTGTTCTACTCGGTGGGGGCCTATGGGAATTTCGCGAAACAAGCGGCCCAGAAAAATGCCAGCGGGTTTTCCAGCGACGAAGCCGATATCCAGGACCAGCAGTATTTCGTGAAGGTCAACGCCTACCTCACCCCCAACCAGCAGATCACCGCCAACGTGATGCACACCTCGAACCGCTTCAAGATCGACCACGACGTACCCCGGAGCCAGGGCAACAACGTGGCCTACCCCCAGACGCTCTACATTTTCGGCGACGCGGAGTTGGGCCGCACCACCGACTACAACACCAACGGCGCTTCCATCGGCTACGACTGGACCCTCAGCGACAACCTCTTCCTGACGGCCAAGCTGGGCCAGTCCCGCATCATCAATCCCACCGCGCCCGTGGCCGCGAATGTCCCTTCGGTCTACGACCGGCACTGGTTCCAGGGAGCCAACGCCAACCAGGCCGCGCCCGGCGGCGGCGCCGGCACCCTTCCGGCCTATCTCACCGACACCACCAATGTGTACCACCGCGGCGGCTTCGGCCTCTACACCCGGGAGTACAACACCACCAAGCAGGGCAACGCCGCCCTCACCTGGATCATCGGCGACCACAGCGTGAAGTTCGGCTTCTCGCGCCTGGAGTCCACCTATCAATTCTGGGAAGACGTCAGCGGCAGCCACCGTTACACCATCGACAAGAATGGCGGGCGCTTGCGGGACCGCGTGATCCGCAACGATGCCACCGTGCGCTCCGCCTACAACGCCTACTTCGCCCAGGACACCTGGCAGGTCACGCCGCATCTGAATGTGTTCTTCGGTTTCCGCGCGGAAACCCAGGACCAGTTCGATGGCAACGGCAAGAAATTCCTGTCCTTCAGTGCCTCCCAAGCCCTTCAACCCCGCCTCGGCTTCACCTATGACGCCAAGGGCGATGGCAGTTCCAAACTCTTCGGCAACTACGCGATCTACTACGAGAACATGCCTCAGCGCTTGGCGCTGCGGGAATTCACGTCCGAGTACTTCAAGGAAAAACGCTACAACAGCCTCACCTACGGCGGCACCCACAAGGGCCAATACGTGTATGGCCCCAATGGCGGCAACGTCGGCACCTTTGTGGCGGGCTCCTTCGATGCCTTGGTTGAATACGACGCGGCCTTCCAGTTCCCGCCGATCCAGGATGGCGTGAAGCCCCCCCGGCGCGAGGAGATCCAGTTGGGCTACCAGCGCAGCTGGGGCAGCGGCTGGTCCGCGGGCCTCACGTTCAAATACCGCGCCTTGAAGGATCCCCTGGAGGATTCGAACTTCGTGGATGCCGCCGGCAACCCCCTGGCGGACCGCAACGGGAATGTGGACAACACTGGCTACGCGGTGCTGTGGAACATCGGCTCCAATCTGAAATACTTCAATGCCCACGATGGCGTCACCTACGACTACACCGGCGTGAACCTGCTGTTCCCGAAGGGCTTCAACAAATACCGGGCCCTGGAATGCACGCTCGAGAAGAAGAGCGACCGGGCCTATTTCTCGGCGAGCTACGTGCTCAGCCGGATGGAGGGCAATTACCAGGGCCTCATCTCCTCCTCCAATGGCCAGGCCGACGCCAACATCACCGCCTCCTTCGACCTGTGGCCCTACGTGGGCACCGGCCTGCTGCCCCTGGACCACACCCATGCGTTGAAGGTCTATGGCACCTATAAATTCAATCTGGGGAAGGCGCCCTTGATCGTGGGCGCCAACCTCAACGTGCAGACCGGCAGCCCCATCAGCCACTTCGACGATGGCACCGCCACCTTCGGTGACGGCAACTCCGACTTCGGCGGCTACGGGAATTCCACCCCGGTCCACTTCCAGCTGGGCCAATTCGGCCGCCGCCCCACCACCACCCGGCTGGCCCTGCATCTGGAAACGGAAATCAGT
>JANXPB010000184.1 GCA_025357545.1 Holophagaceae bacterium
GGCTGGTAACCCACGGCGGAGGGCATGCGGCCCAGCAGCGCGGACACTTCTGCGCCGGCTTGAGTGAACCTGAAAATGTTGTCCACGAAGAGCAGCACGTCCTTGCCCTCCTGGTCGCGGAAGTACTCGGCCACGGTGAGGCCCGTGAGCGCCACGCGGGCGCGGGCCCCGGGGGGCTCGGTCATCTGGCCGTAGATGAGCGCCACTTTGCTCTTGCTCAGGTCCTCCTTGTCGATGACGCCCGAATCCATCATCTCGTGCCAGAGGTCGTTCCCTTCGCGGGTGCGCTCGCCGACGCCCGCGAACACGGAGTAGCCTCCGTGGCCCTTGGCGATGTTGTTGATGAGTTCCATGATGAGCACCGTCTTGCCCACGCCGGCGCCGCCGAAGAGGCCCGTCTTGCCGCCTTTGGCGTAGGGCTCCAGCAGGTCGATGACCTTGATGCCCGTCTCGAACATTTCCGACGAGGTGTTCAGTTCGTCGTACTTCGGCGCTTCACGGTGGATGGGCAGGGTCATCTTGTGGCCGATGGGGCCGCGCTCATCGATGGGCAGGCCCACCACGTTCATGATGCGGCCCAGGGTCTCGGGGCCCACGGGCACGTTGATAGGCGCGCCAGTGTCGCTCACCAGCTGGCCGCGGATCATGCCTTCCGTGGGCTGCATGGAGACGCAGCGCACGCGGTTCTCGCCGAGATGCTGCTGCACTTCCAGCGTGACCGTAGACTTCACGCCCTGGCCGTCGGTGAGTTCAGTCAGGAGCGCGTTCATGATCGCCGGAAGCTGGCTGTCGAATTCGACGTCCACTGCAGGGCCGACGATGGCGATGACGCGGCCTTGGATCGGGTTGGACATGGTGACCTCGGAAAAAATTGGGAACCGCGAATGACGCTAACTGACACGAAGAGAGCATGAAGTGCTGGGTGGACTGTTCCGCTATTTCGCGCTCATTCGCGAAATTCGCGGTTTCAAAACATCAGGCATTGGCGCCAGAAACGATTTCGATGATCTGGTTGGTGATGGAGGCCTGGCGGATCTTGTTCATGGTCAGGGTCAGCTTGGCGATCATGTCGCCGGCGTTGTTGCTGGCCTTGTCCATGGCGGCCATGCGGGCGCCATGCTCGGAGGCGCTGGATTCCAACAGGGAGCGCAGCATCTCGGTCTCCACGAACCGCGGCAGCAGGGCCTCCAGCGTGGTGTTGGGATCCGGTTCCAGCAGGTGGGCCACTTCGGTCTTGCCCTCGATGGCAGGAGCGTCGAACTCGATGGGAAAGATCTTGGTGATCGTCGGTTCCTGGGAAACGGCCGAATAGAAGTGATTGTAGATGACGTAGAGCGCGTCGATGTCGCCCGTATGGTATTGGGTCGCGGCGCTGTCGCACACCTCGCGGGAGACTCGCTCCACACCGGCCAGTGGAATGCCCAGGTATTCACCACTGGCCTTGAAGCCATGTTTGCGGGCCCAATCCGCCGCGCGCTTGCCCACCACGTCGAGGAGCACGGTCTCGTTGGTGCGGGCCTGCATGAACTGGGTGGCCTTCTTCAGCACATTGGCATTGAAGCCGCCGCAAAGCCCCTTGTCCGATGCGATGAGCACCACCCGGATGCGCTTTTCCTCCCGGGGATTCAGGAAGGCCTCGGCTGAAGGCCCGAGCACCAGGTCCTCGGCGAGGTGCTGCCCCTTGATGCGGCCCACAACGCTGATGGCCACGGCCTTCATCTTGTCTGCGTAGGGCCGCAGGGACACCAGCCGTTCCTGGGATTTCCGCAGCTTCACCGCGGAAATCATCTTCATGGCCTTGGTGACCTGCTGGGTGTTTTTGACTGAGCGTATACGCCGTCGGATGTCTTGTAGGCCGGCCATGGCTATCTACTCCAATCCGAAAGCGTGGACCAAGGGCAAGCTCATGGCCTTGGTGACCTGCTGGGTGTTTTTGACTGACCGTATACGCCGTCGGCTGTTCTGGATACCGGCCATGGGATCAGGCTCCGGCGGGGGCGTTCAGATTGGCCATGAAGCCGTCCTTGAACGCGGCGATGTTGGCCTTGAGGGCGGCTTTGGCCTCATCCGAAAGTGCCTTGGTCGCCTTTACGCCGCGCAGCACTTCCGGCGCATTGACTTCCAGGAAATCCACGAACTCCTTCTCGAACTCGCGGACCTTGGCCAGGGGCACGTCGTCCACGTAGCCGTTGGTGGCCATCCAGATGGAGGCCACCTGTTTCTCCACGGGCATGGGCTGGTACTGGTCCTGCTTGAGGATCTCCACCAGGCGCACGCCGCGGTTCAGCTGGGCCTGGGTGGCCTTGTCGAGATCGGAGCCGAATTGCGAGAAGGCCGCCAGTTCGCGGTACTGCGCGAGGTCCAGCTTGATGGTACCGGCCACTGCCTTCATGGCCTTGATCTGGGCGGACCCGCCCACGCGGCTCACGGAGATGCCCACGTTCACCGCCGGGCGGACGCCTGCGTTGAAGAGGTCGCCTTCCAGGAAGATCTGGCCGTCGGTGATGGAGATGACGTTCGTGGGAATGTAGGCGGACACGTCGCCAGCCTGGGTCTCGATGACCGGCAGGGCCGTGAGGGAACCCGCCCCGCGGTCATCGCTGAGTTTGCAGGCCCGCTCCAGCAGCCGGGAATGGAGATAGAACACGTCGCCCGGATAGGCCTCACGCCCCGGCGGACGGCGCACCAGCAACGAGATTTCGCGGTAGGCCGCGGCCTGCTTGGAAAGATCGTCGTAGATGCAGAGCACGTGGCCGCCGGGGTTGTCCTTCCCCGCGGGCTGGCCGTCCTTGCCATGGTGCATGAAGTATTCGCCGAGGGCCGCGCCCGTCATGGGAGCCAGGAAGAGCAGGGGCGCGGGTTCCGACGCCGTGGCGGAGACCACGATGGTGTGCTTCATGGCATCGAATTGTTCCAGGGTCTTCACCACCTGGGCCACAGTGGAACGCTTCTGGCCGATGGCGACGTAGATGCAGATGACACCGGTGTCGCGCTGGTTGATGATCGTGTCGATGGCCACGGCGGTCTTGCCGGTCTGACGGTCGCCGATGATGAGTTCGCGCTGGCCTCGCCCGATGGGAATCAGGGAGTCGATGGCCTTGAGGCCCGTCTGCATGGGCTCATGCACGCTCTTGCGGTCCACGATGCCCGGCGCGATGCGCTCGATGGGGTTGGTGGCCGCGGCCTGGATGGGGCCTTTGCCGTCGATGGGCTGGCCCAAGGCGTTCACCACGCGGCCCACGAAATTCGGGCCCACGGGGACGGACATGATCTTGCCGGTGCGCTTGACCGTGTCGCCTTCCTTGATGATCGCGGAATCACCCAGGATGATGATGCCGACGTTATCCTCTTCCAGATTGAAGGCGAGGCCCATCACCGATTCCTTGCCGGAGCTCAGCTCCAGCAACTCGCCGGCCATGGCCTTCTCAAGCCCGTAGGCGCGGGCGATGCCGTCGCCGACGCTGATGACCGTGCCCACTTCCGCTACATCGACCTGGGTGTCAAAACCCTGGATCTGGCTGCGGATGATGCGGGAAATCTCTTCCGCGCGAATGTCCATGAATGCCTCCGAACGACTGGATGAGAGCGGGAATCTAGGCTGAGAGGAGCTGGGTCTTGAGCAGGTTCAACTGCCCCTGGATCGAGGCGTCGTAGACCGTGGAGCCCACCTGCACCTTCAGGCCGCCCAGCAGCTGCGGGTCCTGCTTCTGGATCAGGCGGATGCTCTTGCCGGTCTTCTTGCCAAGGCTGGATTGGAGGGCCGCAACCTGCGCGGTGCTCAGCGGGGCCGCCGACACCACGGTGGCTTCCACCACGCCCGCACGCTCGTCCACCAGGGAATTGAAGGCCTGCTCGAGCTCGTAGATCAGGTTCAGCCGGCCGCCCTCGGTGACGACCTTGAAGAAATTGCCCAGGGTCATGGAAATGCCCGCCTGGCGCAGCACCGCATCGAAGACATAGGCCTTCTGGGTGGGCAGCACCAGCGGATTGGCCACCAGCCGCTGCAGGTCGGCATTGCCGCGCACCAGGGCGACCACTTCGCCCAGTTCGTGCTGCAGGACGACCAGATCGCCGTGCAGGTCGCCGATTTCCACTAGGGCCTTGGCATAGCGCTTGGCGACGAGGCGATGGCTCACTGGAGGCCCCCGATCTGTTGGATGGCGCGGTCCACGGTCGAGGCCACCGCCGCGCCCTGGAGCTGGGCCTGCAGCTTCTTGACGGCCCCGTCCGTGGCCAGTTCGGCCACCAGGGCCCGCAATTCGGCCTCCGCGGCTTTCCGTTGGTTCTCAATATCAACCTTGGTCTGGGCCAGGATCGTGGCAGCTTCGGCTCGCGCGCCTTCGAGGATGCGCTGCTTCTCCGCCTCCGCATCCACCTCAGCCTTTTGCAGGATCCCGTCCAGTTCGGCCTGCAAACCCGCCATCTTGGCTTCCAGCGCCTGCATCTGCGCCTCGCCCTCGGCCTTGTCGCGCTGAGCCTGGCTGAGGCGGTCTTCCAGTTCCTTGGCCCGGGCCTTGAACGCCGCCGAGAGGGCGCCCTTGGTCAGAAAGATCAGACCGCCCGCGAAAATGACGAAATTGATGACCTTGATGGCGAACTGGGCGCCATTGCCCAGCACCATGCCGAAGAGCTTCACCGGCGGGCCATGGTGGCCCCCCTCGTGTTCTGCGCCTTCATGGGCACCGGCCTCGTGGGCCTTGCCTTCCGGCGGGGCGCCGGTGGAATCGCCATGACCCTCCCCATGACCATGGGGGCCATGCTCCTGGGCTGGCGCATCCGCCCCATGTTGGGCTGCTCCCCCCGAGACGGGCGCGTTGGGTGCCTGGGCCCCAAGAGAAATCGGGTACAGGGCCAGGGCCGTGCCGGTAGCGATGGAGAGCAGGAGGCGGGATCGTTTCATGCTGTCCCTCACGCCTGTTTCAATAGCTGCTGGGCCATGGATTCCGCCAGGAGATCCACCTGCGCCATCAGTTCGGTTTTGGCCGAGGCGGCCTGCAGGCCCAACTGGTCCATGGCCGCGGTGCGCTCGGATTGGGCCTGGGTCCGGGTGGCGTCCAGTAGGGCCTGCCTTTCCTTGGAGGCCGCGTCCGCAAGTGTTTTGCGGTGGCCGAAGGCCCGGTTCCGCAGGTCCCGCAGCTTGGATTGATACTCAGCCGAGCGCTGTTCGATCATCGCCGCCGCCATGGCCTTGGCCTCAGCGCCAGCGTTCATGTCCTGTTCACGCTGATCCATGACTGCCACCAGCGGCTTGAAAAAGGAGGCCTTCAGGAACCAGTAGAGGAGCGTCACCAGGAGCGCGACGAAGAGCAGTTCCTGCCAGTTGAGCTGCATGGGAGCCGGGAGCTTCTCGATGAAGCTTTGCACAGCTTCCGGAAGGTGCTTGATGAAAGCGACAGCCCGTTCAATGAAGCCCTTGGGCTCGCCTTCCAGCAACCCGAAACTCGCCGCCTGCCACACGATCACAGCTTCTCCCTCGACACTGCCGAGCGCCTGAACCCCGGGACGGCCTTCCAGACGAACGCCACCCGGACTCCACCGGAACCCAAAAACCCTGGTTCCCGCGCACACAGACCTATGAATCTATCAGCAGATTCCGACTCGCTCAATTGAAGGTTTTGAGCTTGACGCCCCACCCCACCGATGCAACCATTTGGGTTCGGCGATTCGGGCGATTAGCTCAGTCGGTAGAGCAGCTGCTTTACACGCAGCATGTCGGCGGTTCGAGCCCGTCATCGCCCACCAGCAATGGTGCAGCAGCAGCAAAGCCACAACATGGGGTTGTAGCTCAGTCGGTTAGAGTGCCAGCCTGTCACGCTGGAAGTCGCGGGTTCGAGCCCCGTCAACCCCGCCAAAAAACGCGCCCCAAAGGCGCGTTTTTCTTTGGCGGGGCTGACAGGGCTCGAACTCGAATGGCGGGCGGGTAGGCC
>JANXPB010000208.1 GCA_025357545.1 Holophagaceae bacterium
CGTGATGGTGGTTGCCAATTCCAGGCTCAGGGCTTTGGCCCGGGCGATCACTTCCTGCGGATCGGAAATGTCGGCTGGGGTGATCTTGTTCATCACGTCGGCGGCGGTGTAGCCCAACATGCGTTCCGCGCCGACGTTGAAGATCTGGATGACCCCCTTCTCATCCGTGGCGATGCTGGAGAAATTGGCGCTGTTGAAGATCGCGTCCTGCAAGGCCCCGGTTTTAAGCAGGGCCTCCTGGCGTCGGACCTCGGTGATGCCCTCTTCTGAGCTCATGGCAGGCTTGGGTATCTCGGGTTCGCGGGTTGTCATTGGCTGGACCGCCTTATGGTTAAAGCGCAAGCAAGTGGGGCGGGTCACACGGCATGTGGGTAGGGATGGAGGCTCCTTGAGTGTGGCCGAGTGCCTAGGATTTCGGGAAGTGCAACCCTCCACTTCGGGGCGTTCCTTTACGCGGATGAGCACTTACTGTGCCAGACCGGTAAAGCTAATTATTTTAAAAAATTAGCGTTTATAATTCGAACCTGGGGGAGGGGAAGTTCGATCAAGATGAAGCAGTTGCTCTTTCAATTCGAAGGGTAACGACCAGGGTTTCGCGCAGCAACCTCCGCGGCGCCAGCGACGGAGATAGGGATGCCGGGTTCTCGGATTCATTCGATAGATCTCATCCAAGGGGAAGGCCATCTGCATGGGCGGATGTAGCCTAAGTCAGCTCAGGCTGACGTATCCGTTGCATCAACTAGGGCTGGATCCCAGGACCGGAGCAGTAGCGCTTCCAAATCACCCCTTAACGCCGACTTTTGAACCCGCCACCACCAGCGCGATACCGCCGAGCAGCGCTGCAATGCCAGCGATGGGCGCGATGGGGATCGTTTTGTGCGTCTCGGCCGTCGCTTGGAGCGGTCCGAGATCCAGCACCTTTTCTCGCTTGGTGTAACTGAAACCGCCGAACACGAGGGCCAGCACGCCAAAAGCAATCAGGACGATTCCAATGAGTTTCATACCAATCTCCTCCAGTTACAGAGAAGGCACGATGCACGCCAAATAGGGATGACGAGGTTGGGTCGCTATCGACGTGGGTAGGGCTCGAGCAAGGCCGCCAGTGTGGCGCCAGAAACGGCCACATTGGGGTGCCTCACCCGATGTCGAATGATCCAGTTCGGATTTTTGCATGAAGCCAAGGCTCACTCAGATTGACGAAGTGGTGGAGTCATTCTGATTGAAAATTCCCGAACCCTGCCGTTTCGATTTATTCCTTGCCGAGGAAATCATCATGTCTTTTCAATCGGTTGCGGGTTGGCTCAAATTCGGCGCGGAATATGCGCATTGTTTAGGAGAAATCGAAGGAGTTGGATACCGAGGGTGTTGCCGGGTACCAAATCGCCCTGCGGAGTCTTACCCGGGTTTTACCGTTTGACGTCTTGCCCCGGAAGCTTAATCGCCATTGCCCACACCTGTAGAAGGGAGTCCTCCATGAATTGGAACCAGATCGAAGGCCACTGGCACCAACGGGCGGGGCAAGTCAAAGTGCACTGGGCCAAGCTCACGGATGATGACCTGAAAAAGGTCGCGGGCCGGAAGGACCATCTGATCGGCAAGCTCCAAGAGCACTACGGGATTCTCAAGGATGAAGCCGAGCATCAGATCGACGAATGGATCGCCCAGTTCAAACCCAATCATCGCGAAAAGGCCTAGACACGGCGCAGCGGCCTCCTTTCTTCTGTGCAGCGCGGCGAGCAGGTGGTGTGCCTGTACGATGAGAGACACTAGAAGACCGATGGCACCGCCCAGGGCCAAGTGCCGAAATGGGCGAAATACCGGGCGGCGATGGCCAGCGAATTCCCTTCGCTCTTTCAGGGC
>JANXPB010000211.1 GCA_025357545.1 Holophagaceae bacterium
CGACCCTCGACTGCGACACCCAGACGCGGGAATGCGCCACCCTGGTGCTGGAGTGCGGGCAGCCGCTGTCCTTCCGCATCGCCCACCGCCGCCTCGGTTCCGGCCCTGTGAAGGTGCTGCTGCTGCACGCCCTCACCGGCGGCCCCTGGCCCGAAGGGGCGAAGGGCTGGTGGGACCCGCTCTTCCAACCCGGCGCGCCCCTGGACCCGGCGGGCTGCACGGTGTGGGCGCCGAACCTCATCGGCTCCTGCTATGGCAGCACGGGACCCGACAATGCCGACGTCTTTCCGGCCATCACCCCCCGGGACCAGGCCGCGGCTCTGGCCAGCTGGATCGAAGCCGAGCACCTCACTTTCGATGCGCTGATTGGGGGCAGCCTGGGTGGCATGGTCGCCCTGGAACTGGCGCTGCTGGCGCCGGGCCGCTTCAAGGCCGTCGCGGCCATCGGCTGCGGGGGTCGCAGCGATGGCTGGATCTGGGGCACCCACGCAATCCAGCGGGCCATCTTGAGGAGCGGTCTTCCAGAAGCCCAAGCCGTCGCCCTGGCGCGCCAGGCCGCCATGCTCACCTTTCGCGCGCCCGAAGGCGTCAACAACCGTTTCTGCCAGGATCGCGCGATCCACGAGTGGCTCCACCACCATGGCGAGGCCCTGGCGGACCGGTTCACCAAAGCCAGCTACCTGGCCCTGCTGGATGCCATGGATGCCCACAACCTCGGCCGCGGCCGGGGCGGGTTGGTGCAAGCCCTGAAAGGCCTGAAGGCCCCGCTCCATGTGCTGGGCCTCAGCAACGACCAGCTCTTCACGCCGCCCCTGATCCTCGAATTGGCCCAAGCCGCCGAGACCGCCGGCCACCTGGGCAGTTTAAGCTGGATCGATAGCCCCCATGGACATGACGCCTTCCTCATTGAGTGGGATCAGGTTGCGCCCTGGCTCCGCGGCCTTCTGGAAGGAGCCGCGTGATGGCCCTGAAGGTTCTGAAATTCGGCGGCACCAGCGTGGGCAGCGCCGCGGCTCTGCTGCGCGCCGCGGCCATCGTCCAGGCCGAGGTTCCCGCGGGGGGACTGGTGGTGGTGTCGGCCCTCTCCGGCACCACGGACGCGATCCTGAGGGCTCTCCGCTTCGCCGCCGAGGGCGATCTGCCCGAGGCCAAGGCCACGGTCCAATCCCTGCGGAACCGCCATGAAGGCGTGGCCCATGGTCTGAATCTGCTGGCGGACATCGAAGCGCCTTGGACATCGCTGTTCCGGCGGCTCCTTGGCCTGCTGGAGGGCGTCGGTGCCCTGTGCGAAGTGAGGCCCAAAACCAAGGACGCGGCCCTCGCCATCGGGGAAACCCTGTCAGCGCACTTGGCTTGCGCGCTGTTCCACCGCGAGGGCCTGAAGGCCGCTTTTGTCGAGGCCCGGGATTGCATCCACACTGATGGCCTGCATGGCAGCGCGCGGCCTCGCCCTGCGTCGATCCGAGCCGCTGTTGCAACCTTGAAGGGCCGCCTCCAGTGCGGCGAGGTGCTGGTCACCCAGGGTTTCATCGGAAGCGGCCCGGACGGGTCCACCACCACCCTGGGACGGGGCGGCTCCGATACTTCCGCCAGCCTTTTCGGCGAGGCCCTGGACGTCGCTGAAGTCCAGATCTGGACCGATGTGGACGGGGTGCTGAGCGCAGATCCCTGCCTCGTGCCGGAAGCGCAACCCATCGTGCGCATGAGCATTGCCGAAGCCCAGGCGCTTTCCAGCTTCGGCGCCAAAGTGCTGCACACGGGCTGCCTCGCCCCGGTCGCGCGGGCCCGCATCCCGCTGGTGGTGGCCAATACGCATCGAGCGGTCGGCTCCGAAGCTTCCCGTACGACCATTACGGCCGAAGCGCCGTGGCGCGAACCGGGGTCAGTGCTGTCGGTGGCCTACAAAGAGGGTCTGGCCTTATTGCGCCTCTCTCCAGAAGAAGACCTCTCCCGAGCCATCCAACTGGAAGCGGAATTACGGGAAGCAGGCGCCACCCGCTTCGCCTTCTTAGCGGGCCCCGAGGGCACAGTGCTGGTGGTGCGGCCCGAAGGCCCCCGTTGCGCCGCGATCCTGGCCAACCTCGGCGAGGAAGGGATCAAGGTGGAGCGGGATTGGGCCCTGGTGGCGCTGGTGGGCGAGGGCCTCCGGGCCACGCCGGACGCGGCGCTGCGCTTGTTGGCACCCTTCCAGCTGGAGCGCATCGGCGGGGTGTTCAGCGGTGCCTCGCCCATCTCCCTCGCCTTCCTCGTGCCCCAGGACCGCCTGCCGGATCTGGTTCCGCGCCTTCACAATCTCTGGATCGCCCCCCTCGCACTCGCCAAGGAATCCGCATGAACCCAGCCCTTCCCCTCGCCCTCCTGGAAACCGTCAGCCCGTTGAATCTGGCCGGCAAGCGCATCCTCATCACCGGCGGCAGCCGCGGCATCGGCGCTGCGGCGGTGCGCCTGCTGGCCAACCTGGGCGCCCAGGTCGCCTTCACCTACCGGGAACAGGGAGAGGCCGCGGAATCCCTGGTCCGCAGCCTGCGCCAGGGCGGACGCGAGGTCCTGGCCCTGCGTTCGGATCAGCGTAGCGGCGAAGATGCCGGGACCGCCGTAGGGGGCCTGGAGGAGGCCTGGGGCGGGCTAGATGCCTTCGTAGGGAATGCCGGCGTCTGGCTGCCCACGCCCGCTGAGGCGCCGGACCTCCAGCTGCTGGACGAGGTGCTGGCCACCAACCTGCGCGGCGTCCTCCTCTGGAATTCCGCGGTGATACCGGCCCTCAAACGCAGCGGTGGCGGCAGCATCGTGCTCCTCAGCTCGACCGCCGGCCAGCGGGGCGAGAGTGGCTATGGGGTTTACGCCGCCGCCAAGGGGGCCATCATCTCACTGGTGAAATCCCTGGCGCCGGAACTGGGGCCCAGCGGCATCCGCGTCAACGCCGTGGCGCCGGGCTGGGTCGACACGGATCTTTCGGCTCCCGCCCTGCGCGGCGACGAGGCCTCGCGCCAGCACGTGGAAGCCAGCTTCCCCCTGGGCCGCATTCCCGAGGCCGATGACATCGCCGGCCCCATCGCCTTCCTGCTCAGCGAATGGGCGGCCTCTATCACCGGCGAAATCCTGAATGTGAACGGCGGCACGGTGCTGTGTGGCTAACGCCCACCTTGACGTGTCCCGCAGGGGCGTCACGCTGGGGGCGCAGGTCCCTCCGGAGCCGCGCATGGCCCTCTCCTTCCGCAACGCCCTGGCCACTGGCCACCGCTTCCTTTTCGACGGGTCCGTGCCTACGGTGCTCTTCGAGAAGGGCATCTTCATCAACCGCTCTTTCGATGAGGCCAACCTCGCCACACCGGATCTGGTCCGGACGGTGCATGAACAGTTCCGGGGCGCCGGGGCCGATGTACTCACCACCAACACCTGGGCCGCCAACCGCGTGAAGCTGAGCGGTTACGGACTCGCGGAGAAGCTGGCGGAAATTAACCAGAAGGGCGCGGAGCTGGCGCGCCGGGCCCTGGAACAGACCGGGGGCGGCCATGGCGATGGCTGGGTGGCGGGGTGCATCGGCCCCCTGGGCCTCCGCATCGAGCCGTGGGGCCCCACCTCTTTCGCCGAAGCCCGGGCCTTCTTCGCCGAACAGGCCAAGGCCCTGGTGGCGGGCGGGGTGGATCTCTTTGTGCTGGAATCCTTCGCCGATCTCAATGAGATCCAGCAGGCCATCCAGGCCATCCACGAGGTCTGCGACCTGCCCATCGCGGCGATGATGACCCCCAACGATGAGGGCGCCACCATCTACGGCACCGAGCCCGAGTGGTACATCCCCAAGCTGCGGGAGTGGGGCGCGGACCTGGTGGGCGTCAACGGCGGCAACGGGCCTGCGCCGTTGCTGGACCTGCTGAAGCGCTTCCGGGCCGCCACAGGCGCGCCCATCATCCTCAATCCTTCTGCGGGCCTGCCGCGCCAGGTGGACGGGCGCCTGCTCTACATGGCCAGCCCTGAATACCTGGGCGAATTCGCGCGCCAAGCCCTCTCCCTGGGCGCCGTCGCGGTGGGCGGTTGCAGCGGCACCACGCCGGCCCACACCCGGGCCATGCGCGGCGCCATCCGGCAGGCGGAAGCCTTCGACCATGGACGGCCTGAGATCATCCAAAATGCGGTGACCGCACCCTTGGCCACGCTGCCCTTTGCGGAGCGCAGCCGTTTCTCCGCCAAGCTCGCCAAGGGCGAATTCGTCACCACCGTGGAACTGGTGCCGCCTAAAGGCACCAGCGCGGACAAGTTGCTGGAAAAGGCCACCAAAGCGAAACACCTGGGCGCCGATGCCATCAATATCCCCGACGGTCCCCGGGCCATGGCCCGCATGAGCGCGCTGGCCACCGCGGTGTTGATCGAACAGCGGGTGGGCATGGAAACCGTGCTGCACTACGCCTGCCGGGACCGGAACCTGCTGGGCATGCAGAGCGACCTGCTGGGCGCCGCGGGCCTCGGCCTGCGCAACATGCTGGCGGTCACCGGCGATCCGCCGAAACTGGGGCCCTACCCAGAAGCCACCGCGGTCTTTGACATTGATTCCATCGGGCTGGTGAACATGCTCTCGCGGCTGAACAGCGGCCAGGACCTGGGCGGCTCCAGCATCGGCCAACCCACGGCCTTCAGCATCGGCGTGGGGGCCAACCCGGTGGCCATTGACCCCGAACGGGAGCAGAGCCGCTTCCGCTACAAGGTGGAGGCCGGTGCGGAGTGGGCCATCACCCAGCCCATCTTCGATCCGGATTCGCTGTTCCGGTTCCTGGAGTTCGCAGCGCCATTCAAAATCCCCGTCATCGCCGGCATCTGGCCCCTCAAGAGCCTGCGCAACGCCCAATTCATGGCCAATGAAGTCCCCGGCGTTTTCGTGCCCGATGAAATCCTCAAGCGCATCAGCCGCTTCGAGTCCGCCGAGGACCAGCTGAAGGTGGGCCTCGACATCGCCCGGGAACTCATCCAGGCCGTGCGCCCTGCCGTGCAGGGCCTCCAGCTTTCCGCACCGCTCGGCCAGGTCGACCTGCTGGAAGGACTCCTCAATTGAGCACCGCCACCGTCCATTTCCTATTGGAGGATCTCCTGGTCCAGGCGCCCATCGGGACGTCACTGCAGGCCATCGCCGATGCCAGCGGCGCCGACATCACTTTCGGCTGCCGCAATGGCTCCTGCGGCACCTGCCGCATCCGCGTCACCCAAGGCCTAGAACACTGTTCCGGCATGGGCAGCGAAGAACGGGATTTCCTGAAGGGCCTCAGCGTCGCCGAGGATGAGCGCCTCGCCTGCCGGGTCCACGTGAACGGCGATATCGAAGTGGACTACCTGGGGCTGTAGCCACGGATGAACACGGTTGGGAAAGAGAGACACTGCTACAAATCCGGAAAAGAAAGGGCAAAGGATGGATCACCAATGAACACGGAAAATCTCAGCGCGGCAGAGGCCATAACCAAATCTAGAGCCCTGGTAGGCCACGCTGTGGCTTCATCCGCCTTCGTTTCTAATCCGTGTGAATCCGTGCAATCTGTCGCTAATAATTTTTTTGACTTGAGCACGACCCTTGGTTCTTATGAGCCACGGATTAGTCGGATTCACACGGATTCTTTACTCCCAAAGTTCGTGTCACACCGCCGCTGTCTTCCCACAAGTGGCCAGAGGCGCCGCGTACCCTCCAGTCAAAAAATGGCGATGGTAAAGATTCGTAGTGCAGAAGTCTCGCTGCTCGTTTCCTGCATTCCTTCGCGTTTCTTCGTGGTCCCAATATTTTCTGTGGTTGTTGAACCATGCCGACCCTAACCGAGCTCATGCGCGAAAGGGTGCTGCTGCTGGATGGCGGCATGGGCACCCAGATCCTCGCCAACAACCCCACCGTGGAAGACTTCGGCGGGAAGCTGGCCGATGGCTGCGTGGAACTGTTCAATGAGCGGCGGCCCGAATGGATCCGCACCATTCATGCGGCCTATTTTGACGCCGGCGCGGATGCGGTGGAGACCAACACCTTCGGCGCCAACGACGTGGTGCTGGCGGAATTCGGCCTCGCGCACCGCACCCGGGAGATGAACCGGATCGCCGCCCGGCTGGCCAAGGATGTGGCGCTGAACTACGACACTCCGAAATACGTCATTGGATCGGTGGGTCCCGGCACCAAGCTGCTTTCCCTGGGCCAGATCAGCGTGGCTGCGCTGTTCGAGAGCTACCGGCAGCAGGCGCTCGGCCTGGTGGAAGGCGGCTCCGACGCCATCCTCATCGAGACCTGCCAGGACCTGGGCCAGATGAAGACCGCCGTCCGGGCCGCCCACGCCGCCATGGCTGAATTGAAAATCCACATCCCCATCTGGGCCCAGGCCACGGTGGAGACCAGCGGAACCCTGCTGGTGGGCAGCGACATCGCCGCGGTGCTGACAACGCTGGAGCGCCTGGGTATCGATGTGCTCGGCATGAACTGCGCCACGGGGCCCGATGAAATGCACGCGCATCTGGCGCACTTGGCTGAATGCTCATCCTTGCCCATTTCCTGCCTCCCCAACGCGGGCCTGCCCGCCAATGTCGGCGGGAAGGTGGTCTACCCCTTGGGCCCGGAGGCCTTCGCGGAGCGGGTCATCCATGCGGCCCACGAATTCGGCTTGAACATCATCGGGGGCTGCTGCGGCACCACACCAGAACACATCAAAGTGCTGTCCGGCCGTCTGGGAGAGCTCAAAGCCCGGCCTCGGCAAAGCCAGCAGGAAAGCAGTGTTTCCAGCCTGTACCAGAGCATCACACTGCGTCAGGAGCCGGCCCCCCTCATCGTGGGGGAGCGCACCAACGCCAATGGATCCCGGAAATTCAGGGACCTGCTGGCCACCGAGGACTACGACGGCCTGGTGGGCATCGCCCGCGAGCAGCAGCGGGAAGGCGCCCACATGCTGGACGTCTGCGTGGCCTACGTGGGCCGCGACGAAGTGCGGGACATGGAGGAACTGCTCAAGCGCGCCATCACCCAGACCACCCTGCCCCTGATGATCGACAGCACGGAGGTGAATGTCATCGAGAGGGCCCTGCAACTGGCGCCGGGCAAGTGCGTGGTCAATTCCATCAATTTCGAGGATGGCGAAGGCAAGGCGCGGAAAATCCTGGACCTCTGCCGGGACTACGGTGCGGCGGTGGTGGCCCTCACCATCGATGAAACGGGCATGGCCAAGACCCGCGAACAGAAGCTGGCGGTGGCGAAGCGCCTCTACGCCTTGGCCGTGGGGGAGTACGGCCTCGATCCCGGCGACCTGATCATCGATCCGCTGACCTTCACCCTGGGCAGCGGCGATGAGGAATTCCGCGGATCCGCCGTGGA
>JANXPB010000220.1 GCA_025357545.1 Holophagaceae bacterium
GTTTCACTAGGTTTTCAAGAAGGAAGGGGCGGGAAACCCCTGTGGATCCTATAGATTTGCTAAACTGCAATGAAGTTACGGCCTGGATGCAGCACCGTCAAGGGTTTTCACAAATTTATTTTCGGGAACAGCCTTGAAATGGGGTTCTAGGTCTCGAACGATGGAGTGAAGAGGCTTGGTTCCTGAATCCTAAATCATCGAAAATAAGCAGATGCGCTGCCAGTGCGCCTTCAGGAAACAGCATTGTTCCACGGTCAAGCAGGGTCAACGTTCCACGGATTCATCTGCTTGGAAACGGGCCCCAAGCCTACAATAGAGATATGTCCCATCCTTTCTTCCTGCGCCTGGCCTACGTCGGCACAAACTTCTATGGCTGGCAGATCCAGACCACCTTGCGCAGCGTGCAGGGAGAACTGTGGAACGCCCTGCGGGCCCTCGATCCCGCGGCACCGATACCCCACGGCACGGGCCGCACCGATGCGGGGGTCCATGCCAGGGCCCAGGGAGTGCTGGTGCTCACCGCCCGGGACTGGGACCCGTACCGCCTACTGGCGGCCCTCAACGCCTACCTGCCGGCGGAGGTGCGGGTGCTGACGGCCCAGGCGGCCCCGGAGGGCTTCTTCCCCCGCCAGCACGCGGTGGCCAAGCGCTATGTCTACCGCCTCATGGAGGGGCCCGCAGCCGATCCCTTCCTGCACGACCGGGCTTGGCACGTCCACGGCAAAGAACCGTTGGATCGAGCTGCCATGGCCCTGGGGGCGGCCCGGCTGGTGGGCGAGCACGATTTCTCCAGCTTCCGGGCGGCAGAGTGCTCGGCCCAGACCCCCCTCCGCCAACTCCACCGGGTCGCGTTGAACGGGACGGGCCCTTCGCTGGAACTGGTCTTCGAAGGCAACCGCTTCCTGATGCATCAGGTCCGCATCATGACGGGCACCCTGGTGGAAATAGGGCGCGGTAAGCGATCCCCGGATTCCATTCCGGCCATCCTCGCCGCCCGCAGCCGCCGCACCTCGGGCATCACGGCCCCGCCCGGAGGCCTCTACATGGAGGCGGTCTGGTACCAGCGGCGCTGGGGCATCGGCGAGGCCTGCCCCTGGCCCGAGCCTGCCATCTAGAGTGGCCGGCGGCCTTCCATGGCCCGGGTTAGGGTCAGGTCGTCGGCATATTCCAGGTCCGAGCCGATGGGCAGGCCCAGGCCGATGCGAGTGACCTTCAAGCCCATGGGTTCCAGCATCCGCGCCAGCCAGGCGGCGGTGGCTTCACCATCCATAGTGGGGTTCATGGCCAGGACGATCTCTTTCATCTCGGGATCCTCCAGCCGGCGCACCAGTCCGCGGACATTCAACTGGTCGGGCCCCACGCCCCGCAGCGGAGAGATGAGACCCCCCAGGACGAAATAGCGGCCATGGAACTGGCTGTTGCGCTCGAAGCTCAGGACATTGGAAGCTTCTGCCACCACCACCAGCACAGCGGGATCCCGCTTGGGGTCCAAGCAGATGACGCAGACCGGCTGGTCCGTGAAGGCGCCGCAGCGCTCGCAGAACCCCACGCGCTGGGCCGCCTGGGTGAGCAGGCCGCCCAGGTGCTCCATGGCTTGCGGTCCTTCCTTGAGCAGATGGAGGGCCATGCGCTGGGCACTCTTGGCGCCGACGCCGGGGAGTTTCTGCAGGGCGTCCACCACCGCCTGCAAGGGGGCCGGCAGGTTCATGGGCGGGGGCCTCGGGTCGCTGGGGCCTGCATCAGATTTTCAGCCCCGGGATGTTCAGCCCCGCGCCCATGCCGCCGGTGACCTTGGCCATAGCCTCGTCCGCCTTCTGCGAGGCGTCCTTGAAGGCCGCCAGCACCAGGTCTTCGAGCATGGAGGGGTCCTCGGGATCCATGGCTTCCTTGGCTATGGAGATCTTCAACACTTCTTTGGCGCCGTTCACTGTGACCTTCACCAACTCGCCGCCGGCGGTGCCTTCAGCCCTCAGGGTCCCTTGGGCCTCCGCCAGTTTCGCCTGCATGGCCTGGGCCTGTTTCATCAGGAATCGCATGTCCATGGGAACCTCCGTTGGAATGATGGAAATGGAACCGCCGCATGCGGCGGGTCAGCCACAGCATGGACCAGTATCCGGCAGGGATGGCCACCAGGCTCAAGACCAGGCCGCCGAAAAGGTAGGATTTCAGGATGGGCCGGAGCATCTCGTGCATGTCCAGGAAGCCCTGCCAGGTGATGAAGCTGCGCCAGCCGATGGCCTTCCAGTGGATGTGGGAAAGGTCCAGATGGAAGCCCCGGCCCCGCAGGAAATTGCCGAAGTAGGCTGAGGCGGTGGCGATGGGAACCATCGTCCAGGGGTTGTTCACAAAGGCCGCCGCCAGCATCACCGGACGATGCAGGCCCCGGAAGATGCCACAGAAGAGCAGCACCATGGCCGTATGCAGCCCCAACAGCGGGTTGAGCGCCACCGCCATGCCGATGGCGAAACTCCAGGCGATCTGCTCGGGCTTCATTTCCGGATGCAGAATGTGATGCTTGAACCGATTCAGAAAGCCATGGCGCGGCGCCGGGGTCGGAGGCAGGGCGTCAGTCATGGAAGATCAGGGTGGCGTTGGAAATGGTCAAAGCTGCGGTCATCCAATGGGTTCCAGGCAGCCCCATCATAGACGAGAAGGGGGCTCGCACCTTCCACAGCGGCTGTGCCGACCCGGTGAAGCGGAATTCCCAGGCGCGATTCCAGGTCGGATTGGCGGAGGGAGGACGCAAAGCAGCGGGTATAGTCCTCGCCTCCAAAAAGCTCGTCATCGGCAAGGCCGGGAGCCATCCGGATTGTTACGCCGCTGGCCCGGGCGAGCAAGGCGAGATCCCTGGATAGGCCGTCAGAGAGGTCCATGCAGGCATGGATCTCCGGCAGGGCAGCCAAGCTCGGACCCAGGCCCAGCCTTGGCGCGGGATTCAAATGGCAAGCCAGATCGGGATCAGGCCGGAGGGGATCCCAGCGCTGCCCCTGCTGGAGTTTCCGCCAACCGCGCAGACTTCGACCCAGTGGTTGATCCACGAAGATCTGGTCGTCTGGGCGCACGCCGTCGCGCCGCAGCCAGCGCCGAGCATGGCCGAAGGCCGTGAGGCCGAGGCCGAGGCCCGAAACCCGGCCCACGGTGTCGCCACCCAGCACCGGGATGCCCGATTCCTGAGCCGCTGATGCCAGGCCTGAGAGCAGCGCCTCAATCCAGGCCAGGTCGAGGTCCGGGGGGAGGGCCAGGTTGAGAGTGAACCCGAGGAAAGCGGCGCCGGAGGCATCCAGGTCCGACAGGTTCACATTCAACAGCTTCCGGCCCAGCAAGTGGGGCGGGTGCCAATCCCTCCGAAAGTGGATGCCCTCCTCCATGGCGTCGGTTGTGACCAGCAGCACTTCGCCGGCAGGCGCCACCGGCACCGCGCCGCAGTCGTCCGTCAAGGCCCCGCCGCCCGGCAGCAGGGCCCGGACGCGCGCTAGGATGTCCAATTCCCGGAGACTCACGGAACCAGTGTCCCACGCAGTCCAGGCTTGGTGGTGCCGCGTTCCTTTGATACTGTTGAATGGTTCGCCCACGGCGGCACCGGAGGAGACCACCCCATGGCCATTACCAAGGTTTGGATCGAGGAAGGCTGCATCGTGTGCAATGCCTGCGAAGCGGAGACCCCCGATGTGTTCCACGTGACGGACACCAGCTGCAACATCATCGGCAGTTCCCGCAAGGATGGCGTGGACAGCGAGAACCGCGACGAGATGAGCGAACTCAACGACGATATCCAGACGAGCCTGGAAGACAGCATCATCGCCGCCGCCGCGGGCTGCCCGGTGGAAGTCATCAAGTACGAGCAGTCCTGACGCGCCTCGGCGTGTTGAACCACCCCCAAGAACGGCGCTGCGGCGCCGTTCTTGGCATTTACGGGTACCCTTGCATTTGGCACGATTGAACTTTCACTTTTCGACGAGGTTTCCATGTTGGATCGCCTACAGGCCGAGCTAAAAACTTCCATGCTCGCCAAGGACGCGTTCAAGACGGGCGTCCTCCGCATGGCCTTGGCCGCATATAAGAATGAAGCGGTGGCCAAGGGGTTGGGGCCACAGGGGGCCCTGTCCGAGGCCGACACCATCGCCGTGTTCAAGCGCCTGGTGAAGAGTCGCGAGGACAGCGTCGAACAGTACGCCAAGGCCGGCCACCCCGACCGCGCCGCCTCCGAGCAGGCCGAAATCGCCATCCTCAAGCCCTACCTGCCGGCCATGCTGGAGGGAGTCCAGCTCGAACAGGCCGTCCGCCAGGCCATCGCGGCGACCGGAGCCAGCTCGAAAAAGGATCTGGGACTCGTGATGAAATCCCTCCATGCCTCAGCGGGCGGGGCGTTCGACGGCAAAGCCGCGAGCCAGCTCATTGGGGCGCTGCTCAACTAAAAACACTCCGCAGAGGGCAGCGGGCGAAGCGGAGGGTAGCTGAGAAGGCACTTCTTTGTCCTCTCCATTTCTCCGCTTCCCTCAGCACCTCCGCTACCCTCCGCGCAATTTTCTTTTATTTAATGGGACAACCATGAAGCAATCGAAACTCCTCCTCCAGACTCTGCGCGAAACGCCCAAGGATGCCGACGTCATCAGCCAGCAACTGATGATGCGGGCGGGCATGATCCAGAAGCAGGCCGCGGGCATCTACAGCTACTTTCCGCTGGCCCTGCGCAGCATCCGCAAGTTCGAGAACATCGTCCGTGAAGAGCTCCAGAAGGACGGCTGCCAGGAGATCCTGATGCCGAACGTCCAGCCCGCCGAGCTCTGGGAGGAAAGCGGCCGGTGGAC
>JANXPB010000223.1 GCA_025357545.1 Holophagaceae bacterium
CCGAAGACAAACCCCACAGCGACCAGAACTGAAACACCCAGCTACAGCGGAGGCCTGCCTAAGGTTCGCCAGGCGACGGCCGTAGCCTCAATGAACAACCCCGCGCACAATAAAATGCGCCTCAAAGTTCCGAGGCGCTTAGGTCAGGTTGACGTGATTGTTCCATGAACCCGGAGGGGCTTGGCCCCCGAATGCCTGCCTTGGAATCGAAAAATGCCGGACGAATCATGGCGGCAGCTCCCGGCGCCGAAACCATTCCTGTCGGGGTGGCGCGGCGTCGATAGGCTGGGGGTTTTGAGTCAGGGGCGGGGGTTTAGGGCCGCCTGATCTGGCCAGAGGTCATAGGAGCTGGAAAGGGTGATCTGCACGAAGTTCCTGGGCCGCGATTGCTGAACGATGCGCGGAACCTCGTGGAACGACTCGTTCGAGCAGGCGAAAGCGGCCATACGGTTGTGCGCAGGCCGCACCACACGCCGCTGCCTGAAGCCGTGAAGCACCTCGGCCGACAACAGCACCAGGTCGCCCCCGACCATGGCATTTTCGACCGCGTCGCAAAAATAGACGAGCACCGTCATGAGGCGTCGGCGGTGGTCGAGATGGATTTTCCGGTCGTACCCGATATTTCCCTGCAGGATGTCCGGCCGGACGAAGATCTCGTTGATCGCATGTTGGAGGTTCTGGATATGCCGTCGTTCCTTGTCCGCCCTTGTTTCGATGTAGCGCACATAGCGGAAATCGGCTGGATCCACTTTGCAGCCGTGGTCCACATAAGTCTGACGGAACTGCTCAACGCAGTAGCCCACGAAGGCCGGGGACTGGGTCAGTTCGAAAAAAGTCCTCCAAGCTGTCGATTCGGCCAGGAGTTCCTCATAGCGTGGGTCCCCCCAGAACACCGAGAAGCCCGTGGGCCCGCTATTGGCTTCGCACTTTGGAAACGTGTGCAGGAGTTCCTGGTAGAGGTCGCGATCCAGGAAGCCGTCCTTGAGGACGTGGTCCATCGGAGATTTCTGAACGGGGACGATCTCGAAATTCATCATGGCCATCTGCTCCGTAACTGCTGCCACACCGATTTTGCTTTTCCCATCCTGCACCTTCAGCCCACCGGATTCTTGCTGACCGGAGTTCTATCGCCGTGCCTGACATAGGCTTCCACGCGTTGGATCAACGAGCGTCGGAGGGGTAGATAGTCCTCGGGATTAGCAGTTGGATGCTCCAGCTTGAAATCAAGGCGGTCCGCGAGAAACTCCGTTCGGGATCCGTTCCGGATGATCGAGTGGAGGCCCAGAAACCGGGATTGGTCCGGCTGGGTGTTGAGTATCAGCACCGGCGTCCCCATGGCCAGACAGGGCAAGGCCGCGTGAAGGCGGGAGGTGATGACGCATTTTGCGCGCCGGTAGACCGCGAGCAGGCGTTCCGCCCGTGTAAACCGCTCGGCCGTGTCGCCATGGTTCCGATCAATGTGGGTGAATCGCCGGAGTTCAGAGGTGCTGCGTGCCCGGCAGGCGTCCGCCACTTCATCATCCAAATCCACCAGAGCGATGAAGGCTTCAATTTCATCGGGATGTCGCTCCTCGAGGGTGAGGGTGAGACAGCCCGAGAAATAGGCGTCCACCTGATTTTTCTCCAGCAGGGCCAGGGTATGGAGATCCCGTGCCCCGACAGGGCCCGTGTGCCGGAGGTATTCCAGGTTCGGACCCCGCAGGAGCACGTCGCTGGGGGCCCGGCCCGGCCCCACCGAAGGTGTGATCATGTCCGATAGGTGGAATGAGATGAAGAGCGGCGCCAGTGTCGGGGCCGGGGGCCAATGATGCGGGTCGTGCATGAACCACCCGTTGAGGAGGATCCGATGCTCCACATCTCCGGGCCCCGCAAAGGAGTCGAGACCCTCCCGGTCCACCAGGAAATCGATTCGAGGCAGAAAGCGTCGGGCCGCGATGCTCTGGATTTCATCACCCAGATTGGATGTCTGGTATTTCAGCAAACCGAACTTGACCACGGAGCCTCAACATCTCTACCACTCATTCTAGGGATAACCATCCATCGCCTGCAATGGAGGTTCCACCGCGGGGCGGGGTCCAATCCAGCCAAATGGTTTGATCTGACCGAACCGCTGGTCTGTTCCTGCATCGAGTGAATCCTCAATGCCGCAGCCCGGGGCTGACAGACTGTACCCTGTCAAGGATCTGGAGGTTGAATGCGGATTTTGGTCACCGGAGGCGCCGGTTTCCTGGGCAGCCACACCGTTGAGCGGCTGGTCCATTCAGGGCACCAGGTGGTGGTGTTGGACAATCTGGTGACCGGACATGCGGAGGCGGTCCATCCGGAAGCGAGGTTGATCACGGGCGACTGCGGTGAGGCGGCCCTGCTCCGGACCCTGCTCCCGGAACACCGCATTGAGGCCATCCTGCACCTGGCAGCCTCCATCGAGGCCGGGGAGAGCCTCCGATGGCCCGAACGCTTCTTCGCCAACAACACGGGCCGCACCCTGACCCTCCTCGAGGTGGCCCTGGAGCTTGGCCTCCGCCGCTTCGTGTTCGCCAGCACCGCGGCGGTCTACGGGAATCCGGGCCCGGAGCCAGTGCGTGAGGAGCATCCCCTCGATCCCCTCAGTCCCTACGGCCACTCCAAATTGATGGTGGAGCAGGCCCTGGCCTGGATGCACCGTCAGCGCGGCCTGGGCTGCGCCATCCTGAGGTGCTTCAACGCCGCGGGTAGCGGACCGTCCTTGGGAGAAGACCACCAACCCGAGACGCACCTGATTCCGCTGATTTTGGATCGCGCGATGGGATTGGGTGAAGGGCTCACTGTCTTCGGTACGGACCATCCGACATCCGACGGGACCTGCGTGCGGGACTACGTTCACGTGCTCGACCTCGCCGATGCCTTGTGCCTGGCCTTGGCCCACGTGGAGCCGGGCTCCTGGGGAGTCTGGAACCTGGGAAGCGGGCGGGGCCACTCGGTGGCGGAAGTCCTCACCGCGGCGAGAAAAGTCACCGGCCATCCTCTGGAGGTTCGGACAGCCCAGGCCCGGCCAGGGGATCCCTCCTCCGTGGTGGCGGACATCGCCAGGGCCCGCCATGATCTGAATTGGGAACCGCGCCATTCCAGCCTGGAAAACCTGCTTCAAAGTGCCTGGGCCTGGCGGCTCAGGCACCCCAATGGTTACGCGACTCCCGGCGCCACCGTTCCGTGGGCAGCCCCGGATTCCAGTGGCCACCCAGGATTTGTGATTTGACCCAACCTTGATTTTATTTGGACCCGCAATGCCTCGGATTTCATTCATCACCACCTGCATGGGACGGCTCGATCACTTGCAGCAGAGCCTCCCCACCTGGTTGCCCCAACCGGACAGCGAAGTCGTGGTGGTGGACTATTCCTGCCCCCAGCGGAGCGGGGACTGGGTGGAACTCGCCCACCCAGGCGTGCAATTGGTTCGTGTGCCGGGAGAGACCTTCTTCAATCTCTCCAAGGCCCGGAATGCTGGGGCGAAGGCCGCATCCGGGCGCTGGCTCTGCTTCGTGGACGCCGATGTCCGGTTGGCGCCGGAGTTCTCCACCGCCGTGGCACCCCTGTTGGGGGCCGGCTGCTTTCTTAGGGTGGAGCAGGGAGCGCCCATCGACCTGGTGGGCACGGCTTTGATCTCCCAGGAAGCCTTCACTGCCGTCGGTGGTTATGACGATGTGCTGGAAGGCTGGGGCGCTGAGGACTATGACATCTACTTACGCTTGCAGCACACCGGGCAGCTGCAGACCGCCTTCCCCGCCCGCCTCCTCGAAGCCATCCCTCATGGCGACGAACTCCGCACCCAGCATGCCGCCATCCGAAACCGCCTCCTCGGCTGGAATGTGAACCGCCTCTACATCGAAGGGAAAGTGACCCTCTGGAGGTTGCTGGGCAAACCTCCGGCCCTGAAGGCCCGGCAATCCCTGTACGCGTTGATCCGCCGCGCGGTGACGGCAGGCGCCGCCCAAAAAGAAGTGCGGGTTGAGCTCGCCTTGGGACTGGACCCCCGCGTCACGGCCGCCGAAGTGGAGTACAGCGTGGTGCTGGTCTTGAAAAATCCTGCGGGCGATTGACCCTTCGGGATAGCTGGCAAGGGGGTCAATTCAATTCAGGCTCCCCCGTCTCTGTCGGTGCTCCCGGTTCGCCGCTGAACTTCCGCTTGAACCAGGCGAATATTTTGCCAAGGCTCCAGTCATCCAGGATCTCGTAGAAGACCGGCACGACAATGAGGGTGAGCATGGTTGAGGTGATGATTCCCCCGACCACCGCCCGGGCCATGGGTGCGCGCATTTCGGCGCCGGCGCCGAGGGCCAGGAAGAGGGGCAGCATGCCGCCGATCATGGCGAAGGTGGTCATGAGGATGGGCCGGAGCCGCGTCATGCCCGCTTTGATGAGGGCGTCGGTGCGGTTCATGCCTTCTTTTTGCAGCTGGATGGCGTAGTCCACCAGCAGGATGGCGTTCTTCGTCACCAGGCCCATGAGCAGGATCTGGCCGATGCTCGTCATCATGCTCATGGTGTCGCCGGTGACCAGCAGCATCATGACCATGCCCACCATGGAGAGCGGGAGGCTCAGCATGATGGTGATGGGCAGCTTGAAGCTTTCGAACTGCGAGGCCAGCACGAAGTAGATGAAGAACACCGCCAGCAGCAGCGAGGTGCCCATGTACCCCGCGGTCTCTTTGGAATCCCGCGCCTGGCCCAGCAGCTCCACTTTCACGCCCTCCGGAAGCTGGCCTGATTTCTTCAAATCTGCAATCTTCTGGGTGACTCCGGCGCTCACTTCCTGCAGCGTGTTGCCCTCGAAGTTGCAGGAGACTTCCACTTCCTCCTGCAGATCGTGGCGCTGGATCTTGGCGGGGGCTATGGCTTCCTCGAAGCGCACCACCTGGTCCAGCCGGACCAGCGGATGCTTGCCGCCGCCCAGGTCCTTGGTGCTCTCCACCATCATGGTCGCCAATTGCGCGGCCACGCGGCGGCCGGGGTCGGAAAGGCGCAGGCGCACATCCCGCTGCTCACCGCCTTCGTCCTCGAATTTCGCGACCACCTTCCCGTCCACGAGGGGCCGGACCATCTGGGCCACCAGGGCCGGAGACACCCCCAGGTCACTGGCGGTCCTCCGATCCACCACCAGCTTGAGTTCAGGTTTCCCCGCATCTTGGCTCGTCCAGACATCCACGGCGCCGGGCACGCTGATGAGGGCCGACTTCACGATGGGGGCGGCCCGCATGACCGACGCGCGGTCCGGACCTTCCACCGCCAGCATGATGGGCCGCTGGTTGCCGAAATCACTCACGGCGCTGACGGAAGTCTCCACCCCCGGAACTTCGCGGAAGGCCGCGCGCAGGTGGCGCCGGATCCAGACGTGGTTGGGGCGCTTCCCGTCCTTCAGTTTGATGTAGACGCCGCCCGTGCTGATGGTGCCCCCCAGGCCCGTGCCGATGGTGCTATAGGCCTGTTCGACGCCGGGCGTGGCGTTGATGATGGCCTCCAGCGTCTGCGCCTTCCCCTTCGCTGCCTCCAGGCTTGAGCCCGGCTCGGCCCTGAAGGTCACCTGCAGATCGCCGCGGTCGAAGTCGGGCATGAAGTTGTTGCCCAGCAGGCCCGCCAGCCCCATGGCTAAAAGGAAGCTGCCGAAGCCGATGGCCATCACGCTCTTGCGATGGGCCAGCGCCCAGGTGATGACCTTTTTGTAGAACTGCTCCCAATTGTCCAGCATCCGCCCGAAAGCTTCGACCGCCCGCATGATGAGGTTGCGGCCCTGGTAGTGCACGTGGCCGTCGGGGCTTTTTTCGTGCTCGGGATCGGGCCACACGGCGCTGAGCATGGGATCGAGAGTGAAGCTCACGAAGAGGCTCACCAGCACCGCGAAGGCCACGGTGATGCCGAAGGGAAAGAAGAACTTGCCCACGATGCCGCCCATGAAGGCCACCGGCACGAACACCGCGAGGATGCACATGGTGGTGGCGATGACCGCGGGGCCGATCTCCGCCGTGCCTTCCCGGGCCGCCGTGACATGGTCCTTGCCCATCTCCGCGTGCCGGGTGATGTTTTCCCGCACCACGATGGCGTCGTCGATCAGGATGCCGATGGCGAGGCTGAGCCCCATCAGCGTCATGGTGTTCAGCGTGAAGTCCAGGATCCTCATGATGATAAAGGTCGAGATGACCGAGACCGGCAGGGTGAGGCTCGTGATGAGCGTCGACCGCCAGGATTTCAGGAAGAAGAACACGATGATCACCGTGAGCACGCCGCCCAGGTAGATGCTGATGTTCACGTCCTCCACCGACTGATGGATGAAGCGCGCGTTGTCACGGGCCTTCACCACCCCCACGCCCTGCTTCACCAGCTCGGGCTGCATTTCCTCCAGGGCCTTGTCGACATTCCCGACCATGGCCACGGTGTTGCCGCCGGTCTGCCGTTGCAGTTCCAAGGCCACCACGTCCTGGCCGTTGAACCGGGCCAGGCTGCGCTTTTCCTTGAACCCATCCACGATGGTGGCGACTTCCCACAACTCGACGGGACGGCCCTGCTTGTTGCCCACCACCACGTGCCGGAAGTCATCCACGGATTTTGCTTTGGCGTCCACTTTCACGGCCACTTCCCGGGTGGCCTGCAGCAGGTTGCCCGACGGCATGTCCCGAGTGTCATTGCTGATGGCTGCCATGATTTTGGGCAGCGGTAGGCCGATGGCTTCCAGCTTCGCCGGATCCACCTGGACTTGGATCTCCCGGGTGCTGCCGCCCACCACGTCCACCTTGCCGACGCCGTTAACATTCTCAAGCCGCCGTTTCAGGAAGTCCTCGGCGACGCGGGTGAGTTCGCGGTTGCCCATGCCCGTGTGCTTCCCGTCGGGACCCACCACCAGGGAGACCACGGGCAACTGCGCGGGATCGAATTTCGAGACCACAGGCTCTTCGATGGTGTCGGGAAGGTCGCGCCGGATCTGGCCGATGCGCGTGCGCACATCATCCAGGGCCTTGTCCACGTCGCGGCCCAGCTGGAACTGGATCACCAGAGTGCCCACGGATTCCTGGCTGGTGCTGGAGATCTCCTTGATCTTCTCGATGGGGTTGACAGCTTCCTCGATCTTCTTCACCACGTCCTGCTTCACCGCCTCCGGCGAGGCGCCGGGATACACGATGGAGACGGTGATGGTGGGGATGTCCGTGTTGGGGTACTGGTCGATACCGAGGCCCTTCACGCTGAAGAGGCCCAGCACCACCAGGGCGAGCATGATGCAGACCGTGAGCACCGGTCGGCGGATGGAGAGGTCCGAAAGGAACATGGCTCACTTCCCCCTGGACTTGGCGGCGGGCTTGGCCTCGGGCTTGGCCTCGGGCTTGGCCTCGGGCTTGGCCTCGGGCTTGGCCTCGGGCTTGGCCTCGGGCTTGGCCTCGGGCTTGGCAGCGGTTTTCTCAGGTGAACTGCCGGCCTGGCTTTCCTCCACGATTTTAAGGCGGCCGCCTTCCAGCACCAGATCTTGGCCGGTGGCCACCACCCGGGTGCCGGCGTTCAGACCTTCCACGGGCCGGAAGCCGTCCTGTTCCGGTCCCACGGTGATGCTGCGCTTTTTGGCCACGCCCTCCTCCACCACGAACACCTCGCCGTTCTGACCCTCGGCCTTGACGATCGAGGCCGGCAGCGCGGGTCGCTGGGTCTGTCCGCTGCCCAGGATGATCCCCTCCACGAACACACCGCTTTTCAGGGTGCGGTCGGTGTTGGGGACTTCCATGCGCACGTGGAGATTCCGGCCGTCCGGGGAGAGGACCGGGCTCACCTGGGTCACCATCCCCGTGAACAGTTGGGTGAATCCAGGCACGCGGAAGCTCACGCTCTGGCCGGGTTTCACCAG
>JANXPB010000226.1 GCA_025357545.1 Holophagaceae bacterium
CGCCAGTGGGGCGTACCGATGCCGTTCTTCGTCCACAAGGAGACCGGCGCGCTGCATCCGCAAACACCGGCGCTGCTCGAGCAAGTCGCAAAACTGGTCGAGCAAGGCGGCATCGAATCCTGGCAAACCTTGAAGCCCGAAGACATGATCGGCGCAGTGGGCGAATTCTCGTCCGCGCACTATGAGAAGATCAAGGACACGCTTGACGTGTGGTTCGATTCCGGCTCGACCTTTTCCACCGTACTGCGCGGCTCGCATGTGCTGCTCGACAACGATGCCGACCAGGCCGACATGTACCTCGAAGGCAGCGACCAGCATCGCGGCTGGTTCCATTCATCGCTGCTGATCGCGTCGATGATCAAGGGCAAGGCGCCCTACAAGAGCCTGCTCACGCACGGCTTCGTGGTCGACGGCAAGGGCGAGAAAATGTCCAAGTCCAAGGGCAACGTGGTGGCGCCGCAAAAAGTCAGCGACACGCTGGGTGCCGAGGTGCTGCGCCTGTGGGTGGCCACGACCGACTACTCGGGCGAGTTGTCGATCTCCGACGAAATTCTCAAGCGCGTCGTCGAGAGTTACCGGCGGATCCGCAACACCCTGCGCTTCCTGCTGGGGGCGCTGGACGGCTTCGATCCCGCCCAGGACATGGTGCCCGAGGCCGGCTGGACGCCCCTGGACGCCTGGGTTTGGGGCGCCTTCGGCCGCCTGGCCAAAGAAGTGCGGGAAGCCTACGCGGCCTACGATTTCCACCGCGCCACCCAGGTGTTGCACGGCTTCTGCCAGCTGGAGCTGAGCGGGCGCTATTTCGAGATCATCAAGGACCGGCTCTACTGCGACGCCCTGGATTCCGAGCGCCGCCGCAGCTGCCGGACCCTCTGCTTCAAGCTGGCGGAAGGCTTGGCGCAGCTCCTGGCGCCGGTGCTCTGTTTCACCGCGGATGAAGTCTGGGAATACCTGCCCGGTGTGGCAGGCCATGTCTTTGAAGGCCGCTTCCATGACGGGGTCGCGGTGCCCGAGAGCGAGGGCTGGCGGGCCCTCTGGACCGTTCGGGAAGCCTTGCAGGGGGCGATGGAACCCCACCGGGCCGCCAAGACCATCGGCACCAGCCTGGATGCTGCGGTGCGCATCGGCCTGCCGGAAGTCATTCAAGTGGAATTGCGCTCCCTGGGGGAGGCCCTGGACGAGCTGTTCGTGGTGTCGAGCCTGGAATTCTCTGAGGCGGCCGAGCTGAATGTGGAGGTCCTGACCCACAGCGGAACCCGCTGCCCACGCTGCTGGAACCACAAAGGCGGCCATGGGCGGGGCGATGACGCCGATCTTTGCAGCCGCTGTTGGGATGTGATCGCTGGGGGGAAATCATGAAGCGGCCCCTCTGGCTCTTGCTGCCCATCACCTCGCTGGTCCTGGATTTCCTATCCAAAACCTGGATCCTGAAGCACCTGCACTTCGAAGGGGACTCCATCCCTGTCATCGAAGGGTTCTTCCGGCTGACGCTGGGGTTCAACAAGGGCGCCATTTTCGGCAGCCTATCCTCGGCGCCGGAATGGCTCCGCATCGGCCTCTTCGGCCTGGCGGGTGTCGCCGCGCTGTTCTATTTCGGCCGACTGTTTCTGGCGGATGCGACGCCGCGCCTGGAGCGGGTGGCCCTGGGCCTGATCATCGGCGGTGCCCTGGGCAACGGCCTGGACCGCATCCAGCACGGCTACGTCGTGGACTTCCTGGATTTTGTGTTCGGCACCTGGCACTACTGGTACTTCAACGTGGCCGACAGCTGCATCGTAGTGGGGGGCATCCTCTTTGCCGTCAGCCTTCTCCTTGAGAAGAAGGCCCAGGATGTGGTGCCGTCAACCTAGGCGATCCAGCCTTTGGGGCCCGTGAACCCTAGCGGCGGATGGCTCCAGCGCTGGGGAATTCGTTGTTGTTCGCCTGGTTCGGCGTGAGGTCCTTGAGACCGGTGCCGTCCGGGTGGATTTCGCAGACGGTGAATTTCCCAGACCCGTTGTAGACCGTCCGGTGAAAGCGGATGAGGGTCCCATCCAGGCTCCAGTCGGGTTTGGAATTGATCTGGCCGTCGTCGATGACGATGGCCGGGTTGGTGACCGGCGGCACGGCCGCCAGGTTCAGCTTGCGGATGCCCCAGGTGCCCAGCGGTTTGCCCGGGCTGCCGGGAGGCAGGGTCTGGGTGAGGAAGGCCAGGGTGGTGCCGTCGGGGGAGAAGTAGGGATCGTTATCGATCAGGCCGTCGTTTGTCAGCCGCGTGGCAGCGCCACCCGTGGCAGGCACGGTATAGATTTCGTAGTCCGTTTGCCGGGTGGTGCCGTTCGGTGAGCCCACGAAGGCGATGGTGGCGCCATTGGGCGACCAGCTGGGATCGAGGTTGGGGCTGGGCCGGTTGGTGATGGCCAGGGGGTTCTTTCCGGTCGAGTCGGTGGTGAAGATCTGCAGGTTGGCCGCGGTTCCGGCGAACATCACGAGCTTGCTGCCGTCCGGGGACCACTCCCCATGGCCCTGGAACTGCCAGCCGTTCGCCCCGTTGGCGATGAGCTGAGCGCTGCCGCTGCCATCCGCGTTCATCACCCACAGACTGGTCTTGGTGTAGTCCCCATCGTGGGTGCCCGCGGGAGTGCGGTAGAACAGGATGCGGGACCGGTCGGGCGAAACCCGCGGCCACCAGGAATCCTGCGTCCGATCATTGGTCAGGGCCCGCACGCCGCTGCCGTCGGTGCTCATCAGGTAGATTTCGAAATTCCCGGTGCGGTCCGAATCAAAGGCCAGCTGGGTGGCCTGGACTTGGGCCGCGGGAGTCCACCCGCAATCCGAACAGGAGGAACCGCCGCTGGTCGCGCAGGCCGAGAGCATCCCGAGCAGGCCCAGGGCGGTCAGGATCCGAGTAGCGGCGGCAGCTTCCATATTCAATCCCTCCGGCTGAGCAATCGCAGAATGGTAAGGAAGAGGTTATAGATGTCCAGGTAAAGGCTGATGGCGACATCCACCGCATTGCGGCCGGTGGCCGGAATGGCCATGGCGCGGTGGCAGTCGTAGCCGATGTAAAGCGTGAAAATGCCCGCGGCCAGCCAGTCGATCCAACCGGCTGCGGCCAGGGAGGGCACGAACATGGCAACCAGGCGCAGCACCACCAGCGCGATTAGCGATGCGAACAACACGCCGCCCAGCTTCGCGAATATGTTGGGGTAGCTGAGGCCAAGCAGCGTCATCACCCCCACCGCGCAGCCCGTGAGCATGAGGGCCCGGGTCACCAGCGCCAAGCCACCGATGTTGATGTAGATCGAAAGGATGGGCCCCAGGATCAGGCCCATGGGAATGAGCAGCAAGTGGTAGCCCAACAGGGCAACGGTGACTGTTTTGGCGCGGCCGGCAATGAAGATGCCAGCCATGGGCAAGCCGAGGCCCAGGACCAGGAGCAGCACCAGACCTGGCTGGAAATGCACCTGCATGGCCCAAGTGGCCAGCACGGCGTTCAATGCCAGGCCGTAGAACGTGAGCCCGCCGATAAGGCCCAGGAAGGCCCGACGGGAAAGGGCATCTTCGCCGCTGCGCTCCCAGACACCGGGGCCCGAGGACAGCAGTGAACGTTGTTGAAGGTCGGCCATGGTGCGCTCCAAGGTTCAATTCTAACCCGGTGGCAGCAGTCCCAGTTCTTCCCGGTTCGAATGCAGCACTGCGAGGATGCGGGAGAGATGGTCGTCCTCGCTGCCGCCGACGGCCTCGATGAGCATTTTGAAGGCCTCGGCGACCTCGAAGCGATCCACCCCGGCCGCGAAGGCCTTGTCCTTCAGCTTCCTTTTGACCGACCGGGGTTCCAGGCCTTCGGTCCGGGTGGGCCGCACCAGCGCGCAGGCCATGCAGAATCCGGTGATTTCATCCGATGCGATGAGCGCCTTGTCCAGCAGGGAATCGTAGCTGACCCCCCACCGGGTGTAGTGGGCGCTGACCGCATGGGCGATGGTGTTTTCCCCGCGCTCGTTCAGCCAGGCCACGATGCGTTTGGGATGGTCTTCAGGCCACTGATCGTAGTCCGCGTCGTGCAGCAGTCCCGCGGCGCCAAAGGCTTCGACATCCTCTCCAAGGCGGGTCCCGAGGTCTCGCATCACCAGTTCAACAGCGCGGGCATGGACCCTCAGTTTCTCCGAAGGCGTCCAGTCGCAAAGCAGTTGCCAGGCTTCGTCACGGGTGATGGTGGTCATGGTGGAAGCGCTCCTAAAAAAGGAAAGCCACAGATGAACGCGGATAACAAAAAAGAGATGAACACTGCGCTAAAACCCTTGGTGGTCATAGGACCGAGCGTTTCAATCTTCGTAAGGATGGTGGTTCATCTGGTCATCTCCTACCCATCGGCCGCTGTCACTTTTTAAATCAGAAATCTGGGTTCATTTCTTTTCCATCAGTGTTTATCTGTGGCTTCAGTACACATCCACGAGCGGTCTCAGGACACCGGTCTCAGGATCCCCGCTATAGCGCACCCGCTCCAGGAAAAGGCCGGCGCTGGGGGCGGCGAGCTTGCCCCAGCGGAGATTCGCCGCTTCGGTGGGCACCTTCAGGTCAGCCAGGATGGTGGCTGCATCCCCGTCTCCCAGGGCGCAGGAGACCGCGGCGCCCACCATGCGGCGGACCTGGCTGCGGAGGAAATGGGTGGCCGTGACCCGTAGCAGGATGAGTGATCCGCATTCGGCCATTTCGCAGGCCCGCACCTGCACCAAGGGCGCCTCACCCGGTTCGAGATCCGCGAAAGCGCTGACATCGCGGTTGCCCTGGAAGGCGCTCCAGGCGGTCTTGAGATCGTGCAGGTCCAGGGGCCGCTTCACCCACCAGGCAAATGGCTTGGCGAAGGCACTGCGCCGGCGGCTGAGCTGATAGAGATAGCTGCGCTCCATGGCATCGTGGCGGGCATGGAAGGCGCTCGAGCAGGGCCGCACTTCGCGGACCGCGAGATCGTGGGGCAGGGCGTCGTTGAAGAGGCGCTGCAGGTCGGGCGCCTTGGGCGAGCCCTTGGCCGGCAGATGCAGGTGGGCCACCTGGCCCAGCGCGTGGACGCCTGCATCCGTGCGGCCTGAACCCATCAAGACCAGCGCGTCCCAGCCAGCATCATGGAGAATCTTCTCAAGGATGCCCGCCACCGTGCGGATGCCGGCGGCGGTCTGTTTGGGCCCCTGCTTCTGCCAGCCCGCAAAGCGGCCGCCATCGTATTCGATGAGCAGGCGGAAGGCGGTGGCACCCTGGGCGGAGGCGACGCGGCCGCGGGGCTGTTCCCGGAAACCGCTGGGGGAGGCGACCAAAGGCCTTCCCTGCGGCGGCCGGCCCGCGGGCTTGGGGCTCACGACTGCTTGACGACGCTCTGCACTTCGCGGAGGAAGGCATCGGGATCGTGGATGGGCTTGCTGAGATAGCCTTCGGCGCCGGTCTCCGCCAGGAACTTTTCCCGGTCGCCGTACATGGCGTGGGCGGTGGCCAACAGGACCGGGATGTTCTTCGTTTCTGGATCCGCCTTCAGCAGGTTGGTGATGAAGATGCCGTCCACTTTTTTGCCGTCATAGCTGCTGCGGGCCAGGCTGATGTCCATGATGATGCCCGCCAGGGTGCCGCTCTTGGCAATTGCGAGGATCTCTTCCACGTCCTCGCTGACCACCACCTCGTAACCGCCCATGCGGGTCAACACCACCTCGATGAACTTGACGTTGATCGGGTCGTCCTCGACCAGCAGAATCTTTTGGGCCATGGGAATCCTCGGGTCGATCTTAGCAAAGAACGGGCCTATGGCGGTGGAGGACTGCTAAATCGAGTTTCCCTTCACCAGGGCGGCTTCCAGTTCCCCCAGCAGCTCCCCGGGCACCTTGAGGTTGCCCCTCCCCACACCCAAACGAAGGCCCGGCTTGTTGGCTCCGTGGTAGTCGCTGCCGCCGCTGCGGACCATGCCCAGCCGTTGCGCCAGGCCGTTGAAGTAGGCCTGCTCCGCAGGGCTGTAATCGCCGTAGAACGCCTCGAAACCGGCCATGCCCGCCTTCCGCAGCTCGGGCATGGCCTCATCCCAGATGAAGCCCCGCCCGAAGCGCCCGGGGTGCGCTACCAAGGGGATGCCGCCCGCCTCCCAGATCCAACGGGCCGCGATGGCGGGTTCCAGCTCTTCGCGTTCCACAAAGCCTGGGGCACGGTCTCCGACATAGCGCAGAAAGGCCTCCCCAGGAGAACTGGCGGCCCCGCAAGCCACCAGGGCCTTGGCAAAGTGGGGCCGGGCCACCAATTCGGTGGGGGCTTGAGCCTGCACCTGTTCCCAGGTGATGGCGAGGCCCAGGGACTGCAGTTTCACCACCATGCGCAGATTGCGGTCCTGCCGGCGCTCGCGCAGGCCCTCCAGCCGCTGCTTGAAGACCGGGTCGCCAGGCTTCACGAAGAGTCCCAGCACGTGCAGCTGGCGGCCGAGGAAACGGCTGCTCAATTCAATACCGGGCACCAGGCGGGTCTTCACCTGAGGTTGTTCGCCGAGAAAACGGGGCAGGCCGTCCACGGTGTCGTGGTCGGTGAGGGCCAGGGCTTCAAGGCCCGCTTCATTCCCCAGGCGGGCCAAGTCCTCCGGCCTGTCGGTGCCATCGGAGAACATGGAATGGCAGTGGAAATCGAGCACCGTGCCGGCCCCTGGAGCGCCAGCCTATTGGATGAAGGACGAGGCTTTTTCTTCGTCCTCGAGCTCTTCCATGGCCAGGCGGCGGAAGAGTTGGACATCCAAGAGCGAAAAGATGCTCATGTAGGCGAAGCCATTGAAGAAGAGCACCAAGAAGGGCACCGAGGCCCATTTGCGGATGACCACCGAGAAGACGACCGCCGCCAGGTAGTACAGGGCGAAGCCCGCTTCCAGCCAGGTAACCAGGCTCTTGGGCACCTTGTAGGCGCGCTTGCTCATGGCCTTGCCGTTGGCGTCCATGCCCAGTTTCGGGGTGCGCTTGAATTCCTTGTCGTCCGTGAAGAAGCCTTCCAGCACGGCCTTGGTCTGGTTCATGGCCAGGCCGATGCCCAGGCTCATCAAGGCGGGAATGTACTTGAGGCGCGATTTCCACCCGGTGTTGTCGGTGAGCTCCTTCTGGGATAGCCCGAAATAAAGGCCGACACTCACTGCGTTGAGCAGGAAGAAGGGGCCGTCCGTGGCCAACAGCACGTACCAGGGCGTGCCAGCCCGCAGGACCATGCAGGGCACCATGATGACCGCGAGGATGACCATGAGCAGGTAGTTGCAGTTGGCGGTGAGGTGGAACCAGCACTCCAGTTTGGTGTGCAGGCTTTCATCGCTGGTCCAGATGGTCTTCATGAGCTTGCGGATGACCTGGGCGTTGCCCTTGGCCCAGCGGTGCTGCTGGCTCTTGAAGGCGTTCACGTCCACGGGCAGTTCGGCCGGGACCACCAGATCCTTCAGGTAGACACCCTTCCAGCCCTTGAGCTGGGCGCGGTAGCTCAGGTCGGCGTCCTCGGTGATGGTGTCATGCTGCCAGCCGCCGGCGTCGGCAATAGCCGCAATGCGCCACATGCCTGCCGTGCCGGAGAAGTTGAAGAAGGCGTTGGAGCGGTGGCGGGCGGTGTGCTCGAAGATGAAATGGCCGTCCAGCAGGATGCCCTGCACCTGGGTGAGCAGGGAGAAATCGCGGTTCATATGGGCCCAGCAGCCCTGGACGAAGGCGACTTTTTCATCTGCGAAATGGGGCACAGCCTTGCGGAGGAAGTCTTCGGTGGGAAGGAAGTCCGCGTCGAACATGGCGACCACTTCGCCCTTGGCGGTTTTCAGGCCGTTGGCCAGAGCTCCGGCCTTGAAGCCGGTGCGGTCGGTGCGGTGGATGTACTGGATGGCGTAACCCAGTCGCTGGTACTTTTCGCAGACCGCGCTGGCGACCTTGGCGGTCTCGTCGGTAGAGTCGTCCAACAGCTGGATTTCCAGTTTCTCTTTGGGCCAATCCATGGCCATCACGTAATCCACCAGCCGCTCAACCACGTTCATCTCATTGAACACGGCCAACTGCACGGTGACGACAGGCAGGTACTGCGCGTCACCCTTGGGCTGGGGCACGTCCTTTTTGTGGCGGTAATAGAGCCACATCATCCACAGGCGATGGGCGCCGTAGATGCTGAGAACCGTGAGAATAGAAAAATAGGCGACTAGAACGGTAGTCTTCAGCGCTTCCATGATTGGGTGGGCCCTTTCCGCGTGGCGGGTTGAGTTCACATACACAAGAACGCCTTATTTTGGCACGAACTCTTGGAAAAACAAAAGTTTTTAACGGCTTTGTCGAGCGGGGACGGTCTTATTTCGGTACGATTTTCGAATGCACGAGCCCAGGTGACCATGGACGGACCCTCGAATTCCCTGCCCGCTGCCATCGGCCGTTATGAAATCAAACGGCTGTTGGGCTCTGGCGCCATGGGCAGTGTTTACCTGGCGGAGGATCCCCGGATCAAGCGCAAGGTGGCCGTCAAAGTTGTGAAAATGGACGCCATGCGCAGCGATGCGGACCGCCAGGAGTTCATGCTGAGGTTCCAGCGCGAGGCCGAGATCTCGGGCCTGTTGAACCACCCGGGCATCGTGGCCATCTACGACGTGGGCGAGAGCGAACTGGGGCCCTTCCTGGCCATGGAGTACGTTCCGGGGCAGCCCTTGGACGACCTCATCAAGTCGGTGAATCCATTTGCGCTGAAGGACAAGATCCGCATCGCCGCAGGGGTGGCCGAGGCCTTGGACCACGCCCATGCGGCCGGCATCGTCCACCGCGACGTGAAGCCAGGCAACGTGATGATCACCGAGGATGGCCGGCCCAAGCTCATGGACTTCGGCATCGCCAAGCGCGAGGATGCCAACCTCACCCAGACCGGCACCTTCCTGGGCACGCCGAGCTACGCCAGCCCCGAGCAGATCCGCGAGGGCACCGTGGATGGCCGCTCGGACCTCTTCAGCTTCGCGGTGCTGGTCTTCGAGATGCTCTCAGGCGTTTCGCCCTTCCCGGGCAATTCCATCAACACGATCCTCTATCGCATCGTCAACGAGCCCCCTGTGGAAGTCCAGCCGCCGGTGTTGGGCATCCTGCCGGGCGGCTGGCAGCGGATCTTTTTCAGGGCCCTGGCCAAGAAACCCGCGGATCGCTACGCCAGCTGCACGGCCTTCATCAAGGACTTGATGGACTCCGCGACGGAGATCGAGAAGACCGAGCGGCGCGAACTCCTGGGCATCATGCACATGAGCGGCGACGCGCCCTTGCCCCCGATCATCTCCCGCGCCCACGACGAGACCGTCATGGAGCGCACGCCCTCGATCGCCGTGGCGCCGCGCAGGAACCGCGCGGGCCTCATCGCCGCGGCCGTCATCGGCCTGGCTCTGGTGGGCGTGGCAGGCATGTACGTGCTGAAGGGCGGCATGCGGGTTCTGGTGGACTCCGTCCCGGCCAGGGCCATGGTCTTCGTCAACGACACCCGCGTGGAAGGCGAAACGCCCGTCAGCCTGCCCCTGAAGGCCGGCGACAAGGTGCGCATCGAGCACAAGGGTTTTGAGATCGAGAACTTTGTTTTTGCGGCCGGGGACAAGCCGAAGCCCACCCTCAAGGCCAAAATAGGCGACCTCACGCTCTATTCGGATCCCAGCGGCGCCACGGTGACCATGGATGATAAGCAGCTCCCGGAACATACTCCGGTCAAGGTTGCTTGGAACCAGGGCGTCCCTCATCGCCTCACCTTGCAGAAGGGCGATAGTTTGCGGTTCAACCGTGATTACGCCGTGGGTGAGTTCCCCACTGAGGTGCCGCTGGCACTCAAGAACCCCGAAGATGTCTCCCCCTTGGACCCCACCGCCGCTGCGAATCTGAAGTTGAGTGGCGGTTATTCCGTGCGGCTCAGGGTGGACGGCAAGGATATGGGTGAGCTCACCTCCTCCAGCAAGTTCACGCTGCCGCCGGGCCCCCACAAAGTAGAGCTCAGCAACCCTTCCATTTTCTTCCGGGAGACCCGTTCCATCACCGCCGCGCCCGGGCAGACCATCCCCATCAGTGTGGGCACCGCCCGCATCACCGTGTTCACTTTCCCCGGAGTGGACAAAGTCTCCGTGGATGGCGCCCCTACGCACATCGAGAGCGATGGCAGCGGCGCCATCACCGTGAGCCGCGGTCGCCACGTCATTACCGTCAAGGGCACCAAGCAGGTCGTGGATGTTACCGGCGACCAGCAGGTGAAGTTCAAGATCTGATGGCATGGCTGGCAGGGGGAAGGGCCCAGGAAGCGGGCCCTTCCCCCCTTTGACGGACTATAGGTTCGCGATGATGACGTCGGCGAAGCCGCTGCATTTGACTTCAGTGGCGCCTTCCATCTGGCGGGCGAAATCATAGGTGACTTGCTTTGAGGCGATGGCTTTGTCCATGCCGTTGATGATGGCGTCGGCGGCTTCGGTCCAGCCCATGTAACGCAGCATCATCTCGCCGCTGAGGATCACGGAGCCCGGATTCACCTTGTCCAGGTTGGCGTACTTGGGGGCGGTGCCGTGGGTGGCCTCGAAGACCGCGTGGCCCGTGACGTAGTTGATGTTGCCGCCGGGCGCGATGCCGATGCCGCCCACCTGGGCCGCCAGGGCGTCGGACAAGTAGTCGCCGTTCAGGTTGAGGGTGGCGATGACATCGAATTCCTCGGGCCGCGTCAGCACCTGCTGCAAGGTGATGTCGGCGATGGCGTCCTTGATCACGATGTCGCCACCTCGGCCGTTCGGAAGCCTGCACCAGGGCCCGCCGTCGATCTCCACCGCGCCGAATACCTGCTTGGCCAGCTCATAGCCCCAGCGCATGAAGCCGCCCTCGGTGTACTTCATGATGTTGCCCTTGTGCACCAGGGTGACGCTCTTCTTCTGGGTGTCGATGGCGAACTGGATGGCGGCCCGCACCAGCCGCTCCGTGCCTTCCCGGGACACGGCCTTGACGCCAATGCCGCAGGAATCCGGAAAGCGGATCTTCGCGTACTGCTTGGGGAAGGTCTCCTTCATGAAGGCCAGGAATTTCGCGTTGTCCTCGGAACCCTGCTCGAATTCGATGCCCGCGTAGATGTCCTCGCAGTTCTCACGAAAAATGGTCATGTCCACCTTCTCGGGATGCTTCACGGGGCTGGGCACTCCCTTGAACCAGCGCACCGGGCGCAGGCAGACATACAGGTCGAGCCGTTGCCGCAAGGCCACGTTGAGGCTCGTGATGCCGCCGCCGATGGGCGTGGTCAGCGGGCCCTTGATGCTCACCAGATAGTCGCGGCAGGCCGACACCGTGGCATCGGGAAGCCAGGAGTCGAACAGCTTGAAGCTCTTTTCGCCGGCGTAGACCTCCATCCACTGGATCTGCCGTTTGCCGCCGTAGGCCTTGGCCACCGCCGCATCAAGCACGCGCACCGAGGCCTTCCAGATGTCCGGGCCCGTGCCGTCGCCTTCGATGAAGGGGATGATCGGCTGGTCGGGAACGTGCAGCTTGCCGTTCTCAATGCGAATCTTTTCGCCTTGGGCGGGGGGGGTGAGCTGGACGTCGGCCATGGGGATCTCCTGGGGAAAACCAAACAGGAAAGGCTCCCACGGGAGGAGCCTGGAATCAAGCAGGGATAAGGGTTTTCAGGGTTCGGCGGAGCGCACCGCGCCACTCTCATCGACGCGGGTAGCGCCCTCGCAGAACCGTGGAACGAAAGGACAGTGGCGGCATCTGGAGCCACAGCAGTGACCCCGTTTCAGGTGATGGGCCGCAGTGAAGACCAGGTAGGGGCCTTCCCAGTAGTGATCCGGATCACTGGGCATGGTGCCAGCTACGCGGAGACCGGAATGGGCCTGCCGCTGGCGGCCCGCACCTGGCCCTTGGCCATGGCGAAGTCCATGCGGCCGAGGTTGATGCCACCCCAGCCCACCTGGAACACATGGGTGATGCCTCGCTCCTGCTGGAGTTCCGTGGGTTGATCCAGAAACGTGTGGCTGTGCCCGCCGATGATGGCGTCGATGCCGGGCACCAGCGCAGGCAGGTGCAGATCGTCGATGGCGTCGCCCTTCTGGTCGTAGCCCAGATGCGAGAGCAGCACCACCAGATCCACCTTCTCCACGTCACGGAGGTGGCGCACCACAGGTCTGAGGGCCTCCTCTGGCGATCGCCAGTCCACGCCTTTGTGGTTCTCCGGGGACACGAGGCCCTTGAAATCCACGCCCACACCCGTGAGGCCGACTTTGAAGGTGGGGAATTGCTTCACCATCCAGGGGCGGAGCCGCTGGCCGAGGGCGGGCGCGCCCTTGCAATCGAAGTTGCAGTTGAGGAACGGGAAGCTGGCGAAGGCCATGGCTTCCAGCAGCATGTCCACGCCATTGTCGAAATCGTGGTTGCCCAGGGTCGAGGCATCATAGCCCACCTTGCTCATCAGCTCGTAGTCGAGCTTCCCTTTGTACTGGTTGAAATAGGGCGTGCCCTGGAAGGTGTCCCCGGCGTCCAGCAGGAGCACATTGGGAATGCCCGCTCGCACCTGTTTCACCAGGGTGGCCCGGCGGGCAATCCCGCCCTTGCCCGAGGCCGCGCCGTTGCCCGGGCCGAAGGGATCGATGTGGCTGTGCGTATCGTTGGTGTGCAACAGCGTGATGCGCGCTGCGGTGCTGCTCTCGGCAGCCCGCAGCGGCATTTGGCTCGCGGCGGCGGCCCCTAAGGCGGCCAGGAATTGGCGTCGCTCCAGGCTCATGGTCACTTCCCCAGCTTGTGTTCGCGGGCGGCGGTGTAGAGGTCGGCCGGGATGGTGTAACGGCCCGTGTGCGGCGCCAGCAGGGGCTGGTCGGCTTTCGCCAGGGCCGCGCAGGCATCCAGCAGCACTTGGCGCAGGGCCAGACCGGTCGTGAAGGGGTGGCGGCCCTTCTTCAGCGTGGGAATGGAATCGCCGCCGTTGTACAGGTAATCGGTGGTGGCGGCGAGGACGGCTTCACCCGGTTGGATCGGCGTGCCGTCTTCCCAAATGAATGCATAGACCGGATTTTCCGCTGTGCCGGAGAGCGTGAACCGCACGCCGGAGGTGGGCTCTCCCCCGCGGTGCAGCACGCCCTGCTTCACCGCATCCATGACCTCCTGGCCGGTCAGCTCGATGGTGACAAGCTCGTTCTCGAAGGGCATCACTCCGTAGATATCGGCGACTTTAAGCTGCCCGGCGCTGAGATTGGCGCGCAGGCCGCCACTGTTAGTCATGGCGAACCTCACCGGCTTGCCGAGTAGTTGTGAAGCCCGGGCGCGCATGGTGTCGGTGACCCAATAGCCCAGCAGGTTCTCCTCACCATTGCGGCCCCGGAAAAGGCCCTTGGGGCACTGGCAGAGGGGCTGGTCGAAGGTGGCCTTGATCTCCGCCTGGCGCGGGGCGAGCGCGGCCGCGATGCCCGGGTCATCGGCGAAGGCCTGCACTACGCCGATGGCTTCGGCCTTCGTCAAGGCTGGTGGGGAGGCTTGGCTGGGTGGTGGCACGGGAGCCGCGAAGGGCTTCTCGCAGGCGAGTGGGGCAAGCACCAGCAGGAGGGAGAGGCAGAAAAGCCTAGGCTTCATGGGATCCACTCATCTCCTGCGCAGGGCCCTGTTGGCGGCGCAACCTCAGGTCCGTTTCCAACTCCTGGCGCGCGTTCCGTACCTTTTCATCCTGCGACCAGAAGCGCGCCGCCAGCCGCAGGAACCAGCCCAGCAGCCAGGCATTGGCCATGGCTGCGAGCAGTTCCAGTCCCAGGAAGGCTTCCACCCGGGCCGTGCTGCCGCCACCCAGGTGCCAGCCGATCCAGAGCGCCAGGAAACTGAGGCCCATCCGCAGGGCGGCGCCCCCCAGCACCAGGCTCGTCCATTGGACCGGATTCATCCACAGCCGCAGGAAGCTGTGCCCCCAATGGCGGAGCAGGCCCGGCGCCCCCCCGCCGCGGTTGATGCGACAGAGCCACCACTGCACCGAAAGCGCGGAAAGAAAGGCCAGCATGAGCAGGGGCGCGCCGATGAGGTTGGCCCAGCCCAGGCCCTCAAGGCCCGTTTTGCCAGCGGCCGACAGCGCCCAGCGGGCCAGGCCGTAGACGATGCCGATGGGCACCAGCCCGATCACCAGCGTATCCATGAAGCCCCAAACCCAATGGCTGAGCCGGGCGCGGAAGCCCAGCAGGTCGGCTTGCATCCGCCAACCAGACCAGAAGACCCAGGCTAGGCAGAGCAACGCCAAGAGGGGAGCCAGCACGCCGAATGGCGCATGTTTCATCCCGCCGTTCTCGATCAATTCCCAGATATCCCGGGCGGTGAGATGTTCCCCCCAGTTGTTGGGCAGAGCGCTGCCGCCGGGGGTGCCCGGGAACTTCGCGAAACCTGCCAAATGTGAGGCCCACAGGGCGCTGGTGAGCAGTTGGAAGGCCGCCCACGAAGCCATCAAGTGCCAGGCCCAGCGGGAAGCTCCGCCTGCCAATGCTGCCCGCATGAAACTCCAAGGGCCTCGGGCCTCCAGGTCCTCATGGGTGTGGATGGTGCTCGGGCGTTCGGGGAGTTCGCGCGGGGGAGTCGCTTCAGATTCCATCCCTCCATCTCACCATAGGTAGGCCTTCTAGTCTTGATGAGCCTATTGACAAGGGCCTTGGTAGAATGGTGAGATTCATCTCATGACGTTCACTTCCGGCACGGTCGCTCCTTCGCCCTTCATGGGCTGGTGGTGGCGCGTGGGTTCGGACGGGAACGCCGCCTTCTAGCTGCTTAATCTCCCCTTCGAGCCCGGTCCCCCGTGACCGGGCTTTTTTTGTTGGAATCCAGCCTCCATGCCCACACCGCTGCCCCCGAACCTGCTGCTGCGCCGCCTGCTTCCTGCGGATCTCATGACGCCACTCTCGGCCTTTCTCTCGCTGAAGGGTCACGGCGCCAGCCTGCTGCTGGAATCCTGCGATCTGGGCGAACGGGTGGGCCGCCACAGCTTTGTGCTGTTGGAGGGCCCCGGCGAAGTGAGGCTGGAACCTCCGGGAAGGGGTTGGGTGCAGGCCCTGCGGGATCTGGCCTCGGTGGGGAAAGTGCCAAGTGAGGTGGACTCGCCCGCGAATCTCGCGGGCCCCAGGGAACCATTCCCCATCGGCGTGGGTAGCGCCGGTTATGTGGGCTTCGAGGCCATCGGCGCCCTGGAACCATGGCTGCCGCTGCCGCTCAAGAACAGTATGGAGTTGCCGGCGGTCTGGCTGCGGCGCTTCGATGGGGCCTTGGTCTTCGACCACCTGCATCAGGTGGCGGAATTACAGGTGCTGTGCGCGGATCGCAGCCAAGGTCTGGCGCGGCTCGAGGAACTGGCGGAACAGCTGACGTATTTCGTCGCGCCGGTTGAACCGAAGCATCAAACCAAAGCCACCGCCCAGCTCAGCCAGGCGCAATACGAAGCATTTGTGAAGGCCGCCCAGGAGCGCATCCTGGACGGCGATGTCTACCAGCTGGTGCCCAGCCAGCGCATCGCAGTGGAGGATCCCCCCTCGCCGCTGGAGGCCTATCGCCGGTTGCGGCGCCTCAATCCCAGCCCCTATGCGTTTCTTTTGGAGTGGGATGGGTTCGCGCTCGTGGGGGCTTCGCCTGAAATGTTGGTGCGGGTGCAGGACGGCGAAGCGGAAACCCTGCCCATCGCGGGGACCGTGGCCCGGGGCGGCAGCGACGAAGAGGACGCGCAGCGCTTCGAGGCCTTGAAGCGCGATCCCAAGGAATTGGCGGAGCACCAGATGCTCGTGGACCTGGCGCGCAATGACCTGGGCCGAATCGCGGTGCCCGGCGGCGTGCGGGTGGAAAAACCGCTGGCCCTGCTGCGCACCAGCCATGTGCTGCACCTCACCACCACCGCGAAGGCTCGCCTGAAGGAAGGCCTGGATGCCGTGGATGTATTGGCCTCCTGCTTCCCGGCCGGCACCGTCAGTGGCGCGCCGAAACTGCGCGCCTGCCAACGCATCGCCGAACTGGAAGGCGAGATGCGGGGCCCCTACGGCGGCGCCCTGGTGCGGCTCGGCGCCGACGGCGCGCTGGACACGGCGCTCATTCTGCGCACGGCGGTCTACGCGCAGGGCCGGGCCTATCTCCAGGCCGGCGCCGGAGTGGTGCGGGCCTCGGATCCAGCCTCGGAATACCGGGAGACGCTCCAGAAAATGGGTGCGGTGGCGCAGGCCCTGGGCGTGGAACTGAAGGGCCTGGGACCTGAGGAGGTGGCGCCATGATCCTGCTTGTGGACGCGCTCGACAGTTTCACCTACAACCTGGTGCAGGCTTTCGAAACCCTGGGCGCCGAAGTGCGCGTGGTGCGCCACGACGCGCTCACCCTGGCCACCGCCCAGGCACTGGCGCCTGAGGCCGTGGTGCTGTCGCCCGGTCCGGGCCACCCTTCCGAGAGCCCCGGCCACATGGCCATCGCAGCCAGCGAATGGAACATCCCGATGCTGGGTGTGTGCTTGGGCCACCAGGCCCTGGTGGCGGCCACCGGAGGCCGCGTCATCCGCGCCCTGGAACCGCTCCACGGTGAGGCTACACCGCTGCGCCATGACGACGCTGGACTGTTCGAAGGCCTGGCCCAGGACTTTCCCATCGGCCGCTATCACAGCCTCATCGCCGAGCCCTTGAGCCTTCCAGGCTGTTGGCGGGTGACGGGCACCAGCGCCGGCGGGGAGATCATGGCCATCGCGCACACCTCGCTGCCCCGCTGGGGGGTGCAGTTCCATCCTGAAAGCATCCTCACCCCCGATGGCCCAGCTCTGCTCAAAAACTTCCTGCGCATGGCCCACCTCGCATCCCGGAAATCCCCATGACCCTGCTGACCACCCACAATCCCATGCGCCCCTTGCCGCCTGCCACGGCCAAGGAATTGATGAAGATCTTCATCAACCAGGACACGGACGCGCTATTGGTGGGCGCCTGCCTGGCCCTGCTGGCCCAGCGCACCCCTGAAGCCGAAGAATTGGCGGCCTTCGCCGAGGCCCTGCACGAGATCGGCATTCCCTTCCCTGACACAGGGGAACGGGTGCTGGACACCTGCGGCACCGGCGGGGACGGGGCGTCCACGGCCAACCTCAGCACGTTGGCGGCCCTGCATCTGGCCCACCTGGGCGTGCCGGTGCTCAAGCATGGCAACCGGGCCGCCACGAGCCTCTGTGGCTCAGCGGACCTGCTGGAGGGCCTGGGCTACGACCTGGGGCGCTCGCCGAAACAGCTGGTGGAGGATCTCCAGCAGCGCCGCTTCGCCTTTCTGTTCGCACCGGCCTACCACCCGCTGCTGGGACGCCTCCGCGAGATCCGCAAGCGGTTGGGCATCCCGACCATTTTCAATCTGCTGGGACCGCTCTTGAATCCCGGGAAGCCCGGTCTCCAACTTTTAGGCGTGGCCAAGGAGGAATTGTTGAATCCCATGGCTGGGGCCCTGGCCAAGGGCTCCGTGAAACGGGCCTTCGTAGTCCATGGCAAGGACGCCGAGGGGCGGGGCCTGGACGAGGCCTCCATCGAAGGCCCCACGATGGTGGTAGAGATCCGGAACCGGCAGTCCCGCGCGCTGCAGGTGCTGGTGCCCCGGGAACTGGGGATACCCCTGCCGTCCAAGGATGCCCTGCGGGTGCAGGACCGGGGCGAGGCGCTGCTGGTGGCGCGGGGGCTGCATGGGGGCTCCCGGCACCCGGATTTCCGGCCGGCGGTGGCGGACGGTGTGGCCCTCCAGGTAGCGCTGGGCCTAGTTCTGCACCGCGATGTGGAGCTCGGCGAACTGCCGGTCTTTTTCCGTGAAGCACGGACTTCCATCGAGGGGGGCTTCCACCTGCCGCTCCCCACCGCTGAGGAGGTGCGCTGATGGCCTTGCCACAACCCCTTGCCCTGGTTCGGGACAGCGGTCTAGCCGCCAGTTCGCACCTACAGAAAGTGCTGGTCTCAGAACTCGCGCGCCTCACCGAACTGCCGGATTCCGTGGCAGCACCGCGACAAGCACTGTGCTTCAAGGCCACGGGCCCCTTCGAGTCGGCGCTGCGGGAGAGCCAGCGGCGCAGTGGCGGCGCCATCATCGCCGAATACAAGCAAGGCTCGCCTTCGTTGGGGCCCTTCGCGGCGGGCACGGTCCTGCTCGATCAGCTTGACGCCTACCAGCAGGGTGGGGCGGTCTGCTTTTCCATCCTGACGGAGCCTGGCTATTTCCTGGGTTCCAGCCGACACATCACCGAAGCGGCCGCGCTTGGCGTGCCCAGTCTCTACAAAGGGTTTGTGATCTCTGCGGGCCACTTGAGGGAGGCGGCGGCCTGCGGCGCCTCGGCGGTCCTGTTGATCGCCCGGGTACTGAGGGAGCATACCGCCGCCTTTGCGGAAGCCGCTCGGGGCTTGGGTTTGGAGCCCTTGGTGGAATTGCATGATCTGACGGAGTTCCAGTACGCGCAGGATTCCGGGGCACGGCTGGTGGGCATCAACGCCCGGGACCTCGCCACCTTTACCCTGGGGGCCCCGGACGCAGCGCCGCTGCGGAAGGCCTTCCCGGATGCCATCCTCATCCGCGAATCGGGGCTTTCCACGCCAGAGGACGCGGTGCGGGCCTTCCAGACGGGCTTCGATGCGGTGCTCGTAGGGGAAGCCCTCATGCGCAGCAGCGACCCGAAACATTTCCTGGAACGCGTGCTGGCTGGTGCCAAAGCCCTGGTGGCGCCGTGATCGTCAAGGTCTGCGGCCTGACCCGCGCCGCCGATGCGGCCTTGGCCCTGGCGGAAGGTGCCGATCTGCTGGGCTTCGTGGTGCACCCGCCCAGCCCCCGCCATTGCGTGGATCTAGTTTCGGCCTCGGCGGGCGCCCCTGACCGGGCCGTGCTGGTCATGGTCGGCGAAGATGCTGGAGCCATGATCCGGATGGCGGAAAGCTCCGGAATCCGCCGCATCCAGCCCCATGTGCCCGCGCATCGAAGGGCACTGGTACTGCAACAGCTTAAATCACATGGTTATTTCGTGCTCCTACCCTGGAGCGACGAAGCCGGCCAGCAGGCTTTCGAAGCCGATCTTTACCTGTGGGAGCCGAGCCCCTTGAAAACAGGCCTGGCCGGGGGCTCTGGCCAATCCCACTACATGGTCCATCCGCCACCGGGGCCATTTCTTCTGGCCGGCGGCCTGGACGGGAAAAATCTCCGTGAATGCTGGGGGCGCGTGCCCGACACGGCCCGGCCCAATCTGCGAGGCTTCGATGCCGCCAGCCGCCTTGAAGCCTCCCCTGGATTCAAGGATCCGGTGAAAGTCAGCGCCTTCATCCATGCCGCCCAGTCCCTATCCAGCGAGGCTTCCCATGCACGCCACTGAGTTCCAGCTACCCACCCGGTTCGGAACCGGAGCTTTGGGCGGATGCTACGCGCCCGAGACCCTCATGCAGCCCCTTATTGACCTGGAGGAGGCCCTGCGTGGGGCCGTATCGGACCCGTCCTTTCAGGGTGAATTGAAGGCTGAATTGCGTCACTATGTGGGTCGGCCGACGGCATTGACTCCGGCGCCTCGACTGGCGGCCAAGTTGGGTTTTCGGAATGTCTTTCTCAAACGCGAGGACCTCACCCACACCGGCGCCCACAAGATCAACAATGCCCTAGCCCAGGCCCTGCTGGCCCGGCGCATGGGCAAGGAGGAAGTCATCGCCGAAACTGGCGCGGGCCAGCACGGTGTGGCCAGCGCCGCGGCCTGCGCGCGGCTAGGCCTCAAGTGCACGGTCTACATGGGCGTGGTGGACATGGCCCGGCAGGCGCCGAACGTCGCCCGCATGAAACTCTTCGGAGCCGAGGTGGTGACCGTGGAAGCGGGGCAGGGCACCCTGAAGGAGGCAGTGAACGAGGCCCTGAGAGCTTGGGCGGGCCGCTGCGACAAGGCCCACTACATCCTGGGCTCGGCCCTGGGGCCCCACCCCTTTCCCACGCTGGTGCGGACCTTCCAGGTGGTCATTGGGGAGGAGGCCCGGGCCCAGTCTTTGGAGCAGCATGGCGCTCTGCCGGATGCGGTGATCGCCTGCGCCGGCGGGGGCAGCAATGGCCTGGGCCTGCTGGTGCCCTTCCTTGGGGACGCATTGCAGCGCTTCGCCGTGGAGGCCGGTGGGCACGGGTCCGCTCTGGGCGAACACGCAGCCCGGTTGGACGGCGGGCGCCTGGGCGTGCTCCATGGCTGCAAGACGCTGCTGCTCCAGGACGAACACGGCCACACGGCGGAGACCGCCAGCATCAGCGCCGGACTGGACTACCCCGCCCTGGGGCCGGAGCTGGCAGCTCTGGCGATGGACGGCCAGGTCAGGGTGCTGCGCGCCTCGGACGAAGAAGCCCTGGCGGGTGCGCGGCTGCTCTGCGAAACCGAAGGGATCCTCCCCGCGCTGGAATCCAGCCACGCCCTGGCTCGTCTGCCGGACTTGGCCCGGATGGGGTTCAGCAGCGTGCTGTTGGGCCTTTCGGGCCGGGGAGACAAGGACCTTTCGACTTATCAATCAAAATTAGGCCTTTAGGCCATGAACTGAGTGCAGTGCGCCTACCAATTTTAGGATGGTCCGATCGAGCGCTCATCCACATTTGACTCCCAGAAGGGCTGACATGACCTCCATCCTTCCATTCATCATGGCCGGCGATCCGTCACTGGATTCACTGCCGGTCTTGCTTTCCGAAGCTAAGGCCCTGGGCATCGAGGCGCTTGAAGTGGGCCTGCCGCACAGCGACCCCATCGCTGACGGCCCCGTGCTCCAGGCTGCCGCGCACCGGGCCATCCAGGCTGGCGCGACGCCCCTCAAGGTGCTGGAGATGCTGGCCACCTGTGCAGATTCGCCGGACCTGATCCTGTTCACCTACCTGAATCCACTGCTGCAGATCGGCCTGGAGCGGCTGCTGCAGCTGCTGCGCCCCACGGCCGTCAAAGCCTTGCTGGTGGTGGATCTGCCCGATTCCGAAGAGCCGGAGTTCGAGGCCCGGCTCCGGGCGGCGGGTTACCCGATGATTCCACTGCTGGCCCCCACAACGGATCTGGACCGGGCTAGAAATCTGCTGGCCGTCCGAGCGGATCCTGGCCCCGAGTACCCTTTCGCCCAACGATTCGCCTATGTGGTGGCCCGTCTTGGAGTAACGGGAAGCGGCAGCGCCACGGACCTGGGGTCGGTGCGGGAGCGGGTCAAGGCCTTGCAGTCCCTGACGAGCCGCCCGCTGGCGGTGGGCTTCGGCCTAAGCGATCCCACAGTTTTGGCGGAGGTGCGGGCCATGGGCGCCTCGCCGGTCATCGGCAGCGCTCTGGTGCAGGCGTTGGCGGACGGACAGCGGCTCGGACATTTTCTGGGGTCTCGGATGGGCTGATAGGTTCTTGTCATATCTCCGCGCATCTGACAGAATCCTTGCAGACAATCAGTGAGTTGATTCCGTGTTTTCAGGCGAATCACTCGGCCATTTTTGAGGATCCCGTGCGAAACCTGCGCCTGTGCTATTCCATTGTTGCCGCTGCCAGCGGCCTCTCTGCCCTGCAAGGTTTCGCCCAGGCGAAACCCCAGGACCCGAGCACCGCCACGGTCCAGGTCACTGCCACGCGGTTCCCCGAGGATCCCGCCAAGGTGCCCGCCTCCATCACGGTGATCACGGGCAAGGAATTGACGGAACGCGGGGCCACGGATCTGCGCAGCGCCCTGGCCATGGTGGCGGGCGTCTTCATCGCTCCGGGCGGCGATAACGGTCCGGCGTCCAACATTCCCGAGTTCTGGGGCCTAAAGGAATTCGACGCTTTCCTGCTGGTGGTGGACGGCGTGCCCTGGGGTGGCACCTTCAACCCGGCCCTTTCCACTTTAGACCTTCAGGATGTCGAGCGCATCGAGGTGCAGCGCGGCGCCGCGCCGGTGATGTACGGCGCCACCTCCTTCGTGGGCGTGATCCACGTCATCCACAAGTTGCCCGGAGACGCCCAGGGCTCCGTGACCCTGACGGGCGGCAATCACTCCAGCGGCAGCGGCGTGGTGACCCTGAAAGTGCCCAAGTGGGCAGGCTTCGACTCCAGCCTGACCGCCGACTACACGAAGCAGGGCTTCGACGACCCAAGGACGCAGTTCGAGCGCAGCCATCTGCTGTGGCGCAACCGCATGGAGCTGGCCGAGGGCAGCTTCCGCTTCGACGTGGATTGGACCTCCGTGGACCAGAAGCCGGGCAGCCCACATCCCCGGGTCGGGAAGGTCCTCACGGATGAAATCGCCGTGGACACGAACCACAACCCCTCCGGCGCCTTCATCAATAACCGTCGCCTGGCCCTGAATGTGGGCTACGACCGGGCCCTGGCGGGCGGGCTCTGGTCCACCACCGCCTCCTTCTCCCAGTCCAAGCAGAATGTTTTCCGCGGCTTCCTGGTGGACGTGAGCCAAAACGACCCCAATGCCCACGGCTTTCGGGAAGAGGTCCAGACCACGGACATCTACCTCGACAGCCATGTGGCCTGGACTTCCGTTCCGGGGTTCAAGACCGTGGTGGGCATCGACCATCTCCACGGCCAGGGCCAAGGGCGCGGAGGCGATTTCGACTATTTCGTGAACCTGGATGGCACGAACCCTCCGGGCAGCGATGCTTTGCCTCCCGCCGCCGCCATCCGTATCGATGATCGGCGTGACTTCTCAGGTCTGTACGTTTTCACAGAATGGACGCCCACTCCTCGTCTGATCGTGGAAGCTGGCCTGCGGCTGAATCGCACGGATGAATCCCGGCGCACCACCCTCCTGGATCTTGCCAGCCAGGATTTCGAAGCTGGGCAGGACGCCCATACCGAGACTCGCTTCACCGGCAGTGTCGGCGCCAATTGGACCGCCTGGCAGGAGGGCGGCAATCAAGTGGGCTTCTTCGCCAACTACCGCAACTCCTTCAAGCCGTCGGCCATCGACTTCGGGCTCGATAGCCATTCGCAGCTCCTCAAACCGGAGACCGGCCAGAGCGTCGATCTGGGGATCAAAGCGCGTCTGATGGACGGCAAGCTGGCCCTGGAAGTCAGTTCTTTCATGATGGACATGGAAAACCTGGTGATATCCCAGCTCAAGCCTGGGGATTCAACCTCCACCCTGATCAACAGCGGCAAGCAGCGCTTCCAGGGCGTGGAAGCGGATCTCCGCTATCGCTGCGCGTCGGACTTTTTCACCCGGGTGTCCTACAGCTACCACGACACCCGCTTTCGCGACCTAGCCTTCGAATTCGATCCCGGCGTGCCCACCCAGCTCAAAGGCAACCGGCTAGAAATGTCGCCCTATCACCTGGGCGCCCTGGGCTTCCTCTACGCGCCCGCCAAGGGCTTCACGGGCTCTTTCGAGTTGAACTACACCGGCGGCGTCTATCTGAACAAGCGCAACACCGCGCCGGTGGGCGGCTACACGACTTTGGCGGCGGGCCTCGGCTACCGCACGGGCACCTGGGAATTCCGCCTCGACGGCCAGAACCTGACCGACCGCCGCAACCCCGTGGCCGAAAGCGAACTGGGGGATGCCCAGTACTACCTGCTGCCAGGCCGGAGCGTGCGCGCGTCGATCCGGATGCGGTTCTAACAACTGAAGGGTTCACCTGGCTCCAGTCCCGCCCCGGGTCCCCAGGTGCGGGGCCGGTCTAAGGGAGTTTTTCTGCGGTCGCCTGGACGGCCCGCAAGTCGGAGAAGTCGTGCCGCACGGCTTCCAGGCGGGCGCGGTAGCCTTCCATGTCGCCGTATTCGAAGAAATAACGGTAGCGGCTGTGGAACGTCTTCGCCTTGAGTACATGTTTGATTGGGCAGAAGTGCTGCTCGGTGCGTGCGGCGACTTCCGACACCATGGCCATGAGGCCATTGAAATAGCTGCAACAGACGCAGCCGAGGACTTCCAGCCAGTTCAGGTAAGGCCAGGGCCGCCTATCCATGACCATGTAGGCCTTTCGTCTCACCTGGGGGATCCCATAAGCCGGAAAACAGACGAACTGGTAGACAATGACGTACAAATCCAGCAGCAGGGCCGGGAAGAGGCCCGACCAGATCACGGGCGCCACCAGGTAGGCCAGGAGCCGGCCCTCCCAAAGGTAGACGCGCACGCGCTTTCGCTGGGCCCGGTGGGCCTTCCGGAGGGTCTCCTGGATGCGGATCCGGCGACCCTGCTGGTGTTAGCCCCGGTCTTCCCGGAGGCTGTGCAGTTCCTCCAGGATCTCCTTCTCAATGGCCTGGAGCCGTTCTTGGAGCTCATCCATGCGGCTCATCAGCGCCTCCCCAGCGCTCCATTGCGTAGCCGCCGCTTCCAGCATTGGTTCAAAAGCCCCGCCGGGCTAGGGATGATTGCCCCGCCGTCCCGCCGGCCGTGAGGAGCGGCTCATTCGCCCGGTTCCCAGGCCTCCAGGTGCCCTGAGGAGATGGCCTTCTTCAAGGTGTGCCAGTCTTCGGTGGCTTGGTCCGCATAGCGCAGGGCGAAGACAGGCAAGGCCTCAGGCAGTTCGCCTCCGTGCCCCAGGTAACCCGCGAGTTGCGCAGGATCCCCGCTGCGCGCGTGGGCCTTCGCCAGGACCGTGCCGCACAATTCCAGGTAGATACCCAGGGCCGGTCCCGCCAGATCCTCCAACTCGAAGCCGGCCTTGTGGTCGGACCACTGTTTCACCAGGAAGGGCGCTCCCGTCACCGTGCTCCAGCCCAGGAAGGGGTCTGCCCAGGTCTGCATGCGATGCTGTCCTACGGCCGCCCAGTGGCCCGCATGGGCATCCTCAGTATCATTTAAGTATCTGCTCCAAACACTGCCATGCTGTGCCTTGAACTCCAAAAATAAGAAATCATCAGGGCCGTTCCCCTGACAGAACACAAGCACGTCCACCACCCCAAGGGAACCGCAGCCAGCCACCCGGCGTCCCAGGCAAACAGGTTGGTAGCCCTCCAGCACCTGCTGGCGGGCGGGGCCCAGGGTGCCGTGGTAGGCGGGAAAGGCAGCGAGGAAGGGGGCCGCCTCCGCTTCGGTCAAGGGCCGGACGAAGGGGTCCCGGGTCCGGAAACGCGGCCCGGCCTCGATGGCCTTTTCTCGCAGCTTTTCGGGGGTGCTGCGCAAGGCTTTTTCGAAGACCGGCGCCAAGGCGCCGCCGTCGTTGTGGGGGCCGAGTTCCTCCCGGGACAGCGCCACGATCCCGAGGTCCGCGAAGCGGTCCATGCCGGCGACATAGGCGCGCACACAGCGCCCAGCGGCCTCCTGGCAAGTGGCGTCGCCGTGCCCCGCCTCCCGCCCTGCCAGTACTGCGCTGGCCAGCAGGCGTTTCAGGTCCCATTCCCAGGGGCCTCGGCAGGTCTCGTCGAAATCATTGAGATCAAAAACCAGGCTGCCGTCCTCCTTGGCGAAGGCACCAAAATTCATGACGTGGGTGTCCCCGCACAGCTGCGCGTGCAGGCCCGTGACGGGCCCGGTCCCCAGGTCCGCGGCCATGAGGGCTGCGTTGCCCCGGAAGAAGTAGAACGGCGACCGGGCCATGCGGCCCCAGCGAATGGGCAGCAGCGCCGGATCCCGGTGGGCCACTGCGGCCTGCAGCCGCGGGATGGGGTCGGACCGGTCGGGCGCGGGGCTCCAGGAGCCCAGATCGGCCCTCGACAACCGCGCGCGCAGGGCTTTCCCTTCGGCGCGACGCACCTCCGGTGCGGATTGGGGAGCTTTTGGTTTCTGAGCGTCTGAGGGGTCGGCCATGCCCGGCTCCAGTGCAAGGTCCATCCTGACCAGGGTGCCAGGGGAATCACATCCCTTTGGCAACCGGGGCTGAAAGGGCCTCAGGAGCCGCTGAGGACAAAGACCCGGCGCCCCGCCATTCCGGCACGGCCTGGAGCGCGTCTATGAAATTGTGGACCACGTCCGTGTGGCAGTCCTCCTGCCAGCCGCCGCGCAGGTGGATGCCGTCGCCGGTGCGCTCGGTGGGACAGCCGTCCTGGTCGATGTGGTAGGCCATCCAGGTGAGGTTGCGGTAGGCGATCTCACGGTATTTTTCACCACCACCCGCGGCGTAGAACAGCGCCGCCACGCCGCCCAACTTCGAGCAGGCACCGCCCCAGGGCTGCGGGTCCACGTCCTGCTCCCCCATGGTGGTGACGCCGCCGGGACCAGGGGCCGAGAAATGGCGCAGGGCGAACTGGATGAGGCGGTCCGCGTGGGCTTTCCAGTCCGGGTCCAGGGCTTCCCGGCGCTCGATGAGGTAGCGGGCCATCTCCAGTGGCGCCCAGGAAGTGCGGTTGTCCTCGGCGGTCTGGTCTTCGAAGAACTGGATCCACAGGCTGTCGGCGCGGCTGTCCCCGGCGGGGATCTGGAAGGTCCTGATCCAGCCCCACAGCGCGTCCCGCGGGCCTTGGAATTCCGGCTGGCCCCGGTGGCTGAGCTCATCGAAGAGGCGCAGGTTGAAGGCCATGTTGCCGTTGCGTTCCCCCCAGGCTTTCCCGGCGACCGAATCCACCCGGAAGGGCCAGGGAGAATGCGTGGCGTCGCCCGTGCGCATGGTGGCCGCCAGGCAACGCGCGTTCTGCAGGGCCTGGTCGAAATAGCGTTTATCCTTCGTCGCATCGAAGAGCTTGAGCAAGGCATAACCGGCGAGGCCGCCCTTGTCGGGCTCAATGACATCCCGCCCGAATATCTCGTCGCCCTGGGAACTCTTTTTGATCGGAAAGGCCGTGTGGTGGCCCGTGGCGCGGGTGAAGCGCGGGTAGACACCGGCATCCTTGGTGAGGGCCTCCTGCACCAGGTAGTCACCCATCTTCCGCGCCCAGGCCAGCACTTTCGGATTCGTGCGCCGGCCGTATTCCCAGTATTTGAGATAGGACAGAATGCCCATGCCGTTCTGGGTGGCGGGGATGATCTCGGTTTTTGTAGGACGGTAGCGGTCGTCCATGAAGGTGGCGTACACAAAAACCGGGTAGTCATGGGTGCCGATGGGGCAGTTGAGGTACCAGGCCATCTCCCGGTCGATGGCGTCCTCCCAGGAGGTCCAGGGAACCAATTTCCCAGCAGCATCGTAGGCGGCCGCATGGAAGCCCACCCGGGCTGGTTTTGGAGCCTGGGCCGCCGATGGACAAGTCCAGGCCAGCGCCAGGATCAGGCCCAGGGCTGAGGAGGTAAGAGGGGAGCGGGTTGGGTTCATCATCGGCATGGTTCTTACCATCGACCCGCCGAAAGGCAACAGGTTAAAGATCCTCTTGCTTTGAACCGCCCGGCCCCCAGCCGAAGCGCTTCTGCCAGAAGGGCAGGGCCGGGTGCCCCGCGACCTTCCGCAGGAAGTAGGCCTCATGCTCCCGCTCCAGCTGGGCCATGGCCTTGAGATCAGTGAAGAGCGCACGTAGGCCCAGGGCCTCCGCATGGACCGCGGCCTCCTCGTACTCCAGGTCGTTCTGGGCTTCCAGGCGTCCGGCAAAATACATGGGAATGAACCAGCCCACCAGGTTGCAGCCGATGAGGATGATGGCGCCGAGGATGGCCATCCTGAATTCCAGGAACCCCATGGGCAGGGCACCCAACTGCTGCATCCAATATCCAAGCTGCTTGCGGTGAACCCATTCCTCTCGCTCGATCTGCTGAATCTCGGCGACCTCCTGCGGGTCGCGCAGGGAGAGCCAGTGCCCCCGGTAGGCCAAGGCCGCCGTCATCTCTCCCGAGTAGGCCCGGCGAAGGATGGTCGTGAGGGTGGCGAGAGAGTCCATGGGTTGTGGCGTTCCTGTCCTTCCCTCCTAATCTTGGACGTACCCCGTTTCATGCACGTCCATCACCGCCCGGCCGGAAGGATCCGCCATCTTCTGGAAGGCCTCGTCCCAGAGTAGGGCCGTGGCGGTGCTGCAGGCGACGCTCTTCTCGAAGGGCACGCAGTTCACGGCGGTGGCGGACGGGAAATGGTGCTCGAAGAGCTGGCGGTAGAGGTAGGCTTCCTTGGTTTCGGGAGTCTTCACGGGGAAGCGTTCGTGGGCTCCGCGCAGCATGCTGTCGGTGATCTCGTGTTCCGCGTGGGCCTTGAGGCCGTTGATCCAGGCGTAGCCCACGCCATCGGAGAACTGCTCCTTCTGGCGCCAAAGCACCTGTTCCGGAAGCGTGCCGTCGAAGGCCTGGCGCAGGGGAAATTTCTCGATGGGCTTGGCGCGGCCGGCGTTGCGGGGCAGTTTCAGCTCCGGGTCCATCATCATGGCCACGTCCAGGAACTCGCGGTCCAGGAAGGGCACGCGCGCTTCCACACCCCAGGCGGCGCTGGCCTTGTTGGCCCGCAGGCAGTCGTAGAGGTGCAGCTTCTGAAGCTTTCGCACGGTCTCGTCGTGCAGGGCATGGCCGTCGGGCGCCTTATGGAAGTACAGGTAACCGCCGAAAATCTCATCGGCCCCTTCGCCCGACAGGATCATCTTGATGCCCATGGCGCGGATTTTCCGCATCATCAGGTACATGGGCGTCGAGGCCCGGATGCTCGTGATATCGAAGGTCTCCAGGTGGTAGATCACGTCGGAGAGCGCGTCCAGGCCCTCCTGCACCGTGAAGTGGATCTCGTGGTGGATGGCGCCGATGTGCTCGGCGACCATTCGTGCCGGAGCCAGGTCCGGCGCGCCTTCCAACCCCACGGCGAAAGAGTGGATCTGGGGCCACCAGGCGGGGGCCTTGTCGTCCTCCTCCACGCGGGTCTGGCGAAAGCGCGCGGCGATGGAGGCGACGATGCTGGAATCCACGCCGCCGGAAATCAGCACGCCATAGGGCACGTCGCACATGAGCTGCCGGTGGACGGCATCTTCCAAAGCCTTGCGCAGCTTCGCGGGATCGTAAGGATCGCTGGGGTAGAAACCCGGCTCGGCCCACTGGGGTTCGTAATAGCGCTGAAAGCCCTTATCCGCCTCATGGCCCAGGTAGTAGTGACCCGGCGGCACTTCGCGGATGCGCTCGCAATGGCCCACCAGCGCTTTCATCTCGGAGGCCACGAACAGGTTGTCCTGGCGGTCCCAGCCTACGTAGAGTGGGATGACGCCGATGGGGTCGCGGGCGATCAGAAAAGTCTCCCGCTTGGGGTCGTAGAGCACGAAGCCGAAGATGCCGTTCATGCGGTTCAGGAACTCCTTCGGCTGCAACTCGTCGTAGAGGTACAGGATCACTTCGCAATCGGAAGCAGTCTGGAAGTCATGCTCGTGCTTCAAACCGCGGCGCAGGTCCTTGTGGTTGTAAATCTCGCCGTTCACTGCCAGCACACTGCCTTTAAGCGTGTCCACCAGCGGTTGGGCGCCATGCTCCACGTCCACGATGGAAAGCCGCTCGTGGGCCAGGATCGCCCGCGCATCGCTGTAGATGCCGCTCCAGTCGGGCCCTCGGTGGCGGATCTTCTTGGCCATGGACAGCGCCAGCTTCCGCAGTTCACCGGAATTCGAGCGGGTCGGATCGATGTTGAGGATGGTGACGAGGCCGCACATGGGGGCTCCTTGAAAGGGCAGGGCACAAAGAAAAACCCCCGATCCGCTTTTAGCGAATCGGGGGTGGTCAGGGGAAGTCGCTTGCTAGGCCAGAACCTCACCGTCCCACGCGCGATCCGCGCGGAGGGGCCGATTATTATTGAGGTTGTTGAGACTGCGGAGAGTCATGGATTGGATTCCAGCAATTCAGTTTGTCGGGCGGGGGCGAACCAAGTCAAGCGGGTTTCTGGTTTATTTAGGTCAAAGGTGTTTTGGATCAGTAATTGAATATATAGGGGTAAAATTGATACTCATCAATTCTTATGCAATGCGAATGAGAATTTTGTCGGGTGGTGACGAATATCTTTATAAATTTCAGAGATTGAATAGTCTTGTTTAAATATTAATTTCGTATGAAAAAAGGTATCCAATAGATCGTTGGCTATACAAAGGCCCTTTCCGCTGCCTTCGACAAGATTCTCTGCATTTTTTCCTCGAACCCCACTTAAAAAAATATTTGTCTGTTCATTCGGTTCGACCCGAGGACCAATTGAATTTACACTTACACGGATTTCATCGGAAGTTTCCGTTACAGTTATATTTATGGATTTATCTGGAGGAGAATATTTTATAGCATTGTCTATTAATATATGAGGTATAATTGATAAAAATGAAGGTGCTTTTATAATGGAAATTGATTCTCCATTCATAAATATTTTAATATTTCCTAACATTTTAGCATTCGGGCTTAGAGATCGTTTCAAGCTATCGATAGTTTTATAAACTGCTATTTCTTTAATTCTTGGCTGTTTTTGTGAAAACAAGTATTCACCGTAATCTAGCCTCGAAGACATAAATTCATTCAGAGATTCAAGGCTTTTCCATTGTTCAGACAACTCATAATTATCAATTCTATAATTATTAATTAATCCGCCCATTTTATATAAACCTTGATAAATATCCCCATTCAATGCTCTTATATCGTGAAATGTGTCAGTAATGGAGGTGATTGTAGATGTTAGGATTTTATTTAAAATTTCTGTCGTTGAATTAACTTGATTGAGAAAATCAAGCTCGTCTTATACAATTGATTGATTATCTGTTTTACCGTGAAATTTCGAAAGTGAATTAATCCTAAGTCCAAAATAAACGAGCGGAAATGATAAACTAGTCTCACTGATATTAAGTCTTGTTTTATAAACTGAAAATCCATTCCTATCCAGGTTCCATCCATTCGAAAAACTTTCAAAATGATCCAGTTCAATTAGTTTTTTATTTAATGGATATTTGAATAATTTTCCAGAGTATATAATCCAATTATCAATTTTATACGCAACTGGGTAAGGTGAAAGCTTAAGCATTGATTCGATTATTTCGCGCACTAGAATGCCTTTAATAGGAGTGATTTTATTAACTCGATCGCTCCACCATAGGCAAGTCCCTCAACGATTGGTTTTATTTTATTATAATTAATGAAGTTGTTTTTCTCTGACTCTACTATTTTAATAATACTTATTTTTGAATTAAGTGATTTTATATAAAAATGTTCAAGGAGTGCACAATCAAATAAACTGACTCCTGTAATGATAGCTCTATCACGTATTTTTTTCCAGTTTTCGACAGGATCTAACACAGATTTTATAGAAGCATCCAACACTTGAACCCACTCTTCAATTCTCGCGTCTTTGCTTAAAAATTCATCAGCTTCGAGCTTTGCTTGTTCCACAATATCAGCACTAGCTCCCGCAGAATAAGCTATGATGGATTTGTCTGGATAACGCCTCTTTAATTCTCTTATTAAATGAAGGCCTTGCTCCCGAGCGTCGAATCTCTTCCCAGTACCTTTTAAATCGACCAGTATTATATTGTATTCTTGACATTCATCCAACCCATGAACATCAGGAAGCCAATTAATTCGATAATCTTGAGATGTTAAATTTTCTAAAGGCGTAAATGGTTTGTCATCAATTACTAAAATTTTTGTTAGTTTTCTTAATTCATGTGGTAGTTTAATCAGTATTGATTTTTTAATTTTTTCTAAATCATCAATAGAGTGAGGATTCTTTATTATATAAAAATTAAATAATTTCGTAATCATATATTTCTCCTTTTAAGTTTTTTCAAATGCCATCGCAATCGCATTTCCTCCACCCAGGCACAGCGCTGCGATGCCGCGCTGCTTGTCGTGGCGTTCCAGGGCGTGGAGCAGTGTCGCCATGACGCGGGCGCCGCTGGCACCGATGGGATGGCCGAGGGCGACAGCACCGCCGTGGACGTTGATGCGGTCCACGGGGATCTTCAGTTCGCGGTGCGTGGCCACCAGTTGAACGGCGAAGGCTTCGTTGATCTCCCAGAGATCCACCTCGTCGCTGGCCCAGCCCACTTTGGCCAGCAGCTTCTGGATGGCCGGCACCGGGGCCATGGTGACCCACTCGGGGTCCAGGCCCGCGGTGGCCCAGCCCAGGATGCGCGCC